>NZ_DASTBH010000334.1:0-10279 GCF_035712165.1 Actinophytocola sp. | reverse complement strand
CAGGTTTGGCGGCGGCGGGTTGTGGTGAGGGTGATGGCGCCGGTGAGCAGGAGGGTTAGGGCGAACAACGTGAGGATGCGGACGTTGGCGCCGGTGTCGGCCAGGTCGTCTTCGGTGGTGGGTGGGGCCGGCGCACCCTGCGGGGCCGGGGGTGTGGCCGCGGGCGGGTCCGGGAACGGGTCGGGCTGATCGGGGCCCGGTTCCAGGATGAAGGTCTGGCGCCCGAATTCTGGCGAGACCTGCAGGATCATGGACTCGAACGGGCCGGGTTGCCAGGGGCCGACCACCCGGAGCAGGTACTCGCGGGCGGGGATGGCGGGGATGTCGAAGTTGCCGTCGGCATCGGTGACCGCCTTCGCCACCGGTTCGTTCGTCCTGGGGTGGACCAGGACGACCTTCGTGTTCGGGATGGGCGCGAAGTTGCCGTCCTGGTTGGGATCCTGAACGAGTCTGCCCTGTGCGGTGGCGGTGGTGCCGCCGACGTTCGCCGTGTCGCTGCCGAACGGGTTGTCGTCGAATATGTCAGCAGAGACGCGGAAGAGGCAGAAGACGCTGACGAACCCGACGGCGCCGGCGTCCGCGGGGACCGGCTCGAAGACGTCGAGCGTTCTGGTCTCGCCCGGCGACAGGGTGACTCCGTCGTCCGCCGCGCGCAGCGGACTCCAGCCCTCGGTGGTGCCGGTGAGCGCGTTGAACCCACCGAAACAGGTCGCGCGAACGTGTTCCAGAACAGTGGATCCGGTGTTGTGCAACACGATCCGGACCCGGGCGTTCGCGCCGACCTGGTACGAGTCGTCCAGGAAGCCCAGCGACGCGCTCAGTGAGTGGGACAGCGGCCGGGTCAGCCGGATCAGGTCCTCGGGGCCGGGTGTCTCGGTGACCGACACCTCCCGCTCCACCAGGACCCACCCCTCGATGAACACGTTGAGCCGGTAGGGCCCGGTCACCACGTCGGTGAACGCGAACCGGCCCGCGGCGTCGGTGGTCTGCTCGACGAACCCGGTGAACCCGTTGAGGGTCAAGCCGACGCCCGCCAACTCCTCGCCGGGATCGAAGACACCGTCGCGGTCCTCGTCGCCGAACACCCGGCCGGTGTAGTCGCCGAAGGTGGTGGTCATCGAGGCGGTGACGCTCGCCTTGTTGTTGACGTAGTTGAGATCGACCGTGTCGGAGGTGGCCGACACGCCGTAGCTCACGATGTCGAGTCTCGGGTTGAAGAACCGGGCGGTCACGTCGAGGACACGGGTCTCGCCCACGCCGACGCGCCCGCCGGGTCCACCGGAGGAGAACTCGCCGTAGTCCGTGAAGTCGACGAACACCGAGCCCGGTGTGAAGTCCTGGGTCAGGCGGACGTGCTCGGCCGCGCCCGGCCCGACGTTGGTCAGCGTGATCCGGATGCGCGGCCGGTCGGCCGAGGTGTAGGCCGGCTTGTCGAACCGGACGGACACCTTCAGGTTCGCCGGCGGGGTCTCCGGTCCGGGCATGACGGTGAAGGTCTGCTCGAAGAGCGCATCGGTCCGCACGATCAGCGTGGGGGAACCCAGCGTGGGCGGACCCTGCGGCCGGTACGGGCCGAGGACGCGCAGATCATAGTTTCCGACCGGCAGGTCGGTCACGGTGAACCGGCCCTGCTCGTCGGTCACCGCCTGCGCCACCTGCGCGCCGGTGTCCGGGTGGTACACCAGCACGGTGACCCCGGGCAGGTTCGTCGACGGGTCGTGCCCCGGGTCCGCCGAGAACTGCACGCGCCCCCGGGCGGACCCGAGCGTCGTGCTCGCCACGTTCGCGCGGGCGTCGATCAGCACCGCCGCGCGCTCCCCGTAACCGGTGGCGCCGAAGCCGCAGAAGGCGAAAACCTGGCCGATCTCGGGTGCTCCGGCCGGCAGCGGCTCGGACACCTCGACCACCCGGACACCGCGCGCCGGCAGGCTCAGGCCGGGGCCGGCCGGGTCCAGCGCACCCCAGCCCGGCCCACCGCGCAGACCGGCCGGTGAGCTGAACTGGTTGCACCGGGCGCTGATCCCGGACAGCGCGGTGCCGCTGATGTTGTCCAGCAGCACGGTGACCCGCACTGTGTCACCTTCGCGGTAACGGTCCTTGTCGAACGTCATCGACACCCGCAGCGAGTCGCTGAGGTGCCGGGTGGCCGGAATGCGGACATCGCGCAGCCGGTCCGACTCGTCGACGGTGATGCGGTCGTCCCGGCCTCCGGCGAAGCCGAAGACCTGCCAGCCGGGCTGGGACTCGCTGTAGCTCACGAAGTACTCGCCGGTCGAGATGCCGGCGAAGGAGAACCGGCCGGAGGCGTCCGTGGTCTGCTGGTGGTTGCCGAACGGGTCACCGCCGGAGAGGAAGATCGTCACCCCGGCCAGGCCGTCTTCGCCCGCATCCTGGACGCCGTTGGTGTTGGCATCCTTGAAGATCAGGCCGCCGAAGGATCCGAGTGCTTGCGCCGCAGGGGTTTCCGCCGGCTCGGCGGCGCGGCTGGCCGGCGGGGTGGCCGGCTCCGAACTGGACGGTGGCTCGGAATCCGCGGAATCCGGTGGTGGCGCGGGATCCGAGGACGGTGGGGCCGGATCGGACGGTGCCGGGTCGGTGGTCGGCGCCGGCTCGGTGGTTGGCGCCGGCTCGGCCGGCGACTCGCTCGGCGGTGGCGTCGGCTCGGTGGTCGTGGTGGGCGCCGGCTCGGCCGGGGTGGGCTCGTCGGCGTTGGCGACGCCGGCGGCCAGCCCGCCACCGAGTAACAGGGCGAGACTCAAGGCGGTTGCGCGCACGGCAAAGCGGCGCGAGACATCAGCGAACACTGGACTGCTCCCCAGCCCCAGGTCTGTACCCGGCAACCCCGACGAGTACGAAGAACGCTCTCTGCCGCCCCAGACAACCGAATTGGACGCGCCGAGCGTAGCAGTACGGTTCCGGCCGCGCGATCAGCATTTTCGTTGGGACGGTGCCGCCTCACCGAAGATCAGCTGACCCGGTCCGGATGCGGGAGAATGCCGGTGTGGGGGTGGAGCGCAGGCGGCACCTGATCATCGGGCTGGCGCTGACCGCGCTCGTGGTCGGGGTGGCCATTCCGTTGCTGCGGGTGGACTCCGACCCCGAGCGGCGGGCCGCGCCGGCTCCGACGGTCCCGCCGCGCCCGGACGTCGGACGGTCCCGCCCGCCGGTCGTCTACGACCTCGACTTCGCCGGTGAGCGGCACGGGTTCGCGCTGTGGGGCCGGTGCACCGACGGCGTCGACTTCCGCTGCGAGCGCCGGCTGCTGGTCACCGAGGACGGGGTGCACTGGCGCCAGCAGGCGTTCGCCGAGCCGGAGCTCGCGGCGCCGCGCCGGCTGACCGGACGGGTGGTCGCGCTCGGCGGGGACCGGCTGGTGCTGACCGACCTCGGCGCCGGCGGTCCGCACGACCGGTACTTCAGCGCCGACGGCGGTCGCACCTGGCGGGTCGCCGCGACCACGCCCGATCTGCGGGTCAGCACCATCCCGGCGGACGCGGTCCTGGAGACCCGCTGCATGGAGCGGGTCCGCACCGGGGCGGACTGCTGGTGGCGCCGGCTGGTGGTGACCCTGCCCGACTCCGGGGAACGCGCCTGGCTGGCCAACCCGCCGGCACTGGACGGTCCGCGGCCGGAGCCGAGGGCGGCCGCCGACGGAAGCTGGTGGGTCACCGGCCGCGACCCGCGCAGCTCGGACTGGAACGTGGCGGTCAGCCGCGACAACGGGGCGAGCTGGTCGGTGGCGGTGCTGCCCACCGACCCGAACCTGTTGCCCGCCGAGGTGACCGTCACCGGGTCCGGGCCGAACGTCTACGCGCTGGCCACCGGCCGGCGGGCGGACGGCTGGGAGTCACGGTCCCTGTTCGCGATCTACCGGAGCACCGACGGCGGCCGGACCTGGACCCAGACCTGGTCGGGCACCGGTGGCCAACCGCGCACGCTGGGCGGGACGGCCGTGGTGCAGCCGGACGGCGCGCTGTTCATCGCGCCGAACGACGTGGGTCCGGCCTACCGCAGCACCGACGGCGGCCGCAGCTTCCAGCCGATACTGGACGGGCCGCGGCTGAACTCGTTGCGCCGCACCAGAAGCGGCTACCTGGCCAACGCCTCGGGCGGGGACGGCGGCCGGTTCCTCAGCTCGCCGGACGGGGTGCGCTGGTCGGACGTGCGCTTCCGTTGAGCATCCCCTCGCAGGTGCGGACCACGATCCGGCAGGCGTCGGCGGCGCGCCGGGACAGCATCGGGTTCTCGGCGTGCCGCTGCCAGCGCTGCCGCAGGTCCGCCGCCACGCGGTGCAGCGTCTCCGGGCCGGCCTCGGCGGGCAGGCCCAGCCGGGTGGCCGGGGCGGTGCCCTCGTCGCCGAGCAGCCGCTCGGCCTCGGCGGACAGCTGCTGCGGCAACCGGACCGTGCCGGACCGCAGCGCCCCGAGCAGCCGCAACTCGGCGAACTCGTGCGCCCCGGCCAGGATCCGCTCGACCTGCGCGGCCAGCCCGCGCCCGTCGTCGCCGCCGGCGCGCAGCAGCCGGTCCAACGCCAGCAGCGCCGACCGGGCCTTGAGCAGGTCCCGCCGCTGGGCGAACTGCACCTGCAGCACGCGCTGCAGGTCGGCCAGCCCGCTGCGGTCCACCAACTCGTCGGACAGCGTCGACGGGCTGCGCACCCCCTGCCGGACCAGCATCGTGGCCAGCCGGATGCCGAACAGCCCGAAGCGCCGCACCAGGCCGCGGCGCAGCTCGGCGGACAGCCCGGCCGGGCCGGGGTCGGCGGTCAGGAACCGGTCGGCGGACAGCAGCGCCGCGTCCAGCTCATCGCGCGGCGCGGCGGCCAGCGCGGTGAGCGCGGTGAACTCGGCGGCGCGCAGGGTGCGGCCGGTGTGCGCGAGCAGCCCGGCCACCGCCACCACGTTCTGGCACAGCCCGCGCAGCGCCGGCTCGGCCCGGTAGCGGCCGGCGATGGCCCGGGCGGACAGCATCGCGTCCACCCGGCCGCCGCCGATCTCGTCGGCCCGGGAGATCACCGCGACCGCGTTGACCGCGGTGGCCCGGGCCACGCCCTGGTCGGAGAACGAGGACAGGAACTCGGCATCGGCGACGTGCAGGTGCCGCATCAGGTACAGCACCGCGTCGGCCTCGGTCGGGGTGTCGTCGTCCGGGTCGAACAGCCGCAGCGTGCGCCGGGCCACGTCGGTGGACAGCGAGGCGATGCCCGGCGTGTCGATCAGCGTGGTGCCACGCAGGCTCTGCGCCGGCCAGTCCACCACCAGCCGGTCCACCCGCTCGGCGGGAGTGCCGCCCAGGTCGATCTCCAGCGCCCCGTCCCGGCGGACCACCGGCAGCGCGGCCGGCGGGCCGTCCTTGGGGTGCACCGTGATCCGCGGGCTCGGACCGTCCCGGTACCAGGTGACCACCCGGGTGCACTCGCCCGCGTCGGTCGGCGCGACCGCCTCCCCGACCAGCGCGTTGAGCAGGGTGGACTTGCCGGCCTTGACCTTCCCGGCGATCGCCACCCGCAGCGGCTCGTCCAGCCGGGCCAGCTGGCGGCGCAGCAGCTCCACGGTGTGCGGCTGGTCCCGGTAGGTGTAGACGGCCAGCCGCAGCAGGTCGCGCACCTCGCCCGTCACCGTGGTCATGACGCGGCCGCCTCGACCAGACCGCGCGCCTGACGCCGCACCGCGTCCAGCCGGGCCAGCTCGGTGGCCAGCTCGGCGAGCCGGGCGTCCCGCTCGCTCTGGGACGCCTTCACCGAGTTCTGCGCCGCCCGCAACGACTCCGACAGCGAACGCTTCATCTGCTCGGCCTGGGCGGTGAAGTGGTCGCGCAGGTCGCGCTGGACCGCGCGGAGCATGTCCCGGGAGTCCTTGCCGACCCGGAAGGTCACGTCGTCGATGTAGCGGCGCAGCGCGGCCTTCGCGTCGTTCTGCCGCCTGGTGACGATCCGCTTGCGCTCGTCGCCGATGCCCCGGGCGCCGAGCAGCACCCCGGCGCCGAGCGAGATCGGGTTCAGCAGCGAGAGCCCGACCAAAGTGCCGAGCATGCCGAACATCAGCACCCCCATGTAACCGCCGCGCACCCCGGTGAGCAGCCGCCGGCCGATGCCGAAGCTCTCGCCCTGCCGCACGGTCAGCGCCCGCACCGAGCGCAGCGCGTCGGACGGCTCGGTGCGCAGCGCCGGCAGCAGGTGCACCCGGTCCTCGTCGAAGTGCTCGGCGACCCGGCCCGCCAGCCAGCGGGCCCGCTGGGTCGCCCAGATGTAGTTGGCCGACGCGGCGGCGGCCGCCGCCTGCTCGACCCAGCCGGCGAACTGGTCCCAGGTCTTGGCCGGGTCGCCGGTGTAGAGCGCCTCCTCGGCCTCGTGGGTGATCTCCCGCAGCCGGTCGCGCAGGTCGTAGTCGATGTCGGCGTTGAGGTCGGCCACCCCGTCGGAGAGGGTCTGCTGCCAGCGCGCGGACCGCTCCTTGAGGCCGGCGGCGCGCTGCTCGGCCGCGGTCAGCGCGCCGATCAGCTCCTGCGCCTTCTCCGGGTTCTGCTGGGCGGACTGCTCGGCGCGCAGGCCGTCGGCGATCTGGTCGGTCACCCCCAGCACGTCGTGCACGGTGGAGCGGCGGGCCAGGTCGTCGGCCTGACCGAGCACCTCCTTGCGCAGGTAGGCGAGCAGCGGCGGGTAGCCGGACTCGGTGTTGAGCTCGTTGTCGCCGGCCCGCAGCGCCTCGAACCGCAGCGTCGAGGAGACGGTGAAGACCCGGGCCTGGATGCCGGCGGCGGCCAGGTGGCCGCGGTCCAGCTCGGCGATGGCGCGCCACTCCGGGTAGAGGTCGGTCTTGGTCAGCACGCAGGCCACGTTCGGGCACACCGCCATGGCCTGGCGCAGGAACTCCAGCTCCGGCGCGGTGTACTCCTGCGCGGCGTCGGACACCAGCAGCACCGCGTCGGCCGACGGCAGCGCGGCCATGGTCGCGGCGCCGTGCACCGAGTTGAGGCCGCCCACCCCGGGGGTGTCCACCAGCTCCAGCCCGCCGGCCAGCACCGCGCGCGGCAGGCCGACCTCGATCTGGGTCAGCCGTTCCCGGTTGCCCGGGTTGCCGGACTCGGCGGCGAACTCGGCGAGCCGCTCGAGCGGTATGGGGGTCCGCTCGAACGGCCCGTCCGGTCCGGCCGAGCGGACCAGCACCGCGCCCGGCTCCTCGGCATGCCGGACCACGGTCGGCACCGAGGTGGCGACGTCGTCGTACACCGGGCAGACCGGCGCCCCGACCAACCCGTTGACCAGCATGCTCTTGCCCTGCTTGAACTCGCCGACGACGAGGACCCGGACGTGCTCGGCGAGCAGCCGGGCCCGGGTCTGTCGCAGCCGGGCCTCCAGATCGGGACGGTGGTACCCCGCGATCGCGTCGAGCGCGAGATCCACCGCCCGTACCAACTCGGTCATGTCCGCCCAGCTCCTCTTACCCGATCGCGTGGTCGAGATCGGGTTCGTCCTCGAGATCGGGTACCTCGTCGAGCAGTTCGTCCTCGACGGGCTCCTGGATTGCCGGTTCGGTGATCTCGTCGAACCCGGGTTCCTCGACGGTGTCCTCGACCGGCTCGGGTTCCTCGGCGACCGGCTCGTTCACCGTGACGGTGTCGTTGTCCTGCACCGTGGTGTCGTTGTCCTGAATGGCCACGACATTGGTGGTGTCGGTGTCCACCCCGTCGTCATCGCTGTTGAACGAGTCGTTGAAGGAATCGTTGATCAGCGTGTCCCGGTCGTCGATCGAGACGAAGTTGAACGTCTGGTCGGTGACCTCGTAGTGCTTGGTGGTGTGCTGGATCTCGCGCACCGCGTCGTGATGGGTGGAGCTGGTCCACTCGTCACTGGTGCAGCGCATGGCTCCGTTGTCGGCCATGAGCAGCCGCGCGTCGCGCACGTCCTGCCCGGTGACGCCGTCCAGCCTGGCCGCCGCCAGCACGCCGTCCGGGTTCTGCTCGAAGGCGGTGCGGGACTCCTCGTCGCTCATCAGGCCCATCAGGAACTCGACGAGCGTGGAGACGACCTGCATGTGAATCACTCCCAACGGGGACGTGGCGAGTGGTCGGGGCGACCCCACGGCGCCCCGACCACGCACGACTGTTCGGATCAGATGGGCAGGTCAAGCTCGTCGACCATGTTGTCGATCTCCTGGTCGATGTCCAGGTCCAGGCGGGTGTCCAGGTCGTTGTCCGCGTCCTGCACCGAGGTCTGGTCGGAGTCGAGGTCGGCGTTCTGGTCGCTGTCGGCGTCCGCGTCGACGTCCACATTGGACTCGGCGGCGCCGCCGTTACCCCCGCTGGCGTCGGCGTCACCACCGCGGCCGGCGATCCCGCCGTTGCCGCCGAAGCCGAACCCGTTGCCACCGGCCGTGTCGCCAAAGTTGATGTTGACAACCCCGTCCTGGTCCACGTCGCCGCCGTTGCCGCCGACGCCGAGGCCGGAGCCCCCGTTGGCGCTGCCGCCGGCACCCCCGGCGGCGTGGCCGCCATTGCCACCGTCGCCACCCACGGTCTGGGTGGTGGTGTCCAGGTCCTGCACCTGGGTGTTCTCCTGGGTGGCGGTCTGCGGGTTGGCCAGTGCGGCCTGCTGGGTCTGCGCCGCGTTCTGGTCCAGATCCAGGTCGAGGTCCAGGTCCTCGGTGAGGTCGGCCAGAAACTCGCTGAGGTTGATCGGGTTGCTCATGACGTTCTCCTGTTCGCTTGGTCGGCTTGCTGCAACCCAAGTTAGGTTTCGCGACGGGCCCTGCCATCGGGGCCGGTTCCGGTCGTGTTTCCGCCGGATACCGGGGGTCGCGCCGGGGTGGCGGCGCGGATTAGGGGGTTTCCCCTAGATCGGCCAATCCCGCTGAACCGCAACACCGAAAGGTACGTGTGGGCACCGGAGTCGTGTCCTACAGACCGAGGGGAATCGGGCGAATGTCTTTTGGCGTGGGTGTTGATATCGGAGGGACTCGGACGACCGCGGCGACACCGGACGGGCGGGCGGTCACACTGCCGTCGGTGGTGTTCGCCGAGCGGGACGGCACGCTGGTGGTCGGCGACGATGCCGAGCGATTAGCCCCGAGCGATCCGGCTCGGGTCGCCCGGCGGTTCATCGGCCGGGTCGGGGACGGCACGCCGCTGCGCCTCGGCGGGCTGGCGGTGCCGGCCGAGGCGCTGGCCGCGCGGCTGGTCGAGCGGGCCGTGGCCCGCCTGGCGGAGCGCGGCGCGCGGGTCGCGGTGACCCACCCGGCCGGCTGGGGTGACCACCGGCTGACCGCGCTGCGCGGGGCCATCCCCGGCGACGTGCTGTTGCTGTCCGCCGCCCGGGCCGCCGCACTGGCGCAGGACGCCCGGACCCGGGTGGCCCCGGGCGCGGTGGTGGCGGTCCACGACCTGGGCGCGTCCGGCTGCACCGCGGCCGTGCTGCGCCGCACCGACCGGGGGTTCGTGCCGGCCGGGCCGACGGAGGAGGTCGAGGTCGGCGGACTGGACTTCGACGAGGCGGTCTTCGAGCACGTCCGTTCCACGGTCGGACCTGCCTGGGACGACCTGGACCCGGACGACCCCGCGGTGCTGGGCGCGGTGGCCCGGTTGCGCCGGGAGTGCGGCACCGCCAAGGAGGCCCTCTCGGCCGACACCGACGTGTCGATTCCGGTGGTGCTGCCCGGAATCCGCACCGAGGTGCGGCTGACCCGGGCCGAGTTGGAGGAGTTGGTCGGCCCGGGCGTCGCGGCCGGGGCCGACGCGCTGACCCGGGCCCTGGCCGGCGCCGGCGTGGCGCCCGCCGAACTGGCCGCCGCGCTGCTGGTCGGCGGGTCCGCCCGGATCCCGCTGGTCACCCAGGTGGTGTCGGAGCGGTTGGGCCGGCCGGTGACGATCGGCCCCGACCCGCAGCGCACGGTCGCCGTGGGCGCCGCGCTGGCCGCTCGCGGGCCCCAGGTGGAACGGACCCGGGTCGGGTTGTGGCCGGCGAACTGGACGCCACCGCCGGTCGCCGCGCCGGAACCGCCGCCGGTGACCCGCCCGGCCGCGCTGGCCGGCCCGCCTTCCCCCGTGCAGGGAACCGGGTTGCTGCGCCGCCTGCCGCGCACCGCGATCACGGCGGCGCTGGCCGGCACGGTCGCCGCGGTCGCCGTGGTCGCCGCGATGGCCATGACGATGAACCGGCTCGACCCGTCGGACGCGGGCGCGGAGACGGTGACCAAGCAGATCCCGAGCCTGCCCGAGCCCACCGTCACCGGACTCGCCCCGGACACCCGGGCCAACCAGCCGGCCCCGGTCGCGACCACGAAAC
>NZ_DASTBH010000333.1:0-22869 GCF_035712165.1 Actinophytocola sp. | reverse complement strand
CCGGCGAGTCGCCGTTGGCTCAGTAGTCGAGGAGCAGGGGCTGGCGTTCGTCGCGGGCGCGGCGGGCCAGGGGTAACAGCACGGACAGGCCGTAGCGGGCGACGTCCAGGACGGGAGCGCCGGCGGGGAGCGGGCCCGCCTCGCGAACCTCGTCGCGCCGCGCCTGGTCGGACAGACCCAGGCGGCCGGCGAGCCACTCGAGCTCGCCGACGAGATGGTCGATCCGGCCCATGCCGACGATCTCGCCGTCCGGGCGCTGACCGGCGAACACCTTGGGACCCTCGAAGACCGGCAGCCACCATTCCACGCCGGACAGCAGGGTCACGTACGGCTCGGGATGGGTCGCGGCCGCACGCACCGCCGGGGCGCTCGCCCAGTCGCACGGGTCGTCGGGCTTGCGCGGCCGGGGCAGCCGGCGCGGGGCGTTCGGGCCCCGGCGCGGCTCGATGTCGTACGCGGCAGCGAGCACGATGGCACCGAACGCGTCCCAGTCGGGCTGGTCCGTCCAGTACGGGAGGTCCGCGCCCTCCGGCCAGTCGGCCGCGCAACCCAGCCCGTCGGCCAGGCTGGCCCGCCACTCGCCGACCGCCTTCCGGAGCTCGTCGGGGTCGGTGACCTTGTCCTCCGGGTCCGGCGCGTCCCGGACGATCTGCACGTCGATGCCGTTGTCGCGGCCGTACTGCTGCATGGCAGTCAACCAGTCACCCGCGTAGTACCGGGTCAGTGACCCCACGTACACGTCCAGGCCCATTGCCGCTCCCTTCGCCTGCGACCCAGGATGCGGACCTGACCCGGGCCATCGACGCAGGGGGTCCCATGTGGACGGCCGGGACCGTGTGTTAGTAGTCGAGCAGCAGCGGCTGGCGGGCCTCGTGCGCCTGGTAGGCCAGCGGCAGCAGCACGGACAGGCCGAACCGGGCCACGTCCTCGACCGGCGCGCCGGCTTCCGGCGGCCCGGCGCGGCCGACCTCCTGCCAGTGCGCCTGCCCGGTCAGGCCCAGCCGGCCGGCGAGCAGTTCCAGCTCGGCGACCAACTGCTCCACCGCCGCCATCCGCACCGGCGCGCCGAGCGGGCGGGGCGCCTCGATCACCCAACCGCCGGGCAGCGGCAGCCACCACTCCACACCGGACAGCAGCGTCACGTACGGTTCCGGGTGCGTCGCCGCCGCGACCACGGCAGGCGCGGCGGCCCACTGGCGTGGATCGTCCGGCTCCTGCTGGCTCCAGCCGATCTCGTTCGCGGTCCACGGACGCAGGTCGGGCTCGACCTCGTACGCGGCGGCCAGCACCACCGCGCCGAACCCGTCCCAGTCGGGTTTGTCGGTCCAGTACGGCAGGTCCGGGCGCTCCGCCCAGTCCACCGGGCACTCCAGTCCCTCGGCCAGGCTCGCCCGCCAGGCGCTCACCGCGTCCAGCACCACGCCCGGCGCCGGCGGCTCCTGCGGCGTGTCCCGCATGATCCGCACGGTCATTCCGTTGTGCGCGCCCATCTGCTGCACGATCGTCAACCAGTCGCCGAGGTGGTACCTGGTCAACGACCCGACATACACATCCAGCCCCACGGCTCCACGTTAGTGGTCAGCTGGACAGGAGTTGGGCGCAACGGATCAAGCCCAAATGAGAATATGCCTGGGGATGGTTGCCCAGCGAGCGCTCGGCGATCGGGTCGTACTCCTCGGGCAGCAGCCCGGTCGGTCCGGCGGCGTCCACGATCTGGGCGAACAGGTCCTCGGCCTCGGCCCGGCGGCCGGTGAGCAGGTAGGCCTCGATCATCCAGGCCGCGCACAGGTGGAACCCGCCCTCGTTGCCGGGCAGGCCGTCGTCGCGGTGGTAGCGGTACACGGTCGACCCGCTGCGCAGTTCCGCCTCGATCGCGGTCACCGTGTCGTGGAACCGCTCGTCGCCCGGGTTGATCAACCCGACCATGCCGATCAGCAGGGTGGCCGCGTCCAGGTCGGGTCCGTCGTAGGCGGTCGTGAACGAACGCACGTCCGCGTTCCAGCCCTTGGTCAGCACGTCCTCGGCGATCGCCGCGCGCAGCGGAGCCCAGCCCGGGTCGGCCTCCCGACCGTGCGTCTCGGCCAGCCGGATCGCCCGGTCGATGGTCAGCCAGCACATCACCTTCGAGTACACGTGATGCCGCGGGCGGTGCCGCTCCTCCCAGATGCCGTGGTCGGGCTCCTGCCAGCGCCGGGTGACCGCCTCGGCCATGGCACAGACCATCCGCCAGTCGTCGTCGGTGAGCTTGCCCCGCACCTCCGACAGGGCCGCCACCAGGTCGACCACCGGCCCGAACACGTCCAGCTGCACCTGCTGGTTGGCCAGGTTGCCCACCCGCACCGGGCGCGAGCCCGCGTAGCCGGGCAGCGTGTCGATCACCGCTTCGGGCGGCAGCGTGGTGCCGGCGATCGTGTACAGCGGGTGCAGCAACTCCGGCCCGGGCAGCGTGGTCAGCACCCCGTGCAGCCAGCCGAGGAACGCCTCCGCCTCGGCCGTCGACCCGAGCGACACCAGCGCCTTGGCCGTCATCGACGCGTCCCGCAGCCAGCAGTACCGGTAGTCCCAGTTGCGGATGCCGCCGATCTCCTCCGGCAGCGAGGTCGTGGCCGCGGCCATGATCGCGCCGGTCTCGCTGTGGCACAGCCCGCGCAGGGTGAGCGCCGACCGGGCCACCAGATCCCGCTCGACCTCCGGCAGCGTCAGCGTGGCCAGCCACTCCGACCAGTACGCCGACGCCCGGCCGCGCCGCTCCAGCTCCGGCACCTCGTGCGCGTCCAGGCTGTTCGTGCCGCAACGCAGCTCCAGCACCACCGGCTGCTCGGCGGTCGGCGCCACCACCGCCCGCGCCGTGTCGTGCATGCCGTCCGAGGTGATCTGCCAGGTGACACCGGGGGCGCGCAGCGCCACCGGGTCGGAGGTGCCCCGCACCAGCAGGCCCTCGCCGGTGGCGACCAGCCGGACCTGCACCTGGCCGAACTCCGGCCGGGGCGCGAACTCGATCACCGCGGGCGAGCTGCCCGAGATCACCCGGACCAGGTCGGTGCGGTGCAGGGTCGCGTAGTGATCGAGGTAGTCCGTCACCAGCAGGCCGGACCAGCGGGTCTCCACGGTCATCGTGCCCGGCAGGTAGCGCTGGCCCAGCGGCAGGCCGCCGCGCTCCGGCGTGATCGAGAAACACCCGGCGGACGGCCCGCCGAGCAGGTCGGCGAACACCGCCGCCGAGTCCGGCTCCGGATGGCACAGCCAGGTCAGCCGCGCGTCCGGGGTGAGCAGCGCGACCGACCGCTCGTTGGCCAGCATGGTCAGCCGCTCGATCGGCGGCGCCTGGCCGCCGTAGAGCCAGTTGCGGCGCTCCTCCAACAGGAACGCCAGCGCCATGGCCACCGTGGTGGTGTCCGGGACGCGGAAGCCGGCCAGCGTCTCGCCGCCGCCGACCTTCACCCCGAGGTCGGGACCGGACAGCCGGGCGAACGCCTTCTCGTCGGTGACGTCGTCGCCGAGGAACGCCGCGGCGGTGGCGCCGACCTGGTGGCGCAGCACGTCCAGCGCGCGGCCCTTGTCGGTCTGCACCACGGCCAGCTCGATGACCTGCTTGCCCTCGGTGACCTGCACGCCGGCCCAGGTGCACGGGCCGGACCGAACCGCGCCGGCCACCCGGTCGGCGACCTCCGGCTCGGCGCGCCGGGTGTGCACGGCGATGCTGGCCGGCTTGACCTCCAGGTGCACTCCGGGGCTGTCGGAGGTCAGGCCCTCCAGCTCGTCCTCCAGCCGGCGGTGCAGCTCGCGGGCGGTGTCGTCGAGCGCGTGCACGAAGCCGATGTCGAACTCGGAGCCGTGGCTGCCGACCAGGTGCACCTCGGCGGGCAGCCGGGACAGGGTGGCCAGATCACGCAGCGCCCGCCCGGAGATCACCGCCGTGGTGGTCTCGTGCAGGCCGGCCAGCGACCGCAGTGCCCCGACCGACTCCGGCAGCGGCCGGGCCTGCTCGGGATTCTCCACGATGGGCGCGAGCGTCCCGTCGTAGTCGCAGGCGACCAGCAGGCGCGGGGTGCGGGCGAGCTGGACGATGGCCCGCCGCAGCTCAGGGGTCAGTGCATCTGCGGTCAACGCCGTCTCCCTTGAGATCAGGGCTGGGTTTGCTCCGGTCCCAGGGCCTCGAGGAAGGATCGGGCCCACCGGTCGACGTCATGGGTCAGCACCTGACGTCGTAGTGCGCGCATCCTACGGCGACCCTCGGCGGGATCGATCGCGAGGGCGGCCACCATGGCGTTCTTGACCCCGTCCAGATCGTGCGGGTTCACCAGGAAGGCGCTGGTCAGCTCTGCCGCGGCGCCGGCGAACTCGCTGAGCACCAGCGCGCCGCCCAGATCGTGCCGGCACGCCACGTACTCCTTGCAGACCAGGTTCATGCCGTCCCGCAGCGGGGTCACCAGCATCACGTCGGCCGCCGAGTAGAACGCGGCCAGCTCGTGCCGGTCGATCGACTGGTGCAGGTAGTGCACCACCGGGCGGCCGACCCGGGCGAACTCCCCGTTGATGCGGCTGACCATCCGTTCGATGTCGCTGCGCATCCGCTGGTAGTGCTCGACGCGCTCCCGGCTGGGCGTGGCGAGCTGGATCATCATCACCTCGGCCGGATCCACCCGGCCTTCGGCGAGCAGTTCCTGCAGGGCATAGAGCCGGATGTCGATTCCCTTGGTGTAGTCCAGCCGGTCCACCCCGAGAACGACCTTCTTGGGGTTGCCGAGATCGGCGCGGATCTGCTGGCTGCGCTGGATCACCGGCCGGCTGCGGGCCACCGAGTCCAGGTTCACCGAGTCGATCGAGATCGGGAACGCGCCGACCCGGACCGGGCGGTCGCCGACCTGGACGACGCCGGGCCGGGTGCGCACCCCGACCGTGCCCCGGCTGGGGTCGAGCCCGAGCAGCCTTCGGGCCAGCCACAGGAAGTTCTGCGCGCCACCGGGCCGGTGGAAGCCGACCAGGTCGGCGCCCAGCAGCCCGCGGATGATCTCGGCCCGCCACGGCAGCTGCATGAACAGCTCGGTCGGCGGGAACGGGATGTGCAGGAAGAACCCGATGCGCAGGTCGGGACGCTGCTCGCGGAGCATCGCCGGGACGAGCTGCAGCTGGTAGTCCTGGATCCAGACGATGGCGTCCTGCGCGGCGACCTTGGCGGTGGCGTCGGCGAACCGGTGGTTGACCTTGACGTAGCTGTCCCACCAGGCGCGGTCGAACACCGGCGGCGCGACCACGTCGTGGTAGAGCGGCCAGAGTGTGGCGTTGGAGAAGCCCTCGTAGTAGTCGCGCACCTCGGCGGCGGTCAGCGACACCGCGTGCAGCCAGATGCCCTCGTCCTCGAACGGGTCCACCTCGGCGCCGGCCAGCCCCGGCCAGCCCACCCAGGCGCCACTGTTGTTGCGCAGGAACGAAGCCAGCGCGCTGACCAGGCCGCCCGGGCTGTGCTTCCAGCGCTTCGAGCCGTCCGGAAGCTCCTCGAGATCGACCGGCAGCCGGTTGGCGACCACGACGAACTCGGCCCCGGAACCGTCGCTGCTCACGGTGAACGAGCCCTCCCCGGATTGCCGACCACACGTCCCGGTTCGAGGTTAGTCACTACGGGCGCGGATTGCCTGGTGGTGGAAAGAGGTTCACGCAGTGTTGATCCTCACGGCAGGATGGTGCCCGGTGGAGGGGACCATCCGCAGGAGGGATTCAGGCACATGCGCAGAATCGCTCGACTGACCGCCGTCCCGGTGCTGGCGGTCGTGGCAACCACGGTGTTGTCGGCGCCCGCGTCGGCGACCAGGCCGGATCAGGTGATCGTGTTACCCGGGGCGAGCTCGATGGAGGGCATCGCGGCCGGGGCCGGCAGCACGTTCTACGCCGGCGACCTGTTCCGGGGTGACATCTTCCGCGGCGACGTCCGCCGGGGAACCGCCGAACTGTTCATCGACGCGCCGGACGGGCGCAACGCGGTCGGCATGGTCGCCGACACCCGGCGCAACCTGCTGTTCGTGGCCGGCGGCGGGGGCAAGGGCTACGTCTACGACACCCGCACCCGGGCCACCGTCGCCGAGTACGACTTCGCCGACCCGGCCGCGTCGTTCGTCAACGACGTGGCGCTCACCCCGTTCGGCGCGTACTTCACCGACTCGCGTAACCCGGTCCTGTACTTCGTGCCGGTGGTGCGTGGGGTGCCCGGGGCGTTCCGCACGCTGCCGCTCCGTGGGCCGGCTGCCGAGATCATCGGCGACTTCAACCTCAACGGCATCCAGGCCACGCCGTCCGGACGCACCCTGCTCGTGGCGCACTCCACGCTGGCGCAGGTGATGACCGTCAACCCGGTGACCGGGGCCAGCGCGGTGATCGCCGGGGTGGACGTGCCCAACGTCGACGGGCTGGTGCTGGACGACCGCCGGCTGTGGGCGGTGCAGAACCTGGACAACCTGATCAGTGAGTGGCGGCTGTCCGCCGACCTGTCCAGCGGCCGGCTGGTGGAGACGATCACCAGCCCGGCGTTCGCGGTGCCGACCACGGCGGCGAAGTTCGGCCACCGGCTGGCGGTGGTGAACTCGCACTTCGACACCGGCATCCCGCCGACCGCGCCGCAGTACGAAGTGGTGGTGGTGAAGTCCTGATGCCCGACGACGCGCCGGCCGGCTCGGACCTCTCCCTGGAGCGGATCGAGTTGGCCGCGCGCGTCATCGATCCGGTGTTCCGCAACAGCCCGCAGTATCTGGACGAGACGCTGGGCGCGGCGCTGGGCCGGCGGGTCGTGGTCAAGGTGGAGACCGCGAACCCGTTGCGCAGCTTCAAGGGGCGCGGCACCGACTTCCTGCTTGGGCAGCTTTCCTCGCCAGGGCCCGTGGTGTGCGTGTCGACCGGCAACTTCGGGCAGGGCATCGCCTATGCCGCCCGGTCCCGAGGCATTCCCGCCACCGTGTTCACCCCCACCGGGGTCAGTCCGTCCAAACTGGACAGAATGCGCTCGTTCGGTGCGTCCGTCGTCGCCGTCGCCGACCCCCGTTCGGCCGCCGAGGAGTACGTCGCCGCCGACCCGGCCCGGCTGCTGGTGACCGACGGCCACGACGCGCGCATCGCGGAGGGCGCCGGCACCATCGCCGTCGAACTGCTCGCGGCGCACCGGCCGGACGCCATCGTGGTCCCGGTCGGCGACGGCGCGTTGATCACCGGCATCGCCCGGTGGGTGAAAGACGTGGCCCCGGGAACCCGGATCATCGGCGTGTGCGCCACCGCCGCGCCCGCCATGTTTCATAGTTGGCGCGCCGGCCACCCGGTCCCCACCCCGTCCGGCACCATCGCCGAGGGCATCGCGATCAGCCATCCGATCGCCGAGTCCGTCACCCGGATGCGCACCCTGGTGGATGACATCCTGCTGGTGGACGACGCCGCGATGCTCGCCGCCATGCGGCTGGCCGCCACCACCCTCGGCCTGCTCCTGGAACCCTCCGGCGCCGCCGCCCTGGCGGCCCTCACCGCCCACCCGGTTGCCGCCGACCTGGTCGCCGTGATCCTCACCGGCAGCAACCTCCGCGCCGAACACCTCGACCACCTAAGATGAACCCGCGAGACCCCTCGCCGGTGTAGCTCAATTGGCAGAGCACCCGCCTTGTAAGCGGAAGGTTCCGGGTTCGAGTCCCGCCACCGGCTCCGAGTTCGACAGTGGAAGTGCGTGCGGGGGGCTGCTACCGTGTAGGCGGGCAGCGAGCACGGCTGGCTTGGCCGCGTGTGATCCGCGCCCTTCATTCGAACACCGCCTGGCGATCGCCGGCGTGTGTTCTCCCGTACCCCTTTGGGGAGGAATATCCATGCCAGAAACAATATTCTCGGACAGTCTACATGAGACTGTCAGTGGCCTGCTCGACGTGCGCGACAAGACCGCTTATCTGCGCACGAACGGGTTTCTGCCGGGGCCGGCGGACGTTCGGGTCTCGCTCGCACAGGTGCGTCAGCACGGGCTGCGGGCCGGTGACCATGTGGTGGGCACGGCCGGACTCGGCAACGTGATCTCGGTCGACGGTAACGCGAAATGGCGCTCCCGGCCGCGGTTCGCCGAGCTGACCCCGATTCATCCCCGGGAGCGGCTCCGGTTGGAGAACGGTTCGCCGACCACCCGGGTGATCGACCTCTTCGCGCCCATCGGCAAGGGCCAGCGCGGCCTCATCGTCGCGCCGCCCAAGGTCGGCAAAACCTTGGTGTTACAGGACATCGCCGCGGCGATCACGGCCAACCACCCGGAATGCGCGCTGATGGTGGCGTTGGTGGGGGAGCGGCCCGAAGAGGTGACCGAGATGCGCGAGTCGATCACCGGCGAGGTCGCCGCGTCCACGTTCGACCGGGCGGACCGGGACCACACCGCGGTGGCCGAGCTTGCCGTCGAGCGGGCCAAGCGGCTCGTCGAGCAGGGCCGGGACGTGGTGCTGCTGCTCGACTCGCTGACCCGGCTCGGCCGCGCCTACAACAACATCGCGCCGAACGGCGGCCGGATCCTGGCCGGTGGCATCGATGCCGGCGCGCTGCTGCCGCCGCGGCGGTTCTTCGGCGCCGCGCGCGCGGTCCGCGAGGGCGGCTCGCTCACCATCCTGGCCACGGCGTTGGTGGAGAACGGCTCCCGAATGGACGACAACCTGTTCGAGGAGTTCAAGGGCACCGGCAACATGGAGCTGCGGCTGTCCCGGGCGCTCGCCGACAAGCGCGTCTACCCGGCGATCGACCTGGACGCCTCCGGCACCCGGCGCGAGGAGATCCTGCTCGACCCGCGCGAGCGGGCGCTGGTCTGGCAGCTACGCCGCACGCTCGGTGGACTCGACCGGCAGCAGGCCGTGGAACTGCTGCTGGACAAGATGCGCAACACCCCGTCCAACGCCGCCTTCCTCGGCGAGCTGCGCGCCGCCTGAGACCCCGGCGATCAGTTGGCGCGGCGGGCCTTCCAGTAGCCACAGAACATGATGTGGTTGGGGGGTATGCCGTTGGCGAGCCAGTGGCGGCGGAGGGTGACCGGGAGGGTCGACTCGCCGACGACCCAGCCGTAGCAGGGGCCGTCGGGTAGCGGGGCGGCGGTGGCGGCGGCCAGGGCGGCCCGGCCGGGGGTGTCGGTCGCGGGGTCGCGGACCAGCCAGGTGATGTCGATGCCGGCGGGGGCGGTGAGGGGCTGGCGGTCCTCGGGGCCGGGGATCTCGATGAAGGCCTGGCCGCGGGCGTCGTGCGGCAGGCTGGACAGGATGCCGGCCAGCGCGGGAAGTCCGCTTTCCTCGGTGGCGAAAAGGAACTGGCGCACCAGCGGCGGCGGGTTGAAGCCGATGCCCTCGTCGAGGATCGCCACGGGGTCGCCCTCGGTGCAGGTCTGCGCCCAGGTGGCGGCAGGGCCAGCGGGGTCGTGTACGACGAAGTCGACGTCGAGTTCGGGGCCGTCGGGGCGGTACGCGCGTACCGAGTAGTTCCGCAGGATGGGCCGGTTGGCCTTGGCGACGGTCAGGTACCTCAGGTACGCGGCGGTGGTGAACCGGCGCGGCGCGCGGGACAGCGAGTCGTCCGAGACCGGGAGGAACAGCCGGAACCACTGGTCGAAGCCCATGGGCTCGAACCGGGCGATGTCCCCGCCGCCGAGGGTGACCCGGACGAAGTGCGGCGAGAGGCGTTCGCGACGCAGCACGTGCAGCGTCAGCAGGTCCGGCGTGGCCGGCTTGATCCGGGTGGCGTGCAGGTTCCCCCGCGACATCAGCGGCCCCTTTAGTTAGGTGAGGCGATCCTAACTTAAGCGAGCAGGTGATGTCATGACGGGCCTGGCTCAACCGGGCCGTATTCGACGAGCTGGCCGGCGCCGTGGGGCCGGCACGCTAACCTCCCGGCCGGCCGCCGCGGCGTCGATCGCGGCGACCACCCGGCGGTACCGGGCGGTGGCCGCGGCGGCGCCGGTGTCGATCGACACGATGCCGAACCGGCCGATCTCCAGCGCGCCGAGCATGTAGGCGACCACGCCGGTGCTGCTCGCCGGCTCGTACCGCAGACCCGACCGCTCGAGGGTGGCGATGACCTGCGCCGGGTCCAGCGCCTGGTATTCGGCCCGGTGCAGCCGGTCGGTGGCGAAGTAGGCGCGGGGTCGGCCGGTGGCGTCGAGGTAGCGCCCGGTCACCGGGTCGCAGTCGCCGCCGGCCAGGCCGAGCAGCGTGAAGAACGGCGCGGTGCCGCCGCCCATCCGCAGGTTGATCTCCAACCCGTAGTGGCGCCAGCCCGGGCCGGTGCGGGCGCACAGGAAGTCGACGCTGACGAGCCCGACCACCCCGTGCCCGGCCAGGCTCCGGCCGGCCCGCAGCGCCAGCCGGTGGATCTCGCGGCGGTAGCCGGCCCGGGCCGGGAACCGGCACCCGACGAAGATCTGCCCGCTCGGGCCGGACAGCACCTGGTCGTGTGCCGCGAGCACCCGCACAGCGCCGCCCGGGGCCAGGAGCACCTGAGCCGAGGGCGAGGCGGTCTGCGCCGCCTCGACGAACCGCTCCACCACGGCGCCCATGGCGTCCAGCTTCTCCCGGTACGTCTCCCAGGTGTCCGGCGGCGAGGCGAACTCCGCGCGGGCCGGCAGTTCGCGGCGGATCCACCCGGTCAGTCCGGTCCGGGGCGCGCCGGCGAAGGAGAACAGCACGTTGCCGCCGGCGCCGAAGCTGTCGTTCAGCTTGACCAGCGCGGTGCCGAGGGTGCGGTCCCGGCCGCGCAGTTCGGCCAGCGCGGCCACCACATCGGCCTCGCCGCGCAGATCCTCGATCCCGTCCGCCATCGGGATGCCCGCCTCGGCGAACAGCCGCCGGGAACCGGTCTTGGAGCCCAGCGCCGCGAGGTCCGGGTCCGGGGCGTAGAGCGGGATGCCGAGCCGTACCGCGAGCGCGCGCTCCACCGGCGAACCGTTGAAGGCGAGCAGTACCGCGTCGGCCGGGTCGGGCACCGCCGCCCGGATCGCCTCGACGACATCGGGCCGGCCGAGAACCTTCGCACTCAGCGGGACCGGTGCCCGGCTGCCGCAGTCCAGCATGGTCAGCCGGCGGGTCGCGGCGCCGCCGCACCCCGGCAGGAGGTCCAGGATATAGGCGAGTATTGCGGGTGCGATCGGTTCGCTGGTGACGTAGACGATGTTCGTGCCCGGCCTTCGCAGCCATTGCAGGAATATCAAAAACCTTTCCTCGTAGTGATTGACTCCCGGAATCTTGGCCAGACCGGCGCTGTCCATCGTCATGCTCGGCACGACCACCACCGTGCGCGGCGGTGATCCATGGGTGCCGAACGGTTCCCGGAGCCGGCGTTGAATCACCCGAAAGGAGGCGCGTTCCCCGACATCGTCCATCATGCGTCCCAGATCTCTCGGTAGAAAACCCCCGGCGAAATCATCAGGATAGTGGCGAATCAGGTGCCAGAATTGCCAACTTTCGGGTGACGGTCACCCGGCGTTCGCGTGGTTTGGTAGAAAACGGGGATGCTCATCACCTCCCGGGCGGCGCAGGAGTACCGGGCGATGTTCGACCTCACCGACGCGGACCTGTCGGGGTCGGTGCTGGACTGCTGTGCGGGTGGGTCGAGTTTTGTGGCGGAGTCGGCCGGAAAGCGGGTCATGGCGGTGGATCCGGCGTACCGGCTGGGGCCGGTGGCGCTGGCCGGGCGGGTGTTGGCGGCGCTGGGGGACGGGGAGCGGATGATCGAGGCGCACCGGGACCGGTTCGACTGGAGCTGGTACGGGGATGCGGTGCGGCGTAAGGGAATGCGGGCTGGGGCGGCGCGGGCCTTTCTTGCCGACATCCGGGCGTGGCCGGGCCGGTACGTCGCCGGGGCGCTGCCGGACCTGCCGTTCGCCGACGGCAGCTTCGAGCTGGTGTTGTGCTCGCACCTGCTGTTCACCTGGGCCGACACCCTCGGCGTGGGCTGGCACCGTCGCGCGCTGGCCGAGCTGGTCCGGGTGGCCCGGCGGGAGGTGCGGATCTTTCCACTGGTCGTCGCGGGCAGCGGGGACAGCGTGCCGTTCCTGACGACCCTGCGGGGCG
Source organism: Actinophytocola sp. (assembly GCF_035712165.1). Taxonomy (GTDB): domain Bacteria; phylum Actinomycetota; class Actinomycetes; order Mycobacteriales; family Pseudonocardiaceae; genus DASYTH01. The sequence goes on along the minus strand of NZ_DASTBH010000333.1, from coordinate 10,822 downwards.
AGCTGCATGCGGGTGGGCACCGGACCCGGCTGCGGGAGGTGGACTACCGGTTCCAGCGCGGCGCCCGGCACATGCTGGTGATCACGCCCCGGTGAGCAGCTCCTCGGTGCGGCGAAGCGCGGGGACCAGGGCGGAGTCCTGGTTGGCCAGCAGGATCACGGTGTGGCCGCGGTCCGGGTAGATGTCGAGCTGTGCCTCGTAGCCGGGCGTGCCGCCGTTGTGGCCGACCACGCGGACCCCGTTCACCTGGCGGTCGCTGAAGCCGTAGCCGTACCGGTCCCGCTCCGCGCCGCCCGGGCGGGGACTGTCCACCTTGCCGGTCAGCACGGTGTCGGTCTGGGCGGGGTCGAGCAGGCGGTGTCCGAGCAGTGCCCCGGCGAAGCGCAGCAGGTCGCCGGCCGTGGAACTGGCCCCGCCTGCCGGGTTGACGATCTGCGGTTCGCCCGCGGTGTCGCTGGGCGTCCCGGTCCGGGGGCCGGGGCCGGGTGGCAGCGGCCGCCCATCCGCGCCGACGAACACGTAACCGTGCGCCATGTCCGGGATCTCGGCGGCCCGGTACGGGTGGAGCCGGGTCTCGGTCATGCCGGCCGGCGCGAGGACCCGCTCCTGGATCCGGTCGGCGTAGGGCGCGCCGGTGACCTTCTCGAGCACCGCGCCGAGCACGACGAAACCGGCGTTGCTGTAGGCGAACCGGGCGCCCGGCTCGAACCGCGGTGGAGTCTCGGCGATCCGCGCCGCCAGGTCGGCGAGGGCGGCCGGCGCGCCGGGCTCGCGCGGCACGTCGCCCAACCCGGCGGTGTGCGTGAGCAGGTGGTGCAGGGTGATCGTGCCGGCGAACCCGGGCAGGTAGCGGTCGACCGGGTCGGTGAACGACAACCGGCCCGTGGCGGCCAGATCCGCGATCGCGACCGCGGTGAACATCTTGCCGAGCGAGGCGATGTTGAACCGGGTCCGGGGTGTGTTGGCGATCCCGCGGTCCCGGTCGGCCATGCCGTAGCCGCGTTCCAGGACGGTCCGCTCGCCACTGCGCACCAGGACCGTGCCGGAGAACTCGCCGGCCGCGGCGCGCTGTTTCAGGAACTCGTCGAGCGTCTGCCAACGGTCGGCCGGCTGCGGTGCTCGCGGGTCCGGCCCGGAACAGCCGGCGACAATCGGCGACATCAGTAATCCTCCCAGAAAAACGCGGCGTCGCATGGTCATTGGCGAATTCCTTTCTGGCTTGGGAAAGGACGCTACGTTAGGGTGGTGTCATGATCCAACTGTTCAACCGATCAGTTGATCGGAGCCGGGTGACCGGGCGATGACGATGCGTCTGCGGCTGGCCGGCCCGGGCGCCGACCTGGTCGCCTTCGGCTGCTCACCGGGCCAGGAGGCGCTGCGCAGCCTGCATGTTCTCAGCGACGTCAAGCATCACCCGCTGCATATCTCGTGGGCGCTGCGCACCAGGGCCCGGCTGCCCGCCGGGCTGCGCGAGGCCGTCGAAAAATATGCGTTCTGGTATCTCGACCGGCCGTTGGTATTTCGGGAGATCTGGCCGGCGGACGATATCCGGACCTGGCCGGAAGAATTGTCCGCGTTGCGCGGCGCGCCGGTGGAACAGTTCGCCGAACAGTTGACCCACGGCGCGCTGCTGGAGCGGATGCTCGGCCGCCGGGTTCCGCTGGCCGAGTTTCTGGGCAGCGCCGAACTGCGCGCGGCGGCCCTGGCCCGGGTCGAGTCCCGGCACGCCCCGTCGGTGCCGGTGCTGCGCGAACTGCTCGACGATCCGGAGCGCTGCCGGGCGGCCTTCGCCGATTTTCTGGCCGAGTACTGGGAAAGCTGCCTCGCGCCGGAGTGGCCGGGCCTGCAGACCCGGCTGCGCGAGGACATCGCCCGTCGCGGCCGCGCGGTGTCCCGCCGGGGCCTGGCCTGGATGCTGGCCGACCTGTCCCCGCACGTGCGGGTCGATCCGGACACCGGCGACGTGCTGATCGCGCCGCCCCGGCCGGGCCGCGAGGGCGCCCCGCTCGACCTGCACCTCACCGAGGCGGACCAGATTCTGTTGGTGCCGTCGCACTTCGTCTGGCCCGAGCTGGTCACCGTGGCCCAGCGGGATCCGCGCGACGGGCGGAGCCGGACCACCGTGCTGGTCTGCTACGCGCTGGCCGAGATGCAGCGCGAGGGCCGGGCGCCGGTGCCGCCCGAGCATCTGTTGAAGCTGCTGCGTTCCGCCGGGGACGCCACCCGCCTGCAGGTGCTGCAACTGCTGGCCCAGCGGCCCCGGTCCACCCGGGAGATCGCCGGTCTGATCGGGCTGACCGAGGCGGCGATCTCCAAGCACCTCAAGCTCCTTGCCGACGCCGGGTGGGTCCGGCCGCAGCGGCAGAGCTACTACGTCTACTACGGACTGGCCCGGGACTCGATCGCCGACCTGTCCGAGGGGCTGGCCCAGATGTTGGGTTGAGCGCTACGCCGTGTCGACGTCGAAATCCAGGCTCAGGTCCAGACCGGGGGCGCCGTCGAGCGCGCCGATGTAGCGGATGGCGAAGGCGTCCTCGTCGGTGAAGGAGACCTTGAGGACGAGATCCTCCCGCACGAGGACGAAGTGCTCCTGAGCGCTCTGCCGGTCCGGCAGCACGCCGTAGGCGCGGAACACGGAGCCGTCGGTGACCGCGAACAGCGCCTTGTAGAGCGCGTTCTTCGCGGCCTGGCCGGCCTGCTCGCTCCAGGCGTCGAGCTGCTCGGTGCCGTCGGTGAGCCGGTAGTTCTTCGCCATGGGAGGTCCTCACGTAGTTGGTTTTTTGAAGCTACTTAAAGGATAAAGGGCTAAGTTGCGTCACGCAACTAAATGGGTTCTTCTGTCGTGCTCTGCGAAACAACAAGGGCCGCACCCGTTGCGGGTGCGGCCCTTGGTTGGCGTGGACGCGATTTACGCGGCCGGAATTCTCCGTAGCGGGGTGCTGGTGGCATTGACCGGTAGCGGGGCCCCGTAGCTGACGTCGACGCCCCGATCCCGGGCGGCCCGCACGATCGCCGGCACCGCGCGTTCGGCGAGCGCGCCGATGGTGAGCGCCGGGTTGACGGTGACGCCGGTCGGCACCGCCGACCCGTCGGTGACGAAGATCCCCGGGTGACCGCGTAACTCGTGCCGGTCGTCCAGCGCGGAGGTCGCCGGATCGTCGCCGATGCGGCAGGACGACAGCGGGTGCACCGTGTACGCGCCGACCACGTCGTTGGTCCACGGCGTCACCTTGGCCAGCCCGTCCTTTTCCAGGATCTCCTTGCACGCGGCGTCCGCTTCGGCCCAGCCGCGCAGGGTTTCCGGGGTCGGGTCGTAGCGCAGCGGCCCGCGGCCGAGCATCTGCTGGGAGAGCCGGATCGCGTTACCGGTCGGCGGCGGCGGACCGAAGACGCCCTCGTTGTTGTCCTCGGTCATCTGGAAGATGATCAGCCAGTCCTGCCAGCGCTTGAGCATCTCCTTCTTCTCCTTGCCGAACCAGGTCGGTCCGGTGGCGTCCGGCGCCTGCGCGAGGATCGTGCCCAGGCCGGGCGGGAAGTACAGCTGCTCGAGGGAGAACCGGCTGAACTCGGGCCGGGCCGGGTCCAGGTAGTCCCAGCAGGCCACCACCGGACCCTTGCCGATCTGGTTGGCCCGGTAGCCGACGCCCTCGGCCCGGGACAGCCCGAGCACCTCGCGGACCTTGTCGTCGTCGAACACCGCGGTGTTGAGCCGCTCGCCGTTGCCGGAGAAGTACCGGCCGACACCGTGCGGCATCGGGCCGAGATCCGCCTCGGACCGCTGCAGGATCGGCGGTGTGGCCCCGGCGCCCGCGGCGACGATCACGATCTTGGCGTCGATCGCGGCCTCGTCGTGCAGGATGCGGTAGTCCAGCTCGTCGACGATCCGGTAGTGCACCCGGAAGCCGCCGTCGTCGGTCTTCGCGATCCGCTGCACCTCGTGCAACGGCCGGATCTCCGCGCCGTGCGCGACGGCGCCGGGCAGGTAGCTGAACAGCAGGGAGCGCTTGGCATCGAACCGGCAGCCGGCCATCATCCAGTTGCAGTTCACGCACTTGCTGTTGTCCACCCCGACCGGAACCGGGTTCGCGGTGTGCCCGGAGTGGTCGCACGCCGCGGCCCACAGCCCGCCGGCGTAGGTCACGTCGTTCCAGGTCTGCTGGGTGACCGGCATGGCCTCGGAGATCCGGTCGTACCAGGGATCCAGGGTGTCCCGGTTGATCGCCGCCGGCCAGAGCCGCTTGCCGGTGCCGCCGGTCCGCTCGAAGACGAACCGCGGCGCGCGGGGCAGCGCGGCGAAGTAGACCACGCTGCCGCCGCCGACGCAGTTGCCGCCGAGCACGCTCATCCCGTCGCCGGCGACGAAGTCGAACACCCGGGTGTAGGACGAGCCGAGCAGGTAGTCGTGGTCGAAGTCGTTGGCGTCCAACCACGGCCCGCGCTCCAGGATGGTGACCTTGGCGCCGCCGGCCGCGAGGTAGTACGCCGCGATCGAGCCGCCGAAGCCACTGCCGATCACGAGCACGTCGGTGCGTTCGGTCGCGGTCATGCCAGGCTCCCCCACTCGTTGGTGTCCGGATGACGCTTGGCCAGCTCGATGCCGTAGGAGTACTCGGGGAAGCGGTACAGCCCGTCCTCGCCCGGCCGGGCGTAGCCCATGGCCAGCAGACCGGGATGGCCGGCGTCGAACGCGTCCTTCGTGTGCATGTGCGGGGCCACGTCGAAGGACATGTTGCAGAACAGCGCGAGCAGCACCCAGCCGTCCTTCTCCGGGTGCCCGGGCGCGGTCAGGATCTCGATCAGCGCCGCACGGTCCGAATAGGACAGTGCGACGAAGGCGGGCAGCGAGCCGTCCAGCTCCAGCCCGCGCTCGTCCGCATAGGTCTTGGCGTGCCCGTTCAGCGCGATGGCCAGGTAGGGCAGGCCGACGGCCACCCCGGCGGCCGGGTCGTGCAGCAGTTCGAGCGCGCCGGCCGCCACCGCCCCGCCGCCCTCCGAGACGCCGGCGATCGCGTGATCATCGTCGGCGCGCTTCTCGCCCGGAATGATCGTGTCGGCGAACGCCTCCAACGTCATGGTCTTCGTCTGCTCTTCGTCCAGCGGACCCGATTGCAAAGTGGCACCTCCGGCCTGGAGTGCGTATCGACACCAGGATGCAAATCGGGGCGGGGTGCTGTCTTCTTCGCCCGTGCCGGGATGTGCTCGTCGGCGCGCACGGTCACTTCGGTGCGGAGCGGCGGTTGCGGTTGGCCGGGCGGCGGCCGGCCGGGTCGGGGCGCTGCCGGCGGCGGCGGCCGGCCCTGCGTGCCACGGCCAGGTTGTGCGGCGCGCCGGCGCGGGTGTCCGTTACTCGGTGCATGACCACGATACTCATCGCTTCACCTCGCAGGTTGTATGACGACACCTACGACGGTAAGGCGAGTGAGTTCGGTGAAACAACCTACAGATTGCTATCCAGGCAACCGGAAGATCCGGGTGAACGACACCAGCAGCGCGGGATCGCCCCCGACCCGCACACTGCCGGTAGCCACCGCCTCGGCCGGGTCGAACTCACCGGAGAGCAGGTGCATCACCGGAAGCACCGGCTCGAGCATCAGATCGGCGCCCTTCGACCGGCTGTCAACGGAGATGTGCAGCATCGCGCCGGAAACCCGGACCTGCACGACCTCCGTGCCGACCTGGATGTCGATGCGCATGGCGATGCCCTCGGCCGCATCCGGCTGGAACGCCACCCGCAGCGCGGAGACGAGCGACTCGGTCGTGATGACCTCGTCCGGCCGGGCGGTACCGAGCGACCGCGCGCCCCACCGGCCGAGCCGCACGATGATCTCGTCCAACTCCTGGCCGTACTCGGTCAGCTGGTACACCAACTCGTTGTCCGGACCCGGCACCGACCACACGATCGCGGTGCGCTCCAGTTCCCGTAGCCGGGCGCCGAGCGCCTCGGCCGGAATCCTCGGCAGCCCCACCCGTAGCTCGGCCTCGCTCTTCGGGGCGACCAGCAGGTTCCGGACGATCATCAACGCCCATCGCTCGCCGAGAATCTCCAGGGCCCGGCCCACCACGCAGAACTGCCCGTAGGTACGGCGGGTCATCGACTCAAGCTCGGACAGCGCCGACTCCAGCTGGGCCGGGGTGAGCTCGTCGACGAGCAGGTCGTCAGCGCCGGACTCGGCGCCGGCCGGCGGCCGCGTCGTCGTGAGCTGGAACCGGTCCCCGGCTATCGTCACGCCTCGGTGGTCCACCACCAGTTTCCAGCGCGGTCCGCACACATGACCACATCCCAACACGTTGGTACGACGGGTCTGTCAACGGTCCCAGAAAGCCGGTTCGCCGAGGAGTTAGCCGGCCACGGCCAAAACATGAATTGCTCACCGGCCGGCCATGAGCTGCTCACGCGTCTTGTCCACATTGACAAAGGTCGGACAAGAACATGCGTGTTTTGTGGAGTCAACAGCCGGGTCGGCTAGGTTCGGGTGCATGCCGAACCCGGTGGCAGAGCGTACTTCACGGCTTGGTTTCGCCGTCGAGGTGGTCGGGTTCGAGTTACGGCCGGCCGCCGCGCAGGACGAGATCGAGCACCGGCTGCGCACCGTGGTCACCGGGACGCTGGGCGATGTCCGGGTCGACGCCGGCCGGGCCGACGGCACCGACATCGGCGGCGCGCGGCTGACCGTGGTGCTGCCCGACGAGGTGGATCCCGCCCGGACACTGCCCGGCCTGCTGATGGCGACGGCGAACCGGCTCGCGGCCGACAACCTCCGGTTCCCCGACCGGATGCGGCTGCGGATGGCGATCGGCGCCGGCAGTGGGCGGCTCGACCGGCTGCTGGGCAGCGACCCGCTGTGGCTGGCCATGGCCCGCAACCCCGAGGCCAATGTGGTGGTGTTGCTGTCCGCCGCACTGCACGAGAACGTGGCCCGGCCCGGCCCGCCCGACCCGGCGCTCGGCCGGTTGCACCGGGCCGACCCGAGCCCCGGCGCCGCCTGGCTGTGGATCGGACCCGATCAGACGGTCCGGTAGGCCCGGATGATGGTCTGCTCGACCGTGTTCCCGGCCGCGTCGGCCGCCCGGGCGCGCAGCGACACGTAGTGCGCGCCGCGTGGGTGGTCGATCCGTGCGGTGGCGGTGGGATCGGGGCCGCGGGTGACCGGCGCCGGCCGCCAGGTCCGGCCGTCGTCGAAGGAGACCTCCACGGCGAGGTCCGCCACCGCAGCCGGCGGGGCGGTGACCTGACGCTGCACGGTGATTGGCAGTTCCACCGTGTTCGCGCGGATCTCGTTGCGGGCGTTGAGGTTCGGCGGCGCGAACCGCACCGTCAGCAGCGGCAGCCCGTTGCCCTCCTTGTCCTTGCCGGCGGTCTTCGGATCGGGTGGGTCCGGCGGGCGAGCCGAGGTGAACGTCCAGACGCAGGAGATCCTGGTGGAGAACCGGGACACGCCGTCCCGGCGGGCCTGGGACTCCAGCCGGTAGCGGGCCGGTTCCGGGGGCACCTCGAACTGTCCCCGGCCGGCCTGCGTGCTCTCGCCGACCAGGACGCCGTCCCGGTACAGCGCGGTCGACCCGGAGTCCAGTTCGGACTCACCGATGTGGGTCGGCTCGCCGTCGGCGTACATCGGGATGTTGAACGCGAGCAGGTTGTCGAACCGGCTGGCGTACTCGTTCTCGGCGTTGAAGCCGGGCCCGAACACCGCCGTGTTCCAACTCTCCACAGCGGACTGTCCGGGTTGGTGGTCGACCACGCCGCCGGTGAGCACCGTCTCGGTGTGCACCACCTTCTTCACCAGCCGCCACTGCTGGAACTCCGCCGACCAGACCAGCCCGTCGGTGTTGTGGAACTCGGTGCGCTCCAACGGCAGGGTGAACCCGAACCCGTGCCCGGTGCCGACACCGAACTCCGGCTCGCGGACGAGCCACACCTTGGTGGCGCTCCTGCCGTTGGCCTGCGCCCGGTAGGTGGTCTGCACCCGCGCCAGGTCCGCATCGGCGATGTGCCGGACGAACCCGGTCGGCAGCGACCCGTAGCCGAACCAGACCAGGTTGTAGGTCACGGTGCTGACGGCCGGTTCGCCGACCGCCCACATCCCGCCGATGTCGGCGATCAACTCGTTGCGCGGCAACGGATCCCCGACCTGGCCGATCTGGATCCGGTCGAACGTGTCGCCGAGCACCCCGGTGAACAGCGTGCCCTCATTGGTGAACCGGCCGTAGCCGGCGCTGACAACCCGGTCGCGTACCCCGGGCCGGTCGAACGTGACCGTGATCGGCCGGGCGGCGCGCGCGTCCAGCACCACGGTGGTGTCCGCGGTGACGTCCACGGTGGGCATCGTCACCTTGCCGGAGTCGAACCCGGTGCCGTCCGGGCGGGCCGTGGCGATCGTGCCGTCCAGGTGATAGCGGCCGGCGCGGACCCGCAGCGTCCCGGATCCGCCGATGCCGGGCACCGGCCGATACCGGTACCGGTCCACCCCGAACACGAGCGAGAAGTGCAGATCGGTCGGCGTTCCGGTGGCGTCCACCGGCCGCAGGGTCAGGTCGTAGCTCTCCGGTTCGCGGTCCACCGCGACCGGCGTTGACACCCGGATCCCGCCGTCCACCGCCAGAATGTGGGCGCTGAACGTGCCCTCGGCCGCCTGCACCGCGGTGTCCGCGGTGATCGTGACGGTGGCCGAGCCGCCGGCCGGCACGGTGATCTCGCCCGCGGACAGCCGGAACAGGCCGTCCGGCACCGGCGTGCCGTCCGGGCCGTGGGTGGCCAGCGACAGCCGCAGCGTCCGGGCCGCCGGGCCGGTGTTGTGGTAGGTGACGGTCCGGTCCGCCGGAGTGTCGTCCTGGTGCGGCCAGGTCGTCCGGCCGAACGAGACGGCCGCCGGCTCGGTGTAGAGGTGCTGCCGGACCGCGCGTGCCACGTCCACCCGTCCGGCGCCCTGCTGGTAGCCGTCGGGTGACTCGAGCGGCGCCGCCGAAGCCATCAGCGCCGCCTTGAGCCGCGCGCCCGGCCAGTCCGGATGCTGCCCGGCCAGGATCGCCGCCGCCCCGGCCACGTGCGGCGTGGCCATCGAGGTGCCGGTCAGTTCGGTGTACCGCTCGCCGCGCTTGCCCAGCGTGGAGAACCGGGACCGGGCCGCCATGATCGCGACGCCGGGCGCGAGGATCTCCGGTTTGAGCGCCGCGTCGTGCACCCGGGGGCCGCGCCCGGAGAACCCGGCGAGCACGTCCTCGTCGTCCACCGCACCGACCGCCAGCGCGGCGTCCGCGCTGGCCGGTGAGGACACGGTTTCCGCGCCGTACCCGCCGTCGTTGCCGGCAGCGATCACGAACAGCGTGCCGTGCGCGGCGGACAGCCGGTTCACCGCGACCTCGAGCGGATCCTCGCCTGCGGTGTCCGGTCCGCCCAGGCTGAGGTTGACCACCTTCGCTCCGGACGCCACCGCCCATTCCATCCCGGCCAGGATGGCCGACTCCGGGCAGCCGCCGCCGGTGCACACCTTGCCGATCAGCAGCGTCGCGCCCGGGGCGACACCGGTGAACCGCCCGTCCGAGGCCCGGCCGCTGCCGGCGATCGTGGCCGCGACGTGGGTGCCGTGGCCGACCAGGTCGTGGCTGTCCGGGTCGGTGGTGAAGTTGCGGATGCCGGCCAGCCGCCTGCGGAAGTCCGGGTGCGTGTCGTCGATTCCGGTGTCCAGCACGGCAACCGGGACGCCGGCGCCGGTGAAACCCTTGCGCCACGCGGCGGGTGCGCCGATCTGCCGGACGCTGTGGTCCAGGCTGGGCCGGCGCAGCCCGTCCAGCCAGATCCGGCTCGCGTCGCGGTTGGCGGCCCAGAAGTCGGCCGTGCTCTCCTTGGGCTGCCGCACCGCCACGGCGTCCACAGTGGACAGCGTCTGGGTGACCGTGGCGCCCCCGGCGGTCAGCGCGCCCGGCCCGCCGCGCACGATCAGCGGCAGGTCGGACCTTCCGGCGTCGCCGAACCCGTCCCGCAGCAGGGCGGCGACATCGAACAGGCGCCGGTCGAGCCGGCCCGCGTTCAGCGCGGCCCAGGCATCGTTCGGCACCACCTGCAGTTCCTCGCCGGTGGCCGAGGTGGCGAAGTGGACGTGCTCGCGACCCGGGCCCGGCGCGACCTCGGGCACCAGCCGGGCGCCGACCCGCCGCACGGTGACGTGGTCGCCGCTGATCAAGGTGACCGCGCCGAGGTATTCGCTGCCCGGTCGCGCGGCCGGCGCGGCCGCTGCCGCGACCGGCGGCACCGCCAGGACTCCCAGGGCGGCGGCGGTCAGGATCGTGAGCAGTTTCCGTGTCACCGCGCGCCTCCAAACCCCGCAGCCCTGTCACTCAATCAAGTGCAGGCGTTCACGCGGCGTCAAGAGCCGAAGGGAGGTTGCGGTCTCAGGGCGCGAGCCGCCGGGCCACGGCGCGCGTCACCGGCCACTCCGGCGCCTCCTGTACGCACCGGGCGAACAGCCAGAGCCGGACCCGCTCCGGGTCCAGGCCGGTCAGCCCGGCCATCCGGTCGGCCAGCCCGGCCGGGTCGGCGTAGAGCCGGTCCTCGCAGTTCAGCATGTGCTGCAGCACGTCGTAGGCGGGGTCGCCGAGGTAGGGCTTCGGGTCGATCACCAGCCACGGCTCCCGCTCGGCGGCCAGGATGTTTGCCCCGTGCACGTCCGTGCCCAGCAGCACGGTGGAGTCCGCCGTCCGGGGCAGCGACCGGAACAGCGCGATGCCGGCCCTGGCCACCCCGGGGTCGAGCACCTCCGGTGCGGCCGCGTACTTCTCCTCGAACTCGGCCGCCCACAGGTCGCACATCTCGTGCAGCGGCCGAAAT
>NZ_DASTBH010000332.1:0-3878 GCF_035712165.1 Actinophytocola sp. | reverse complement strand
GGAATGGTCAGTTCGTTCGCCACCGCCCGAAGCTAAGCCCGGACCTGCCGAAACGACACCGAGCTCTTCGCTCACGCGAACAGCACTACAAGCCCCGCCCAGCCGCCACGGCCGTTCTGGCGTCAGCTGGGCAGGCCGAGCCGTTCAAGCAGCTCCTCGCGGAACTCCACCGCCGATGTCCGCTCCTCCTCGAGACGTGTACGTCCCGCGCCAACGCCCCTTCGACAATCCTCAGCGCCTGCCGCTGCGCCCCGTGTGACCTGGCGAGCCTGACCGCGCTGTTCAGCGCTCTGGCCAGCCGCGTGGGCGCGGGTTCCCGCTCGCGCACCGTCGGCACGATCCGGATCCAGTTGCCGCCGGAATCGACGACGAGGAAGCCGTCGACCAGGCCGAACACTTCCTCCCCCACTCGTCCACGACGCCCGCGCGACCGGGCTCGCGGTGGCCAATCTCGCTTGTCTGAGTCATGTCCTGGCGCGCCGTGAGGTCCACGGCACCGAGTTCGGGACGAGCCCAAGGAGCGCGAACATGGCACACCCGTTAGTCGTTCACTGCAAGCGTGCCGGCTACGACGTCTACATCGGCCGGCCGTCGAAGTGGGGCAACCCGTTCGTGATCGGCCGCTACCCCACCCGCGCGCAGGTGGTCGAGCGCTATCGGCAGTGGCTATTCGAGCAGCCGCACCTGCTCGCCGCGTTCGGTGAGCTGGCCGGCAAGACGCTGGGATGCTGGTGCGCCCCACACGCGTGTCACGGCGACGTGCTCGCCGAGTTGGTCGCGGGCAGCGCATCCGTCGGCGCGGTGGGCGGTGTGGCCCGGCGCCGGGTTGGCACCAGGTGTGGCGTCGCGCCGTTCTGACACCCGTTACGTCGATCCGGCCCGGATGTGATCGTCCGGGCCGGTCGACATGTCGGCAGCCCATTTTCCGGACAGCCGTCGTGAGCCGCTGTCCGGCTGTCTTGGTAGGAGGATCCGCGTGGCCACTGTGGACAAGTCAGGTGCGGCCTTCGCTGTGTGGCTCACCGGGGTCGGCGGGCACCTGGTGCAGGTGCGCGCCACCCCGGGCGGCGGGCCCGGGCCGTCGGGCTTGCTGGACCGGCTCGCCGTCGCCGAGACGACCGACCGGGTCCGTGCCGCGGTCCTCAACTGTGCTCTGCCCTGGCCGCACCTGCCCGTCGCGCTGTCGCTGAGCGCCGAGGCGCACCTGGCCACCCTGTCGGGGGCCGATCTGGCGGTGGCGTGCGCGGTGCTCGCCGCCGCCGGCCACCTGCCCGATGACTGGTTGGCCGAGACCGTGTTGGTGGGCGAGTTGAGCTTGGACGGGCAGCTGCGGCCGGTGCGCGGGGTGTTGGCGGCCGTGTTGGCCGCCCGCCGGGCCGGGCTGCGTCGGGTTGTGGTGCCGCATGCGCTGGCGGCCGAAGCGGCGCTGGTGCCGGACATGCTGGTGCTGGCGGCCCAGCGGCTCGATCAGGTGGTCGGCTATGCCCGCGGCGAGCACGCCCGGCTGCCTGCGGTCGGTCCGACCGCTTCCCCGGCACCTTGCACGCCGCTGGTGGATCTGGCCGAGGTCGCCGATCAACCCGACGCCGTGGCCGCGCTCGAGGTCGCTGCCGCCGGCGGACACCACCTGCTGCTCCTCGGCCGACCCGTATCGACCAGCCGGCTGGCCCACTGTCTGCCCGGTTTGCTGCCGGACCTGTCCGCCGATCAGGCCTTGGAGGTCACCGCGATCCAGTCGATCGCCGGCCTGCTGCCGGCCGAGGCGCCGCTGATCACCCGGCCCCCGTTCGTCACCGTCTCCCCGTCGGCCAGTGTCCCGGAGCTGCTGGGTGGCGGGATCGGCCTGCCCCGACCGGGTGCGGTCAGCCGGGCCCACCATGGCGTGCTGTTCCTGGAGCAGGCCGCCGAGTTCGGTCAGCAGCGGCTGGAAGCCCTGCGGACCGTCCTGGACGACGGGGAGATCCGGCTGGCCCGCCGCGACGCCGTCGTGAGTTTTCCCGCCCGTTGTCAGTTGGTGTTGGCCAGCCTGCCGTGCCGGTGCGGTTCGTCGGGGGCACCGTGTGTCTGCTCGGCCTCAGCGCGTCGCCGCTACCTGGCTCGCCTGGTCGGCCCGTTGCTGGACCGCGTGGAGCTGCGGGTGCGGCTGCAAACTCCCGTCCCGTCGACCGTGCCGCACGTGCCCGCAATGGACAGTGCGGCGGTGGTGCTGCAGCGGGTCCGGCAGGCGCGGCAACGCGCCGCCCGCCGATGGGCTGCGCGCGGTGCGGGCACCAACGCCGAGGTCTCGGTCGCGGTGCTGCGCCGCGAGTCCCGGCTGCCCGACGCGGTCACCGCGCCGCTGGACCAGGCGCTGGCCACCGGTGCGCTGACCCGGCGCGGCGCCGACCGGACCCTGCGGGTCGCCTGGACCCTGGCCGACCTGGCTGGCCACGACCAACCCGACGCCGAACACGTCCTACGCGCTCTGCACTTGCGGGACCGCCGGCCACCGGCCTGCTGAATCCTCCACACCCCAGCCCGCCCACGAGGACCCGATTCACTCGCGGCCCTACCGCGCGACAGGCCCTCGCCCAGCGGGCCGGCACCGCCCGCCCCCAGCGTCTGTTCGAGCCACCGCCCGCGACCGTGGCCGGTCCGGCCAGACGCACCTCCCGTGCTCACCCCGAACCCATCCCGTGTTGCGGTAAGGAGTTGGTTGTCGTGACCACTACGGAATCGGTGTTGACCGCTCGGCATGCCGGGCTGCGGGACATGGCCTCGCTGCTGCGCCGCCAGCAGGACGACAAGCTCGATGTCGTCGTCCCGGCCGACCAGATGCGGTTGGTCGGCGGCGAGTTAGAGATCGACGGGATCGGCGAACCGACCCTGAGCCGGGACGGGGTGACGCCGGTGCCGGGCCGGTTCACCCCGACCGGCACCTGCGACGGCGGGATCGCCGAGAAGCTGGGCATTCCGGTGCGCTACCTGCGGCGCATGCGCGAGGACCACCAGCTCGACCTGTTGGACCACAACGTCAACACCTGGCTGAGCCATGACCCGCGCGAGCGGTTCCTGGTGCGCACCTTCCGCGGCCAGCACGGCCGGTCGGGGATCGCGCGGGCCCTGCTGTCGGACAAGTACAAGATCACCGACAACCTCGACGTGCTCATGTCCGTGCTGGACGGCATCCGCGCCGCCGGGGTGCACACCACCGCGCAGTGCGACCTGACCGAGTCCCGCCTCTACGTCAAGATCAGCTGCCCCGAGGTCTCCGCCTACGCACCCGAACTGCTGCGCGGCTACACCAGCCCGTTTTCCGGCCAGCGCGGCGCGGACAACCCGGTGGTGTGGGCCGGGTTCATCGTCACCAACTCCGAAGTCGGCCACGGCGCATTCAAGATCACCCCGAGGTTGACCGTCCAGGTCTGCAACAACGGGCTGACCATCGACAAGGACGCGCTCCGCGAGATCCACCTCGGCACCCGACTCGAGTCGGGCCAGATCCGCTGGAGCGAGGACACCCGCCGGGCGGTCGCCGACCTGGCCGGCAAGCAGGCCCGCGACGCCGTGCGTACCTTCCTCAACCCCGGCTACCTGCACGCCACGATCGCCGCCGTGCAGGCCGAGGCCGGCATCCCCGTGCAGCGTCCCGCCGAAACGCTGGAGTTCGTCGCCACCCAACTGCGGTTCACCGCCGAGGAACAGGAAACCATCCTCAACCACTTCATCGACGGCGGTGACCGCACCACCGGCGGCGTGCTGCACGCGGTCACCAGCGCCGCGCAAACCCTCGACGACGCCGACCGCGCCTACGACCTGGAACGCCACGGTGTGCCCGCGATGCAGCACGCCGCCGCCTTCCAACGCTGACCCCCACCGCACCCGGCCGGGCCACACCA
>NZ_DASTBH010000331.1:0-2073 GCF_035712165.1 Actinophytocola sp. | reverse complement strand
GGCGGGCGCTGAGCCGGTGCAGCTCGCTCGTGAGCAGGACGCGGGCGGTCTCGACCACCGCGAACACGGTGACCGCGGGGGCCGCGAACCGCGCCACCTGGAGTTGCCACGGCAGGTCGCCGCCCTCGGACAGCGGCTCGGCGTCGAGCACGTAGAGCTGGAGGGTGAAGTAGAGGACGTCGATCGGGCTCTGGCGGTAGTCCGGGTGCTCGGCCAGATAGATCCCCATGCCGTGGTACCCGAGCAGCAGCGCCGCGACCGCCAGGCCGATGAAGGCGAGTCGCAGCACGGTCACCGGCGTCTGGTTCCGTTCCTCTGTGTGCTCCATCAGCCACCTTCGTACGCCGGATACATCGAGTATCCCGCATGCGGCCAACCTCGGTCGTCCCGCGGAGCCGGCACGGATCCGGTAGGAAGACGGTAAAAAGCCGGCTTCGGGCTGGCATGAGGACGGCAGATCGGTCAGACTGATGAACGGATGACCACGCACCGTCGCGAACAAGGGTGGACCGCCATGAAGACGATCAAGCTGACCGTCAGCCTCTCCGAAGAGGTGGTCCGCGCGCTCCAGGAGATGGCTCAGGAGGAGGGCACGTCGGTGACCGAACAGCTCCGCCGGGCCATCTCGACCCAGAAGTGGCTGCACGAGGTGCGCAAGCAGCGCGGCGCTCGGGTGCTCATCGAGGATCCCGAGGCCGGCACCCGCGAGGTCGTGTTCGTGAAGTAAGGGCGGCCGCCCGGGCGCCGTCCCCCGGACCGGGTCGGACGTCCGGGCTCCTGAGATGTCCGATTAGGGCTGATCATGGCATAACAGCATTTTTCCTTACCCTGACGGTCGGTAACGTTTTGCCGGCTCTGCGGCAATGATCTGGACATGGCCAGCAACCACGGGTCGGGCCGGCCGCACAAGCAGGAAGAACTCGACCTCCATGCCGAGGATCCTCAGTCTGCACGGCGCGGCATCACCGATCCCACCGAGACAGAGCGGCGGACCCTCCCCCTCCTCGCGTCATACCTGAAGCGCCGGCGCGCCGCGTCCACCCGCGTCCGAAACGGACGGTGGTCCCGGTGAACCGGACCACCCCCGAGGTGCAGGATGAGGTTCTCGACCTGTCCCGCCAGCCGGACGAGCGGGAGGCCAGCACCCGGGGGCTCGTGCCGCCGGTCGCCGGGCCGCCGCAAGACCACGTCCGGTCGGTGGCGCTCCAACTGTTGCTGATCTTCGAGGTCTGCCTGTTCTCCGTGCTCATCCTGGCCACCATGATCGCCTGGCTGCGCCCGGAGGCGCTCCAGGACATGATCGGCTTCTTCGGCACGGTGGTCGCCACCATGGGCACCCTTCTCGGCGGCGTCGTCGCGTTCTATTTCACGCAACGCTGACGCCCACCCGCGCCCCGACGGGCCCGCCCGTCGTCCGGGACTGAGCCACCGGTCAACCGAAACCCGCGTCTCGTACGCTTCAGGGCGTGTCCGAGATCGACGGGACGACGCCCGCGGCGGCGGCGGACCGGCCCCAGGCCGTCCGGGTGTCCACCCTTGAGCTGTTCTTCGACCTGGTCTTCGTGTTCACGCTGACCCAGCCGCGATGATCGTCGAGGACCTGCCGCGGCTGCGGGCCAGCGGCGGTACGACGATCCACACGTTCGGCCGCACCGAGAACTGACGCCGGCCCGTCCCTCCGCGTTGATCAACCAGGGAGGAGGGTGAGCAGGGCGATGCCGGTGACGACGAGCGCGGCGCCGGCCACCCGGCGCAGGCCCAACGGCTCGCGGAACACCACGAGCCCGATCAGCGCGCCGAACAGGATGCTCACCTCGCGCAGCGCCGCGACGGTGGCCAGGCTCGTGCGGGCCTGCGCCCACACCGCGATGCCGTACGCGGCCGTCGCCACGGCGCCGCTGACCACGCCGACCCGCCACACCGCCCGGCAGTCGCGGACCAGCCGGCGGCCGCGCCGCACGGCGAGCACCAGCACCACCGCCGCGCCGTCGAGAAGGGACATCCAGGCCAGGTAGCCGGCGGTGGTGCCGGACGCCCGCACGCCCACGCCGTCGAGCACCGAGTAGCCGGCGA
>NZ_DASTBH010000330.1:0-2983 GCF_035712165.1 Actinophytocola sp. | reverse complement strand
CGGCCGGCGTAGACGCCGCCGCCGTTGGAGAAGTGCAGCACCTCGTCGATCTCGTACGGCAGGTCCGCGACCGTCACGGCGTTGCGGGCGGCCAGGTGCGGCGCCAGGAAGTCGGGCAGGGTCACCCACGGCGGCACGGTGAACGCCGGGTCGCGGCGGTCGGGGACCAGCTTGCCGGTGCCGTCGGCGATCGCCGGGACGACCCGGCCGTTGGCGGCGACGCAGTGCCGGCGGACGAACGCCCCGTACCGGACGAACAGCGGGCTCCGGCCCCAGCGGAGGTCGGTGAGGATGTACGGGCCCGGCTCGCCGTCGAGCCGCTCGCCGAGTTCGGTGAGGATCGTCTCCAGCGCGGCGTCGTCGGCCGGGTAGATGGTGACGAGCTTGCCGCTGAAGCCGCGGGGCGCGTACTTGGACACGCGGGCCAGCAGGGCCGAAGGCGACCTGAGGAACTTGAACTCGATGCCGCGCTCCACGCAGTAGTCCCAGACGGCGTCCAGCACCCGGTCGGCGTTGTCCAGACAGGCGGAGACGTGGATCTTCCAGCCCTGGAGCGGCAGGGCGGGGCCGGCGGCGCCCGGGTCGAAGACCAGCCAGTCGTCCTGCGGCCGGCGCGTCCAGCCCTCGGGCAGGGTGCGGTCGGCGGTGGCGAAGGTGGCGCCGGTGGAGTCGGCGTGCACCGTGTCGTAGAACAGCGGATCCACCATGCAGAACGCGTCATACCCCTGGTCCACGCCGGTCGCCTCCCCTCGTTCGTCGCGGCGGACGGTCGCTCTGGTCTCGCTCCCATCGCTGCGCTGGCATCAGCTTCCCGGCGCAACGGGGGTAGCCACCAGTCCGCCCTGTCATCAGCCGAACGTGCAGACATCCACGTCGATCGAGTGAAAGTTTCACGCTGTGTTTGTGGCTGATCACATGTTTAGTACCGGTGAGTACGCGGGAGCGTTCCCACGCGCTCTTCACGATGCGTGATGGACCGATCCCTGATCCGTAATCGGCTCCGTCGGCCAGGTGGTCACACTCGGTTGCGGCGAGTTGCGGGTCGGTAGCCGGCTGCTGCGCTTCGGCTGCGGTTCCCGCACAGTTGGCGTAGCAGCAAATCGGGCCGTAACCAGCCCGAACGCAAGAGGCGCCGCCACGGCGGTCGCAACCGAATACGCCCGAAGGAGCGTCGTAAATGCTCGCAATCCGTAGCCTCGGCAGCGGCCGGCACCGCCTCATGGCGGCCGGACTCGCTGCCGCAGTCCCCCTGGCGATCGTGGGCGCGACTGCTCCACCGCCGGCCTCGTCGCTCCCCGGCGGCGGCTGGTCCGGGCTGTGGCTGTCGACCACCAGCACGGCCGCCGGCACCTCCCTCGCCGACGTCCGCAAGATCATCGCGGCGGACACCGGCGCCGCGGCGACGCTGACCGGCAGCGGCGTGGGCATCGCGCTGATCGACACCGGCGTCGCCTCCGTGCCCGGCCTACCCGCGGCGAACATCGTCAACGGGCCGGACCTGTCGTTCGAGTCGCAGTCGGCCAACCTGCGCTACCACGATTCGTACGGCCACGGCACGCACCTGGCCGGCATCATGGTCGCCAACGACACGGCCACCGGCGCCAAGGGCATCGCGCCGGGCGCGAAGGTGACATCGATCAAGGCCGGCACCGCCAACGGCGCCGCCGACGTCACCCAGGTGATCGCGGCGATCGACTGGGTGGTGAAGAACCGCAACCACGACCCGGCCAACCCGATCCGGGTGCTGAACCTCTCGTACGGCTCCGGCGGCAACCCGCCGGCCTGGTCGGACCCCCTGCAGTTCGCGGTCGAGCAGGCGTGGAAGGCCGGCATCGTCGTGGTCGCCGCCGCCGGCAACCAGGGCAACGCCACCGGGAGGCTGAACAACCCTGCCAACGACCTGGTGGTGATGGCGGTGGGCTCGACCTCGACGAAGGGCACCATCCCCGTGTCCGACGACACGGTGAGCACATTCACGAACATCCACCACCAGCGCCCGCTGGACGTGGTGGTCCCCGGCGAGTCGATCGCCTCGCTGCGGGTCGAGGGATCCAACATCGACAACAGCTACCCCGGTGCCCGGGTGGGCACCACGCTGTTCAAGGGCAGCGGCACCAGCCAGTCGGCCGCCGTCGTCTCGGCCGCGGTGGCGCTGCTGCTGCAGTACAAGCCGTCGCTGACCCCGGATCTTGTCAGGCGGTACATCGAGGAGAGTCGGACCTGGCTGCCGAACGGGCTGGAGGGTGCCGGCTCGCTGAACGTCAACGCGGCCATCGCTAAGATCAACTCGACGCCCAACCCGTACCTGCCGACCCGGTCCTACGGCGCCGGCGACGGCCCGGTCCACGACGCTCGCGGCATCAGCCGCGCCGTCAGCAACGGTGTGGAACTGGTCGGGGAAAAGTCGATCTTCGGCCCGTGGAGTTCGTCGACGTGGGCCGCCAAGGCGAAGACCCAGACCACCTGGGCGGGCGGCGTCTGGATGGGCTACCGGATGGCCGGCGACGGCTGGACGGGCTCGTCGTGGGCGTCCAAGACCTGGGCGGCGGGCACCTGGCCCGGTGCGAGCTGGGCCGGCCCGGCGAACTGGACCGACCCCGCGTGGACGGGTCGCTACTGGTCCGGCCGCTACTGGTCGGCGGGCGCCTGGACCGGCCGCTACTGGTCCAGCGACGACTGGGAGACGGCGTACTGGGGCTGAGCCGGCCGTCCCCCGCTACGTGGCCAAGGCCACGTAGCGGGGGCACGTCCGTCAGAGGTTGAGGAGGCGGTCGAGGAAGTCGCGGTAGCCGCGCACCGCCATCCTCATCCGCTCGGTCTCGCTGTCGCCCGCGTCGGCGTCGGCGCCCCGCCAGCCGTCCAGGTCCGTCCGCCGCTCCGTCAGCGCCGCCGTCAGCGCCTCGACGGCCTCGCCGACCAGCGCCTGCGCCTCGTCGGCGGCGCCGCGCGGATCGTCGACGAAGCGCAGTTGCACGTCGCGCCA
>NZ_DASTBH010000329.1:0-22084 GCF_035712165.1 Actinophytocola sp. | reverse complement strand
GTTCACCTTGTCGCGGTCGATCGTCTTGGTCCAGGCACCCACCAGCACCGTCGCCACCGCGTTACCCGAGAAGTTCGTCACCGCGCGGGCCTCTGACATGAACCGGTCGATGCCGACGATCAGGCCGACGCCGTCGAGCAGGTCGGGACGGTGGCTCTGCAGGCCGCCGGCCAGGGTGGCCAACCCCGCCCCGGTCACCCCCGCCGCACCCTTCGACGCGATGATCATGAATACCAGCAGCGAGATCTGCTCGGCCGCGGACAGCGGCTGGTCCATGACCTCGGCGATGAACAGGGTCGCCATGGTCAGGTAGATGGCGGTGCCGTCCAGGTTGAACGAGTAGCCGGTGGGCACCGTGATGCCGACGGTGGTCCGGCCGACGCCGAGGTGCTGCATCTTGGCGATCAGCCGCGGCAGCGCCACCTCCGACGACGAGGTGGCCAGGATGAGCAGGAACTCCCGGCCCAGGTAGCGGAACAGCGACATGATGTTCATCTTGGCGACCGCCCACAGCAGCGAGCCGAGCACGCCGAACACGAAGATCAGGCAGGTCACGTAGAACCCGAGCATGAGAATCGCGAGGCTCTTCAGCACGGCCAGCCCGGTCGCGCCGACCACGGCGGCCATCGCCCCGAACGCGCCGATCGGGGCCACCCACATGATCATGGCCAGGATCCGGAACACCAGCCGCTGGATGTACTCGATCCCGATCCGGATCGGTTCACCCCGGCCCTTGAGGGACAGCAGGGCGAACCCGACGAGCAGCGAGACGAACAGCGTCTGCAGCACGCTGTCGCTGGTGAGGCCGGACAGCAGCGTGGTCGGGATGATGCCGAGCAGGAACTCGTTGGTGCCCTTGGCGCCCTGTGCCTGGGCCTCGCCCTGGGCCCGGGCGGCGTCGGTGAGGTGCACGCCCTCACCGGGATGCAGGATGTTGCCGACCAGCAGCCCGATGATCAGCGCGACGGTCGACATCACGAGGAAGTAGCCGATCGCCAGGCCGCCGACCCGGCCGACCTTCGCGGCCCGGGCCACCGAGCTGATCCCCAGCACGATCGTGCAGAAGATGATCGGGCTGATCATCATCCGGATCAGGTTGATGAAGCCCTGGCCGAGCGGGCGCAGCGACTTGCCGAACTCGGGGAACGCCCAGCCGACGAGGATGCCGGCCACGACGGCAACGATCACCGCGATGTACAGGTAGTGGGTGCGGTCCCGGCGCCGGCTCGGCGTCGTCGGCTCGGCGTTCGTGGACACGGCTCGCCTCCTCGCGGCGTTCGGCGACTCCGGCCCGCACTATCCCTACCCCGATGCGCTGCGTCACGATTGTGTTCATTTAGTTCACACTGACGGGTATGAGCCTCGCGCGTCAGCTCCTCGTCCTGCAGGTGATCATCGTGAGCCTGCTGGTGGCCGGGGGCGCGGTGTTCGTGTACCTGGACGTCGCCCGGCACACCGAGGACTCGGCCCGGGAGAAGGTGATCTCGGTGGCCAGCACGGTCGCCGACGCGCCGACCGTGATCGACGCCGTGGACGATCCGAACCCGACGGAGGCGCTGCAGCCACTGGCCGAACGCATCCGGATCGACACCGGGGTGGACTTCGTCGTGGTGATGTCCACCGAGGGCCAGCGGTTCACCCACCCGAACCCGGCTCAGATCGGCGGGCGGTTCCTCGGCCACATCGACCGGGCGCTGGCCGGCGAGACCCTGACCGAGACCTACACCGGCACGCTCGGCCCCTCGGTGCGCGCCGTGGTGCCGGTGTTCGACCCGGACCGGCACATCGTGGCGCTGGTCAGCGTCGGGATCACGCTGCACGCGATCGCCGGCAAGGTGCGTGACCGGCTGGTTCCGCTGGGTCTGGTGGCGGTGGTCGCGCTGCTGGTCGGCACCAGCGGGACCTACCTGGTCAGCCGGCGGATCCGGCGGCAGACCCAGGGCCTCGGTCCGGCCGAGCTGGGCCGGCGGCTGGACTACCACGAGGCGATCCTGCATGCGGTCCGGGAGGGTCTGCTGCTGGTCGACAAGGATCGCCGGGTGACCCTGTGCAACGACGGCGCGCGGACGCTGTTGGATCTCGACGGGCCGGTGGAGGGCCACCGGGTCGACGAGCTGGGACTGCCGGAGCCGCTGACCCACAGCCTGTCCGGCGACCGGCCCGCCCCGGACCAGATCCGGCTGACCGACCGCCGGGTGCTGCTGGTCAGCTCGGCCCCGGTGTACGCCGGCGACCGGGCGCACGGCAGCGTGGTGACCCTGCGCGACCACACCGAGCTGCTGGCGCTGACCGGCGAGCTGAACTCGCTGCGCGGGTTCGCCGAGTCGCTGCGCTCGCAGGCGCACGAGGCGGCGAACCGGCTGCACACCGTGGTCTCGCTGGTGGAGCTGGGCCGCACCCGGGAGGCCGTGGAGTTCGCCACCGAGGAACTGCGGATCGCGCAGCGGCTCACCGACCGGCTGGTCGGCGCGGTGGCCGAGCCGGTGCTGGCCGCACTGCTGCTGGGCAAGGCCGCCCAGGCCAGCGAGCGCGGGGCGACGCTGGTGATCACCGAGGACACCGAGATCGACGACGCGGTGCTGGCCGGGGATCCGCTGTCCGCCCGGGACGTGGTGACGATCCTGGGCAACCTGATCGACAACGCGCTGGACGCCGCGCTGGACGCGGGTGCGCCGGCGCAGGTGTTCGTCACCGCCCGGGTGGACGGTGGCGACCTGCTGCTGCGGGTTGCCGACACCGGCGCCGGCGTGGACCCGGACCGGCTGCCGGACGTCTTCCACCGCGGCTGGTCGACCAAGGAGGGTGACGGGTTGGTCGGCCGGGGCCTGGGGCTCGCGCTGGTCGGCCAGGCGGTGCGGCGGGGTGGCGGCACGATCGAGGTGCGCCGGGCGGAAGGCGGGGACGGCGGCGCGGTGTTCACCGTGCGGCTGCCGCTGCGGGTCGGGGTGCGCCGGTGATCCGGGTGCTGGTGGTGGAGGACGACCCGGTGGCCGCCGAGGCACACCGCCAGTACGTCGAGCGGGTGGCCGGATTCTCGGTGGTCGGCGTGGTGCACACGGCGGCCGGGGTGTCGCGCGCGCTGCGCCAGCGGGAGGTGGACCTGCTGCTGCTCGACTTCTACCTGCCGGACGCGCACGGGCTGGACGTCTGCCGGGCGGTGCGGGCCGCCGGGCACGCGGTGGACGTGATCGCGGTGACCTCGGCCCGCGACCTCGCGGTGGTGCGCGCCGCGGTGTCCGCCGGTGTGGTGCAGTACCTGCTCAAGCCGTTCACCTTCGCCGCGATGCGGGACCGGTTGGAGCGCTACGCCCGGTTCCTCGACGACGCCGGGCGAGCCGGCCCGGCCATCAACCAGTCCGAAGTGGACAGCCTGCTGGCCACCCTGCGCCCGGCGGAGACCTCCGCACTGCCCACGGGAATGAGCGCGCCCACCCTGGCCGCGGTGGTGGCCGCGCTGCGCGACGCCCGGGACGGGCTGTCCGCCGGTGGGGCGAGCGACGGCATCGGGGTGTCCCGGGTGACCGCCCGCCGCTACCTGGAGTATCTGGCGGACAACGGTCTTGCCGTGCGCAGCCAGCGCTACGGCCAGATCGGCCGGCCCGAGCTCTGGTACCACTGGGCCGCGAGCAACCAGGAACCCTAGGTTTCGTCCCGGCCCGGCTCTGACCTGCATGGAGGCGAGGTGGCCGTAGTCGCCGGCTGCCCGTCGATCTCCGCACGCACCTGTCGATCATGCTCCGGGCCGGGTGCCGCCGTCCGAATTCGGGCAATCTGCTAGTCTGAGGAACGCGACCCGCCCCGCGAGGGGCGGCAAAGTGGAGCCCCGCTCCCACCCGAGTCACTCGTCAGGTGGCCGGGTCCGATCGCGGCGGTCGGTGCCGGAGGATTCTGGCACGGGCCGCGGTGCCCCGGGCGTTGCTGCCGGGGTCGGTCGGAGCGGGCCCCGTTCGCCACCAGGCGGCGGGGCTCGATGCTGTCAGGGGCGTCACGAGCCGTGCGGGTCGCACGACAGACGTGTACGGACCCTGAACTCGGACCAAGGAGGCCCCATCAGCTCCGAGACCCGCATCAACGACCGCATCCGGGTGCCCGAAGTCCGCTTGGTCGGACCGAACGGCGAGCAGGTCGGAATCGTCCGCATCGAGGACGCGCTCCGGCTTGCACAGGAGTCGGATCTGGACCTCGTCGAGGTCGCCCCGCAGGCCCGGCCGCCGGTCTGCAAGCTCATGGACTACGGCAAGTACAAGTACGAGAGCGCGCAGAAGGCTCGTGAGTCGCGCCGCAACCAGCAGCTCACCGTGATCAAGGAGCAGAAGCTCCGGCCCAAGATCGACACGCACGACTACGAGACCAAGAAGCGCAACGTGGTGCGTTTCCTCGAGCACGGCAACAAGGTCAAGGTCACCATCATGTTCCGGGGCCGGGAGCAGTCCCGGCCGGAGCTCGGCTTCCGGCTGTTGCAGCGGCTGGCCGACGACGTCGCCGAGCTCGGCTTCGTCGAGGCCTCGCCGAAGCAGGACGGGCGTAACATGATCATGGTGCTCGCGCCGCACAAGGTGCAGAAGGCGCGCCAGCGGGCGACCACACCCGGCGGCGAGTCCGACCCGGAGTGAGATCCGCCGAAACCACCGGCCCACATTCGAGATAGATCAAGGAATACACACATGCCCAAGCAGAAGACCCACACGGGGACCGCCAAGCGCGTCAAGGTCTCCGCGGGCGGCAAGCTGCTCCGTCAGAAGACGGGTCTGCGACACAGGCTTGAGAAGAAGTCGAGTGAGCTGACTCGGCGCCTGTCCGGCACTACCGAGGTGTCCAAGAAGGACCGCCGCCGCGTGAACAGGTTGCTCGGCCGCTGACCGTCGGCCGATTGCGTAGACCATGACCATCTGGGCGGCGACGTTCCCGCCCACGAGATCGACAGGACGGAACAGTGGCACGCGTCAAGCGGGCGGTCAACGCCCACAAAAAGCGTCGCACGACTCTCGAACTCGCCAGCGGTTACCGGGGGCAGCGCTCGCGCCTGTACCGCAAGGCCAAGGAGCAGTTGCTCCACTCGCTCAACTACGCCTACCGCGACCGCCGGGCCCGCAAGGGTGACTTCCGGCAGCTGTGGATCACCCGGATCAACGCCGCGGCCCGCGAGAACGGCATGACCTACAACCGGTTCATCCAGGGGCTGCGGGTGGCCGGGGTCGAGGTGGACCGCAAGATCCTCGCCGAGCTGGCGGTGAGCGACCCGACCGCGTTCGCCGCGCTGGTCGCGGTCGCCCGGGAGAACGCTCCGGCGCAGGGCAAGGCCTCCTGACCGAGAGTCCACTGTATACAGAGCGGACCCCCCGGGTCGCGGCCGCGCGGCAGCTGACCCGGCGGTCCGGCCGGGAGCGCGCCGGCCGGTTCCTGGCCGAGGGAGCGCAGGCGGTGCGGGAGGCGCTCGCCTTCGGCACCGTGCACGAGCTGTTCGTGACCGTGGACGCCGCCGCCCGTTACGCCGATCTCGTGCGGGACGCGGGTGTGCCGGTGTCCACGGTCACCGACCGGGCCGCCGCCGGGTTGTCGGAAACCGTGACGCCGCAAGGGATCGTGGCGGTCTGCGCGGTGGTCGACGTTCCGCTCGAGGCGGCCCTTTCCGGGTCCCCGAAGCTGGTGGCGGTGCTCGCGGGGGTGTCCGATCCGGGCAACGCCGGCACGGTGACCCGGGTCGCCGACGCGGCCGGCGCGGATGCCGTGGTGTTCGCCGGCGACACCGTCGATCCGCACAACGGCAAGTGCGTGCGGGCCTCCACCGGCAGCCTGTTCCATCTCCCGATCACTCGATCGCGTGATCTTGCGGCGACGCTGGCCGCCTGCCGCGCGGCCGGCCTTAGCCTTGTCGCCGCGGAGGGCACGGCCGAAGACGAGTTGGGCAAGCTCGATCTCGCCGCGCCCACCGCCTGGGTGTTCGGTAGCGAGGCCCATGGCCTTCCGGACGACGTGCGCGGCGCCGTGGACCGGATGGTGCGGGTCCCCATCTACGGTCGGGCCGAGAGCCTCAACCTGGCCACGGCCGCCGCGGTCTGCCTCTACGCGAGCGCGGGCGCCCAGCACTGACCAAATGTGCCTACATGTTGTACCCTCATGTAGGCACAACTACCCGAGGGGGTATGTCATGACGGCCGTCAGCGTTCGCGAGTTCTCCTACAACCCCAGCGCCATGTTCTCCCGTGTGGAGAACGGCGAGATCATCGAGGTCACCCGGCACGGCAAGGTCATCGCCGAGCTGCGCCCGCCGACCCCACGCATGAGCAAATACGAAGAGCTGGTCGCCAACGGAACCATCAACCCGGCCTCCGGCCAGCTCACCACGGACGATCTGGACAAGTTCACCCGCATCGAGGTGCCAGACGACGTCGACCCGCTGGCGATCCTGCTGGAGATGCGTGAGGGAGAGCGGTATTGATCTACCTCGACTCCTCGGCGCTCGTCACCTTCATCGTCCGGCGCAGGAATGTGGAGCAGCTGGAGCGGTTTCTGGCAGCGCAGGTCACGCACACCTGCACCAGCACCATAGGCATGGTCGAGACGGTCCGGACCTGTGACCGGCTCGGCAGCTACCCCAACCTCATGCCGAGGCTCCTGCGCGACCACACCGAGATCACCGTGACGAACCTGATCCGGGACGCTGCGGCAACCGTGCCCGGCCCGATCCGGACGCTCGACGCCATCCACATCGCCAGCGCCGAGATGCTCGGTAGCGAGTTGATCGCGTTGGTCACCTACGACAAGCGGATGGCGGAGACGGCGCGGGACAACGGGTTGCCGGTGGCGATGCCGGGCATGGAGTAACCGAGTTCAAACCGGTCGTGGCCATCACCTAAGATCGTGCCTGCTCGCCGCTGACGACGCAGCCACGAGCCGGCCATTCCTGGCCACCGAAACCGGGAGCTGTCCACCAATCATGTCCGGAGCCAACGACTCCTACGACCCCAAGGAGGTCGCGGCGCTCGCGCCGGAGACGCTGCTGGCGGCCGTCGAGAAGGCGCGAGAGGAGTTCGCCGCCGCCGCGGATCTCGCCGCGCTGGCCGCGGCCAAACCCGCGCACCTCGGCGACAGGTCGCCGCTGCTCACCGCCCGCCGGGAGATCGGAGCGCTCCCGCCGAAGGCGCGCGCGGAGGCCGGCAAACGGGTCAACGAGGCGCAGGCGGCGGTGCGGTTGGCCTTCGACGAGCGGATGGCCGTGCTGCAGCGGGAACGCGACGAGCGGGTGCTGCACGAGGAGCGGGTCGACGTCACGCTGCCCTGGGACCGCACCCCGCCCGGCGCCCGGCATCCGATCACCACGCTGTGCGAGCGGATCGCCGACGTGTTCGTCGGCATGGGCTACGAGGTCGCCGAGGGGCCCGAGGTCGAGACCGAGTGGTTCAACTTCGACGCGCTGAACTTCAAGAAGGACCACCCGGCCCGCACGATGCAGGACACCTTCTACATCGCGCCGGAAGGTTCGGGGATGGCGCTGCGGACGCACACCTCACCGGTGCAGATCCGCTCGATGCTCGACCGCGCCCTGCCGGTGTACGTGGTCTGCCCCGGCCGCACCTACCGCACGGATGAGCTGGACGCCACGCACACCCCGGTCTTCACCCAGGTCGAGGGTCTGGCCGTGGACAAGGGCCTGACCATGGCGCACCTCAAGGGCACGCTGGATGCCTTCGCCCGGGCCATGTTCGACCAGGAAGCCCGCACCCGGCTGCGCCCGTCGTACTTCCCGTTCACCGAGCCGTCGGCCGAGGTCGACGTGTGGTTCAACGAGAAGAAGGGCGGCGCAGGCTGGGTCGAATGGGGCGGCTGCGGCATGGTCCATCCCAACGTGCTGCGCGCCTGCGGAGTGGATCCCGAGGTCTACTCCGGGTTCGCCTTCGGCATGGGCATCGAGCGGACCCTGCAGTTCCGCAACGGAATCCCGGACATGCGGGACATGGTCGAGGGCGATGTCCGGTTCACCCTGCCGTTCGGAACGGAGGCCTGACCCGTGCGGCTGCCCGTCAGCTGGCTGACCGAGCACCTGGAGACCGACCGGACGTTCTCGGCCGAGGAGGTCGCCGAGGCGCTGGTCAAGGTCGGCATCGAGGTGGAGGAGCTGCGCGCCCTGGACTCGGTGACCGGTCCGCTCATCGTCGGCCGGGTGGCTGAGATCGAGGAGCTGTCCGGCCTCAAGAAGCCCATGCGGTACTGCGTGGTCGAGGTCGACGAGCCCGACGAGGACGCGCCGGGCGAGCACACCCGGCAGATCATCTGCGGTGCGACCAACTTCCGCGAGGGCGATCTGGTCGTCGTCGCACTGCCCGGCTGCGTGCTGCCCGGCGGGTTCACCATCGAAGCCCGCAAGGCCTACGGCCGGATGAGCGAGGGCATGATCTGTTCGGCCCGCGAGCTCGGGCTCGGTGACGACCATGCCGGGATCCTGGTGCTGACCGCGGGTGACATCGGCGCCGGTGACGACGCGGCGGAGCTGCTCGGGCTGGACGACACGATCATCGAGCTGGCCATCACCCCGGACCGCGGCTACTGTTTCTCGGCTCGCGGTCTCGCCCGGGAACTGGCCTGCGCACTCGATGTGCAGTACCGCGACCCGGCGGCGATCGACGTGCCGCCCGCCGACGGCGACTCGGTCGCGGTGACGGTCGAGGACGGCGAAGCCTGCCCGCGGTTCGCGGTGCGCCGGGTCTCCGGTGTCGACCCGACCGCGCCGACGCCGAGGTGGATCCGGCGCCGCCTGCTGGCGGCCGGCATGCGCTCGATCTCCCTGGCGGTGGACGTCACGAACTACGTGATGCTGGAGACCGGCCAGCCGATGCACGCCTTCGACGCGCCGTCGCTCAAGGGCGGGATCACGGTGCGCCGGGCCCGGCCGGGGGAGAAGCTCACCACCCTCGACGACGTGGAACGCACCCTCGACCCGGACGACATCGTGGTGTGCGACGAGTCCGGCCCGGTCTCGCTGGCCGGCGTGATGGGTGGCGCGACGACCGAGATCCGGCCGGACAGCACCGACATCGTGCTCGAGGCGGCCATCTGGGACCCGCCGTCGATCGCCCGCGCCGTGCGCCGGCACAAGCTGCCCAGCGAGGCGTCCAAGCGGTACGAGCGGTCGGTGGATCCGGCGCTGCCGCCGGTGGCGCTGGAGATCGCCGTGCGGCTGCTGCGCGACCACGGCGAGGGCAACATCCGGACCGGCCGTACCGACGTCGGCAACCCGCTGACCCTGCCGCCGATCACCATGCCGATCGACCTGCCCGACCGGGTCGCCGGGGTGCGCTACGACCGAGGCGTCACGGTGCGCAGGCTCGGACAGGTGGGCTGCCAGGTCGAGGTGATCTCCGGCGACGACGGCGCGACACTCGTGATCGCGTACCCGCCGTCTTGGCGGCCGGATCTGGAGCAGCCGGCCGACCTGGTGGAGGAGGTGCTGCGCCTGGAGGGCTACGACACCATCCCCAGCGAGCTGCCGTCCGCCCCGGCGGGCACCGGTCTCACGCTGGCCCAGCGTCGCCGTCGCACGGTGTCCCGGGCGCTGGCCGCGTCGGGCCTCGTCGAGGTGCTCCCGTTCCCGTTCGTGTCCAGCTCGGTCTGGGACGCGTTCGGACTGTCCGAAAAGGACAGCAGGCGGCGCACCGTCGGCGTGCTGAACCCGTTGGAGTCCGACCGCGACCAGCTCGCCACGACCCTGCTGCCCGGACTGCTGGACACGTTGGTGCGTAACGTCTCCCGGGGTGCGCGGGACGTCGGGCTGTTCCACATCGGACAGGTGGTGCAGCACAAGGCGCAGCAGATCGAGATTCCCGAGCTCGGGGTGGCCGAGCGGCCGTCCGACGACGAGATCGCCGCGATGAAGGCCGCCCTGCCGCAGCAGCCCGAGCACGTGGCCGTGGTGCTGGCCGGCCACCGCCGGCGCGCCGGCTGGTGGGGCGCCGGGGAGAAGGTCAGCTGGGCGGACGCCGTCGAGGCCGCGCAGGTCGTGGCCCGGGCCGCCGGTGTGGAGCTTCGGGTGCAGGCCGGCGACCTGCTGCCCTGGCACCCCGGCCGGTGTGCGCAGCTGCGGGTCGGCGACTGGCCGGTCGGTCACGCCGGTGAGTTGCATCCGAAGGTGGTCGAGGCGCTCGGCCTGCCCAAGGGCACCGTCGCAATGGAGCTCGATCTCGACGCTCTACCGCTGGTCGAACGCCGCCCGGCGGTGCACGTCTCGCCGTACCCGCCGGTGCTGCTGGACGTCGCGCTGGTGGTGGCCGACTCCGTGCCCGCCGCCGAGGTGGCCGAGGCGCTGCGCACCGGCGGTGGGGGCCTGCTGGAGGAACTGAGCCTGTTCGACGTCTACACCGGCGAGCAGGTCGGCGAGGGCAAGCGCTCGCTGGCTTACGCGCTGCGGTTCCGGGCCGCGGACCGCACGCTCACCCTCGAGGAAGCCACCGCCGCCCGGGATGCCGCCGTCGCCGCCGCCGCCGACCGGCACGGCGCCACCCTCCGCTGAGCCGCCTCTCCGGAATTTTTGCGGTTGTTGCGTTTCGGGGGACGTGCGGTTGTCGGGTGGATGGTGGTTGGGTGGCGTCACGGTCCCCTGAGGTGGCTGTTGGTGGGGCATGGGCTTCCCACAGGGATCCGCGGAAGGGGGGCTAGGCGGTGCCCCGGTGGTGGGGGAGCCAGGTGGTGGCGAAGGCGACGGCTTCGCGCACGCTGAAGAGGCGGCAGTCGGCGGCGCCGACCCGGCCTCGGCGGACCGCGCTGGTCGGGTCGAAGGCGGCGCCGAGGTCGGCGAAGTCGTCGCTGCTGGTGGCCACGTCGATGTAGGTGACCCAGGACCGTCCGGAGGGCGTGTGGACGGCCGCGCTGAACTCGAACAGCGCGGGGTGCCGGACCCGATACTCGGCCAGGTGGAACGCCGTGCACCGGTCGTAGCCGACGCCGAGCAGCAGTACCTTTCCGTCGACTCGCTCCAGCGCGGCCAGCGGCGACTCCTCGCCCAACTGGCAGTCCAGCCGGTGACCGGCCATCAGCGTGCCGGCGGCCGAACCCAGGGCGGCGAACGAGGTGTGCGGGTGCGCGCTGCGCACCGCGCCGGGCCAGGTGCGCACGACCTCAGGAATCACGCCGACGCCGCCGCTCGGCGTGATCGCCGGATCGAACGCGGGCATGTGCTCCCGGATCACCGGCCACCAGGACTCCGGCACCGGTGGGTTGGTCCAGTGCCGGGGATCGGAGTTGCCCATCGTCTGGGTGGGCACGACCACCGTTCCGTCCGGCCCCACGGTGTCGAGCAGCGCCTGCACCACGGTGACCGCCCCGCCGCACACCCAACCCAGCGACCGCAGTGACGAGTGCACCAGCACCGCATCGCCCGCACCGAGGCCGAGCCGGCGCAGGTCGGCGGCGATCGACGGGCGGATAGCCGGTTCGTCGGTCATGCCACCATCCTGCCGAACGGCTACAGGTGCTTGGTCGCCTCCCGGCGGGAAAGTGGCGACAGGTCAGGATGAGCGTCGACGAAGGCGGCGACCCAGCCGGGCTCGGTCTTGGCGAACTGCCGCAGCGCCCAGCCGATTCCCTTGCGCAGAAAGAAGTCCGGGTCCGCGATGTTGGCCTCGATGCAGTGCGTCAGCAGCGCGGTGTCGGTGCCGCCCTTCGCGCTGAGCTGGCAGATGATCGAGGTGCGGCGCTTCCACCGGTCGGGATCGTGGCTCCAGGCCAGCATTTCCGGCACCAGTTCGCCGGGGTGGTCGCGGACCAGCGGGCCGATCCGCCGGTTGGCGACCTCGTCGACGAAGTCCCACCACGCGCCGGTGACGATCAGTTCCTCGTACAGGCCGAGCAGTTGGGGCCGCTGCCAGCGCGCGTAGCCGCGGTGTCCGGTCAGGTCCAGCGCGACATAGCGCTCCTCGCGGTACTTGGCGCCGTGCCACAGTTCGCGCACCGTCGCCGTCCAGGTGTCCGCATCGGACAGCGGATGGTCGGCGAACAACCGGCGGGCAAGCTCGGCTCTGGCTGGTTTCTGCACTCCGCGGAATGGCATGTCCGATTTCATGTAGCGCTGCATCTCCGGTGCCTTGGCCGGGTCGGCGAGCGCGGCGAGTCCAGTCCGGACGGCGGTCACCAGTGCACGGTCGAACGTTTCGGGCATGACCCCATCGTCTCGTAACGGTCTGACAATGCGACGAAGGTGGGGTTCCGAATCGGCCACCCGCGGTGCAGGCTCGGTCCGGCGTCGCGGAGCAGGGCAGTTCGGCGCCGATAAAAGGATGAAAAGGGGCAAAGTGAAGAAATTCGTCGCCGTGGCGGCGACCGCGATCGCCGTTGTGGGCGGATTGGTCGCGGTCCCGTCCGCACAGGCGGCGCCGCAGGGCGCCACCGACTACACACCGCCACCGGTCAACTGGGGCGCCTGCGACAACCCGACCCTGGTCGAGTTCGGCGCCCAGTGCGGCTTCGTCGAGGTGCCGCTCGACTACGCCCGCCCGTCCGGCACCAAGATCCGGCTCGCGGTGTCGCGGGTGCTGCACAGCACGCCCGATTCGCAGGCGCAGGGCCCGATGCTGGTCAACCCGGGCGGACCGGGTGGCTCCGGGCTGATCTACTCGATCCTGGGCCAGTTCGTTTCGGACGGCGGCGGGGACAGCTACGACTGGATCGGGTTCGACCCGCGCGGGGTCGGCGCCAGCGAGCCGTCGCTGAACTGCATCCCGGACTACGCCGGCTACAACCGGCCGTTCTACGTGCCGGTCACGTCGCGGCTGGAGCGCACCTGGCTGAACCGGTCCCGGGACTACGCCCGGGCCTGCGACCGCAACCAGCACGAACTGCTCGGCCACCTGAAGACCATCGACTCGGCGCGCGACATGGACAGCATCCGCAAGGCCCTGGGTGCGCCGCAGATCAACTACTACGGGTTCTCCTACGGCACCTACCTCGGCCAGGTCTACGGCACGCTGTTCCCGGACAGGTTCCGCCGGGTGGTCTACGACGGCGTGGTCAACGCCTCCCGCATCTGGTACGACGCCAACATCGACCAGGACATCGCCTTCGACCGCAACATCAAGATCTACTTCGACTGGATCGCGGATCATGACGACGTCTACCACCTGGGCACCAGCGGCCGGGAGGTCGAGCGGCTGTTCTACCGCGAGCAGGTGAACCTGCTGCGGCAGCCGGCCGGTGGCGTGATCGGGCCGGACGAGTGGACCGACATCTTCCTGCAGGCCGGGTACTACGTGTACGGCTGGGAGGACGTGGCCCAGGCGTTCGCGGGCTGGGTGCACAACCGCGA
The DNA here is from genome assembly GCF_035712165.1 of Actinophytocola sp. Classification (GTDB taxonomy): domain Bacteria; phylum Actinomycetota; class Actinomycetes; order Mycobacteriales; family Pseudonocardiaceae; genus DASYTH01. The sequence goes on along the minus strand of NZ_DASTBH010000329.1, from coordinate 8,793 downwards.
TCTGCAGCCGCTGATCGACCTGTACGGCACCCCGCCGTTCGACGACAACAGCTATGCCATCTACCTCGCCGTGCAGTGCACGGACATCCAGTGGCCGACCGACTGGAACAAGTGGCGCCGGGACAACTGGCGCACCTTTGCCCAGGCGCCGTTCGAGACCTGGGGCAACGCGTGGTTCAACGCGCCGTGCGTGTACTGGCCGGCGCGGGCCGGCAACCCGGTGCGGATCGACGGCAGCAAGGTGAAGGACGCCCTGCTGATCAGTGAGACGCTGGACGCGGCCACCCCGTACGAGGGTGCGCTGGCGACCCGCAGGTTGTACCCGCGGTCCGCGCTGATCGAGGGTGTCGGTGGCACCACGCACGCCGGGTCGCTGTCCGGCGTGGCCTGCACCGACAACCTGATCGTCGCCTACCTGAAGACCGGTGCGCTGCCCAACCGGGTGCCGGGCAACCGGTCCGACGTGCAGTGCCCGCCGGTTCCGCGACCGGATCCGTCCGCCCAGGCGCAGTCCCGGACGACCGCGGCCGCCGGCAGCATCAGGTCGGTGGCGGATCTGCACCAGGCGTTCCTGCAGTCCTTGCGGCACTGATCGCCCGACCCGACGCCCCGCCGCCACGCCATGGCGGCGGGGCGTCGGTCGCATCACCTAGCCTTCCGGTTGTGCCGACCAAGGTCCTCACCGACCGCGCGCTCAACCGGGCCCTGCTGCACCGCCAACTGCTGCTCGACCGGACCGCGCTGAACGTCGTCGACGCGGTGGAGCATCTGGTCGGCATGCAGGCGCAGGCCCCGAACGCGCCGTACCTCGGCCTGTGGTCCCGGCTGGCCGCGTTCACGGTCGAGGACCTCAGCACCGCGATCACCGAGCGGACCGTCGTCCGGTCCAGCCTGATGCGCGGCACGATCCACCTGGTCAGCGCGGCGGACTGCGTGGCGCTGCACCCGCTCACCCGGATCATCTTCGAGCGCAGCGTGCGCGCCGCACCGGGCCTGCCGGCGGGCGCCGCGCTCGACGAGGTCCTCGCCGAGGCGGCCGGCCTGCTCGCCGACCAGCCGCGCTCGCTGGCCGAACTGCGCCGCCTGCTCGCCGAAAGCCGCCCGGACCAGGACCCCGAGGGAATGGGCCGGGCCGCCCGCTACCTGCTGCCGCTGGTGCACGTCCCGCCGAAGGGCCTGTGGGGCCAGACCGGTCAGGCGCGGATGACCACGGTCCGGGCCTGGCTGGGCCGCGACGTGGAACCGCACGGGGATCGGGCCGCCATGCTGCGCCGGTACCTGGCCGGCTACGGCCCGGCCAGCGCCAAGGACGTGCAGACCTGGAGCGGCCTGGCCGGGTGGCGCGACGTGTTCGCCGGCCTCGACCTGCGCACCTTCCGCGACGAGCGGGGCGCCGAGCTGTTCGACCTGCCGGACGCCGCACTGCCCGACCCGGACACCCCGGCCCCGGTTCGGCTGCTGCCGGAGTACGACAACTGCCTGCGCTCGCACACCGACCGGCTCCGCGTGATGGCCGCCGAGAGCCGGGCCGCGCTGTTCGCCACGAAGAACGATGCCCCGATGCCGGCCTTCCTGGTCGACGGGTTCGTGCGCGGGACCTGGCGGCTGCGGCAGGACCGGCGGACCGCGACGGTCGTCATCCAGCCGTTCGCCCCACTGACCAAGCGGCATGCCGCGGCCGTGGTCGGGGAGGCCGAGCGGCTGCTCGCGTTCGTGGCGCCGGAGGGGCGGGACACGCACGTGCTGGTTGAGTGATTTTGCATCAGCGTGCATAATCATCCACATGGTCTTCACGGTGGCGGTCGCGGGTGCCAGCGGCTACGCGGGCGGTGAGCTGCTCCGCCTGCTGCTCGGCCACCCCTCGGTCGAGATCGGCGCACTCACCGCGGGCGGCAACGCCGGCAGCCCGCTCGGCCAGCACCACGCCCACCTTCCGCCGCTCGCCGACCGGACGCTCACCGACACCACGCCCGACGCCCTCGCCGGCCATGACGTCGTGTTCCTCGCGCTGCCGCACGGCCACTCCGCCGGGATCGCGGCCGCCCTCGACCCGGACACCCTGGTCATCGACTGCGCCGCCGACCACCGGCTGACCAGCGCGGCGGACTGGCAGCAGTGGTACGGCGGCACGCACGCCGGCTCCTGGCCGTACGGCATGCCGGAACTGCCCGGCGCCCGCGACGAACTGCGCGGCGCCCGCCGGGTCGCCGTGCCCGGCTGCTACCCGACCGCCGCCTCGCTGGCCCTGGCGCCGGCCCTGGCCGCCGGGCTGATCGAGCCGGACGTCGTGGTGGTGGCGGTCAGCGGGACCTCCGGCGCCGGCCGCACCCTCAAGCCGAACCTGCTCGGCTCGGAGGTGATGGGCGCGGCCAGCGCCTACGGCGTCGGCGGGACCCACCGGCACACCCCGGAGATCGCGCAGAACCTGGCCCGGGTCGCCGGCCGCCCGGTGATCGTGTCGTTCACCCCGGTGCTCGCCCCGATGCCGCGCGGCATTCTCGCCACCTGCTCGGCGACCGTCCGGTCCGGAGTGGACGCCGCGGCGGCGCGGGACGCCTACGCGAAGTACGGCCAGGACGAGCCGTTCGTGCACCTGCTGCCGGACGGCGTCTGGCCGACCACCGCGGCCGTGCTCGCCGGCAACGCCGCGCATCTGCAGGTGACCGTGGATCCCGGCGCCGGCCGCCTGGTGGCCGTGGCCGCCATCGACAACCTGACCAAGGGCACCGCCGGTGCCGCCATCCAGTCCATGAACATCGCCCTCGGGCTGCCGGAGTCCGCCGGCTTGACGACTGTGGGAGTAGCACCATGACGGTGACGGCGCCGAAGGGGTTCCGGGCCGCGGGCGTGGCCGCCGGGCTCAAGCCGAGCGGAAACCCCGACGTGGCCCTGGTGGTCAACGACGGCCCGGCCGATGTCGCCGCGGCCGTGTTCACCACCAACCGGTGCAAGGCCAACCCGGTGCTGTGGAGCGAGCGCGTGGTGGCCGACCGCCGGGCCCGGGCCGTCGTGCTCAACTCGGGCGGCGCCAACTGCTACACCGGGCCCGAGGGTTTCCAGAACACGCATGCCTCGGCCGAGCGGGTGGCCGAGTTGCTCGGTCTCGGCGCGGTCGACGTGGTGGTGTGCTCGACCGGACTGATCGGTCAGCCGCTGGACCGGCCGCTGCTGATGGCGGGCATCGACGCGGCCGCGGCGACGCTCGCCCCGGACGGCGGCGACGCGGCCGCGGTCGCGATCATGACCACCGACACCCGCAGCAAGCAGGCGGTCCATCGCGGCGCCGGGTGGACGGTCGGCGGCATGGCCAAGGGCGCCGGCATGCTCGCCCCCGCCCTGGCCACGATGCTGGTCGTGCTCACCACCGACGCCGAGGTGGACGGCGAGACGGCCGACCGGGCGCTGCGGGACGCGTGCCGGGTCACCTTCGACCGGCTCGACTCCGACGGGTGCATGTCGACCAACGACACCGTGCTGCTGATGTGCGGTGGCGCGTCCGGGATCACCCCGGGCTATCCGGAGTTCGCCGAGGCGGTCCGGGCGGTCTGCCACGACCTCGCCCAGCAGTTGCTCACCGACGCCGAGGGGTCCGAGCACGACATCACCATCGAGGTGGTGCGCGCCGCGTCCGAGGAGGACGCGGTGGAGGTCGGCCGGGCGATCGCCCGGAGCAACCTGTTCAAGTGCGCGGTGTTCGGCCGGGACGCGAACTGGGGCCGGATCCTCGCCGCCGTCGGCACCACGGCGGCCAAGTTCGATCCGTCCACTTTGGACGTCGCGTTCAACGGGGTGTGGATCTGCCGGGACGGCGGGCCGGGGGAACCGGCCGAGGCGGTCGACCTGTCCGGCCGCGCGGTGTCCGTCACGGTCGATCTCAAAGCCGGCGCCGAGCGGGCCACCATCTGGACCAACGACCTCACGCACGCCTACGTCCACGAGAACAGCGCGTACTCGACATGACCGATCTCGCTGACGAACGGGCCACGGCTGCGGGCAAGGCCGAGGTCCTGATCGAGGCATTGCCGTGGCTGCAACGGTTCCACGGTGCGACCGTGGTGGTGAAGTACGGCGGGAACGCCATGCTGGACGACGCGCTGAAGACCGCGTTCGCGCAGGACATGGTGTTTCTCAGGCTCGCCGGCCTGCACCCGGTGGTGGTGCACGGGGGTGGGCCGCAGATCACCGCGATGCTGACCAGGCTCGGCATTCCCGGCGAGTTCCGGGGCGGTCTGCGGGTCACCACGCCGGAGGCCATGGACGTGGTGCGGATGGTGCTCACCGGCCAGGTCAGCCGGGAGCTGGTCGGACTGATCAACGCGCACGGCCCGTACGCGGTCGGCATCTCCGGCGAGGACGCCCGGCTGTTCACCGCCGAGCGGCGCACCGCGACCGTGGACGGCGAGGAGGTCGACCTCGGCCTGGTCGGCGACGTGGTGCACGTCAACGCCGACGCCGTGCTGGACATCATCCGGGCCGGGCGCATTCCGGTGGTGTCCAGTGTGGCCCCGGACCCCAACGGGGTGACGCACAACGTCAACGCGGACACGGCCGCCGCCGCGCTGGCGGTGGCGCTGCGGGCCGAGAAACTGGTCGTGCTGACCGATGTCGAAGGCCTCTACGCCGACTGGCCGGACCGTTCCTCGCTACTGCAGGAGATCCGCGCCGCGACGCTCGAGGGACTGCTGCCGGGCCTGGCCAGCGGCATGATTCCCAAGATGGAGGCGTGCCTGCACGCGGTGCGCGGCGGGGTGCCCAGGGCGCACGTGATCGACGGGCGGCTCGGGCATTCGGTGCTGCTGGAGGTCTTCACCACCCATGGCGTGGGAACCATGGTGCTACCGGACCGGGAGGACACATGATCACGTCCAATGTGGACGGACAGGGCCGGTGGCGCTCGGCGCTGATGGACAACTACGGCACGCCCGCGCTCACCCTGGTTCGCGGCGAGGGCGCCTACGTCTGGGACGCCGACGGCAACCGCTACCTCGACCTCGTCGGCGGCATCGCGGTCAACGCGTTGGGACACGCCCACCCGGCCGTGGTGGCCGCGGTCACCAAGCAGATCGGCGTGCTCGGCCACACGTCCAACCTCTACGTCAACCCGGTCACCGTCGAGTTGGCCGAGGCGCTGCTGGACGTGGCCGGCCTCACCGGCGCGGCCAAGGTGCTGTTCTGCAACTCCGGCGCCGAGGCGGTGGAGGCGGCGCTGAAGCTGTCCCGGCTTTCCGGCCGGAGCAAGGTGGTGGCCTGCGAGGGCGCCTTCCACGGTCGCACGATGGGCGCGTTGACGCTCACCGGTCAGCCGGCCAAGCGGGAGCCGTTCCAGCCGTTGCTGCCCGACGTGGTGCACGTTCCGTTCGGCCGGACCGATGCGCTCGAGTCCGCTGTGGACGATCGGACCGCGGCGGTGTTCCTGGAGCCGGCCCTCGGTGAGGGCGGCGTGTGGCCGGCCCCGCACGGCTACCTGCAGCGGGCCAGGGAGCTCACCGCCCGGGCCGGGGCGCTGCTGGTTCTCGACGAGGTGCAGACCGGCATCGGCCGCACCGGGAGCTGGTTCGCCTTCCAGGAGGCCGGGGTCACCCCGGACGTGATCACCCTGGCCAAGGGCCTCGGCGGCGGCCTGCCGCTGGGCGCGGTGATCGGGGTGGGACCGGTGGCCGACCTGTTCCAGCCCGGGCAGCACGGCACCACCTTCGGCGGCAACCCGGTCGCCTGCGCGGCCGGCCTGGCGGTGCTCCGCACGATCGCGGCCGACGGGCTGTGCGAGCACGCGGCGACGATGGGCAAGGAACTGGCCGCCGGGATCGAGGAGCTCAACCATCCTCTGGTGGCCGGGGTGCGCGGGAACGGCCTGCTGCTCGGCATCGCCCTGCGTGAGCCGGTCTCGGCCGCGGTGGCCAGGGCCGCGCAGGACCACGGCTACCTGGTCAACCCCGTGCAGCCGGACACCATTCGGCTGGCCCCCCCGCTGATCATCGACCACGATCAGGTCAGCGGCTTTCTCGAGGCGCTGCCGGCCGCGCTGGAGACGAGGTGACATGGTCCGGCATTTCCTGAGGGACGACGACCTCACCCCGGACGAGCAGGCGGTCGTGCTGGACCTGGCCGGGCGGATGAAGCGCGAGCCGCTGGCGGAGCGCCCGCTGGCCGGCCGGGCCGTGGCGGCGATCTTCGAGAAGAACTCCACCCGCACCCGGTTGTCCTTCGAGGTGGGCATCGCGCAGCTCGGCGGCCAGCCGGTGGTCATCGACGGCCGGACCATGCAGCTCGGCCGCGAGGAGACCATCGAGGACACCGCCCGGGTGCTGTCCCGGTACGTGGACCTGGTGGTGTGGCGCACCTTCGCCCAGTCCCGGATCGAGGCGATGGCCTCCGTCTCGACCATCCCGGTGGTCAACGCGCTGACCGACGAGTTCCACCCGTGCCAGGTCCTCGCCGACCTGCTGACCGTGCGGGAGCGGCTCGGCCGGCTGGCCGGGCTGACCCTGACCTATCTCGGCGACGGCGCGAACAACATGGCGCACTCGCTGCTGGTCGGCGGCGCCACGGCGGGCATGCGGGTGCGGATCGCCACGCCGGACGGGTTCCAGCCGCATCCGGATTTCGTGCTCGACGCCAAGCACCGGGCCGCCGAGACCGGCGGCGCGGTGGCCGCGCTGACCGACCCGCTGGCCGCGGCCGAGGGCGCGGACGTGCTGGTCACCGACGCCTGGACCTCGATGGGCCAGGAGCAGGACGGCCGGGACCGGGTCACCCCGTTCCAGCCGTTCCAGGTCAACGCCGGCCTGCTGGCCCGGGCCGCGCCCGGCGCGATCGTGCTGCACTGCCTGCCGGCCCACCGGGGCGCGGAGATCACCGACGAGGTGCTCGACGGCCCGGCCAGCGCCGTGTGGGACGAGGCGGAGAACCGGCTGCACGCCCAGAAGGCGCTGCTCACCTGGCTGCTGGAAAACTCATGACCAACTCCGCGTCGACCCGCGTCGCCCGGCAGGCCCGGATCGTCGAGCTGGTCACCTCGATGGGCATCCGTAACCAGACCGAGCTCGCGAAACTCCTCGCCGGGGAAGGGATCGACGTCACCCAGGCCACGCTGTCCCGGGACCTCGACGAGCTCGGCGCGGTCAAGCTGCGCGGCGCCGACGGGGGAGTGCCGGTGTACGTGATCCCCGAGGACGGCAGCCCGGTCCGCGGGGTGCAGGGCGGCACGTCGCGGCTCACCCGGCTGCTCGCCGAGCTGCTGGTGTCCGCGGACGGTTCGGCCAACCTCACCGTGCTGCGCACCCCGCCCGGCGCGGCCCAGTTCCTGGCCAGCGCGATCGACCGATCCGCGCTGCACGAGGTGGTCGGCACGATCGCCGGCGACGACACCGTCGTCGTGATCGCCCGAGAACCGTTGTCCGGTAAGGAACTTGCCGACCGGTTCACCGGAATGGCCGCCAGGCCATCCACAGTAGACGTTGCGGAAGACAGGGAGACCAAGGAATGACCGAGCGGATCGTGCTGGCCTACTCCGGTGGGCTGGACACCTCCGTGGCGATCGGTTGGATCGCCGAGGAGACCGGGGCCGAGGTGGTCGCCGTCGCGGTGGACGTCGGCCAGGGTGGCGAGGACCTCGACACCATTCGCAAGCGCGCGCTGGACTGTGGTGCCGTCGAGGCGGTCGTCACCGATGCCCGGGACGAGTTCGCCGAGCAGTACTGCCTGCCGGCGCTGCAGGCCAACGCGCTCTACATGGACCGCTACCCGCTGGTGTCGGCGCTGTCCCGGCCGCTGATCGCCAAGCACCTGGTGGAGGCCGCGAAGTACCACGGCGCCAGCACGGTGGCGCACGGCTGCACCGGAAAGGGCAACGACCAGGTCCGGTTCGAGGTGGGCATCGGCGCGCTGGCTCCCGACCTCAAGGTGGTGGCCCCCGTTCGGGACTATGCCTGGACCAGGGAGAAGGCCATCGCCTGGGCCGAGGACCGGCATCTGCCGATCGACCAGTCGAAGAAGTCGCCGTACTCGGTCGACCAGAACGTGTGGGGCCGGGCCGTGGAGACCGGCTTCCTCGAGGACATCTGGAACGCGCCGATCGAGGACGTCTACGCCTACACCTCGAACCCGGCGCAGCTCCGCGATCCGGACGAGGTGGTGATCACCTTCGACGCCGGGGTGCCGGTGGCGCTGGACGGCGAGACCCACACGCTGCTGCAGGTGATCCAGGCGCTGAACCACCGCGCGGGCGCGCACGGCGTCGGCCGGCTGGACATGGTCGAGGACCGGCTGGTCGGCATCAAGTCCCGCGAGGTGTACGAGGCGCCGGGCGCCATCGCCCTGATCACCGCGCACCAGGAGTTGGAGAGCGTCACCGTGGAACGGGACCTGGCCCGGTTCAAGCGTCAGGTGGAGCAGCGCTGGGGCGAACTGGTCTACGACGGCCTGTGGTTCTCCCCGCTCAAGACAGCGCTGGACACGTTCATCGCCAGCAGCCAGCAGCACGTCTGCGGCGAAGTCCGGATGACCTTGCACGGCGGCCGGGCGGTGCCCACCGGCCGGCGCAGCGAACGCTCGCTCTACGACTTCAACCTGGCCACCTACGACGAGGGCGACAGCTTCGACCAGTCGCTGGCCAAGGGCTTCGTGCAGCTGTGGGGCCTGCCCAGCAAGATCGCCGCCAAGCGCGACCAGCACCACACGTCATGAGCGGGCCGGCGATGCCTGGGCTGAGCAACCGCGCCGGCCAGACCAGCCGGATGGCTGCCGCATGAGCCAACTCTGGGGCGGCCGGTTCGACTCGGGACCGGCCGGTGC
>NZ_DASTBH010000328.1:0-2698 GCF_035712165.1 Actinophytocola sp. | reverse complement strand
GTCGCTGTCGAACTGGTTCGGCACTCGGTGCATTCGTGCGGCGTACTGGACACGAATGTGCGCGTTCAGGACTTGGAAGAGCTGAACATCATCTGCGTCCGGCTGCTGGGCTTCGAGGAAACCATCGGGATTGAGGTGTGGGACAACGCGCCCGCGCCGGCCACATTGCCCGAACCACGCTACGACAGCGAACTGGAGGGACTGGCGCTGGTCAACGCGCGAGCCAGGTGCTGGGGATCTTCCCTGGTACCGCCGAACAGGGTGGTGTGGGCAGAAGTGGACGTATACGACCGGAGCGGACCGGGACCGAACCCTTGACCCCGGCCGGAGGCCGGCGCCGCAGGCGCCGGCCTCCGGCCGGGGTTTGGCTGGGTGGGCGGGTGGGTGGGTGCTTTGCCTCAGGCGCGTTGGGCCTGGCGGCGTTCCCAACCCGACTCGAAGAGGTTGAAGTGGACCTGCACCCGGGGGTGCTGCGCCAGCAGTTCGTGGTTCAGCTCCACGCCGAGGCCCGGCTTGTCCGGCAGGGCGAAGTAGCCGTCCACCACCTCGGGCAGGCCGGGCACGCATTCGGTCACGAAGGGGTCGGCGAAGTCGTTGAAGTATTCCTGGGTCTTGAAGTTGACCATGGTGGCGGCGAGGTGGAGGTTGGCGGCGGTGGAGATGGCGCCGCCCACGTTGTGCGGAGCCATCAGCAGGTAGTGGGTTTCCGCGGTGCCGGCGAGCTTCTTGGCTTCCAGCAGGCCGCCGGAGTGGGTGATGTCGGTCTGCAGGATGTCGACGGCCTGCGACTCGAAAAGCTCGCGGTAGTCGTACCGGGTGTGCAGGCGCTCGCCGGTGGCGATCGGGATGTCGGTGTGGGCCGCCACCGTCTCCAGGGCCTTGAGGTTTTCCGGCGGTACGGGTTCCTCCAGCCAGGCGGGGCGGAACGGGGCCAGCAGGCCGGCCATGCGGATCGCGGTCGCGGCGCTGAACCGGCCGTGCATCTCGATGAACAGTTCGACGTCCGGGCCGATGGCGTCTCGAACCGCTTCGACGAGGGACAGCGACCGCGCCGTCTCCTCGGCGTCGAGTTCGAACAGGCCCGCGCCGAACGGGTCCACCTTGAGGCCGAGGTAGCCCCGGTCGACCACCCGGCGCGCGGCGGCGTGGAACTCCTCGGGAGTGCGCTCGACCTGGTACCAGCCGTTGGCGTAGGCCTTCACCCGGTCGCGCACCGCACCGCCGAGCAACTTGTAGACGGGCAGGCCGAGCGCCTTGCCCTGGATGTCCCAGCAGGCGATCTCCAGCACGGCCAGCGCGGACATGGCGATCTCACCCGGGCGGGCGTAGTCGAACCGCATCATGCGGTGGACCAGGCTCTCCACGTCGAACGGGTCGGTGCCCACGACATGCCGGGGCACCGCTTCGGCGAGGTATCCGTGCAGCGCGTCGGTATGGTTGAGCATCCGCACCTCGCCCAGCCCGGTGAGACCCTCGTCGGTGGCCACCTCGACGATGGTGAGGTTGCGCCAGGGAGTTCCGAGGACATGGGTGCGGACTCCGGTGATCTTCATGGGCGGACTCCCCTGGTGACATGACCTGCGAACCGATGCTAGGTGGTTTGACTTTATCTATCAATCATTCGATGATTCAGCCCGTGAAACCGGAGGGGCCGCTCGGCCGGCACCGGACCATGCACGGCCAGGTAGTGGAGTGGCTTGGCCGGCGCATCGTGTCCGGCGAGCTGGGTGACGGCAGCCAGCTGCCCAACGAGGCGGAGCTGGCCGCCCAGCTCAAGGTCAGCCGCGGCGGCATCCGCGAGGCGGTGAAGGCCCTCGCCGCGAAGGGTCTGGTCGAACCGCGCCCCCGGCTGGGCACCCGGGTGCTGCCGCGCAGCGAGTGGAACCTGATGGACAGCGAGGTCATCATCTGGCGGGGACACCGGGCCGACCCGCAGTTCCTCACCGAGCTGTTCGAGCTGCGGCTCATGGTCGAGCCCGGCGCGGCGGTGCTGGCCGCCGACCGCGCCACCGCCGACCAGCTCACCGCGCTCGAGTCGGCCTACCAGGGCATGGCCGAGCACGCCGAGGGCCTGCCGGACTCGGAGCCGCAGTTCGTCGAGGCGGACCTGGCCTTCCACCTCACCCTGCTGCGGGCCAGCGGCAACCAGCTCGTCGAGCACCTCGGCCGGCTCCTCGAACCCAGCCTGCACCACGGACTGGAAGCCAGCTCGCACGCGCCCGGCGGGGTGGCCGCGACCCTGCCGCACCACAAGGCCGTGCTGGCCGCCGTACGCGCCCACAACGCCCGCAACGCCGAGCGGGCCATGCGCAAGCTGATCGAGACCACTGCCAGCGCGGTCACCGCGATGCTGCACGCCCCATGAGGGCGGTGACCATTCCCGAGCCCGGGGAGTTACGGGTGGTCGACGCACAGCCGGACACCCCCGGCCCCGGTGCGGCGCTGATCCGGGTGGCCTGGGCCGGGATCTGCGGGTCCGACCGCGAGGTGCTGGCCGGCACCCGGCCGGGCGCGTTCGTGCGCTACCCGGTGCGGCCCGGCCACGAGTGGTCCGGCACGGTGGTCGCGGTCGGCGACGGCGGCGACCCGGGGCTGGTCGGCCGCCCGGTGGTCGGCGAGAACATCCGCTCCTGCGGGCGGTGCACCGCGTGCCGGCGCGGCGACACCAACCTCTGCGCCGTCGACTACGACGAGACCG
>NZ_DASTBH010000327.1:0-3837 GCF_035712165.1 Actinophytocola sp. | reverse complement strand
GGCGCGGGGTCCGGGTTCACTACGGCGGCCGGGTGTGTCGCCGGCTCGGGTGCCGGTGCGGCCGGGGGGTTGTGCACTGGCGCGGGGTCCGGGTTCGTTTCGGCGGCGGGGGGGTTGTCGTGGGCGGCGGGGGTGTCGGCGGCTGGGCGGGTTGCCGGGTCGGCGGGTGCCGGTGCGGCGGTGGGGCTGTGCTCCGGGTTCACCTCGGCGGCAGGGTGGGTTGCCGGGTCGGCGGGTGCTGGCGCGGCCGGTGGGTTGTGTGCCGGCGCGGGGTCCGGGTTCGTTTCGGCGGCGGGCGGGTTTTCTTGGGCTGCGGGGGCTTCGGGGGCCGGGCCGGCCGCCTGCGGGGTGTCGGCGGGTGACGGCGCGGCCACCGGAGGTGGGGTGTCGGGCTGCGCGACCGGCGGTACCTCGGCGGGGGGCTGCGGGGTCGGTTCGGTGGGTCGGTCGGACATGCTCGGGTCCCCCATCTCGTGTGTGTCGCAGGATCGTGGCCTCCAGGCCCGGGAGCCGTCAACGCGTGCGGCCGCTCCTGTGTTCAATACCGCAGCGTGGTCCGGCGACGAGGCTGACGCAATGCGTTTCGACACGAAGATTGCGGTCGCGGTCCGCGGTGATCTTGCCGGGTGGCAGAAGTTGAACGTGACCGCGTTCCTGGCGAGTGCGGTGGCTGGACTGGAGGGGATGTTGGGCAAGCCGTACGAGGACGGCTCGGGCAACACGTACCTGGCGATGTTCCGGGAACCCGTGCTGGTCTACGTCGCTGGCCGTGACGAGCTTGCCCGGATGCGTGAGCGTGCGCTCACCCGCGAGCTACCGGTCGCCGTCTACACCGAGGAACTGTTCGGCACCGGCAACGACGACGACAACCGGGCCGCGGTGCGGGCCGTTCCCGCCGGCGAGCTGAACCTGGCCGGCCTGGCGGTCTACGGCCGGCGCACCGCGATCGACAAGGTGTGCAAGGGACTCAGGCTGCATCCCTAGGCACAGGCGGGTCCGACGAACTCCGGGTGCGGGCCGTCGGTGAACTGGCAGCCGAACTCGGGCCGGGCCACCACGCGCGGGTTGAGGATGTCGTCGCCGGCCGGGCGATGGCCGGTGCGCACCCAGCGGACCAGGTCGGCGAACCCGCGCTGCACCTCCGCCGGGGTGAATCCGCAGTGCTGGTTGCCCCGGATCGCCCGGGAGACGAACAGCCGGGACTGGCCGCGCAGCGCGGCCTCCTTGGCGTAGATCTGCTCCATCGACAGCGGCACGAACAGGTCGCCGATGGTGTGCATGGACAGCACCGGAATCCGCGGATCGCCTGCCACGCGCGGGATCCCGGTCAGGTCGCGGCTGGCCTGGGTGGTCGGCGCCACCCGCAGCGCGGCGATGTTGAGCCGCAGTTCCGGCCGGGACAGGAACGGGCTGGCGTCGACCTGGTAGAGCGTGTGCCGGTTGTCGGTCACGTTGCCGTCGGCGATCCCGATGGTGCCGCCGGACAGTCCCGGGTAGACCCCGAACAGGAACGGGATGTTGGTCAGCGGAGCGAATCCGCGCGAGTTCCAGAACGTCATCGCCGAGTCGAACCCGGGCCGCACCCCGCCGCTGCGCTGCTGCACCGCACCCGCCCAGGTGCGGCCCAGGTCGGTCAGCGTCACATCCGGTGTGTTGAAGCCGCTTCCCAGCTGCGGCAACATGTTCAGCACCGTCTGGGCGTACTCCGGCCCGTAGGCCTGGCCCTCCTCGCGGGTGGCCGGGAACCGGATGGTCGTCGCGGTCAGCCCCGCCGCCGTCACGTTGGCGTCCAGGAAGAAGTCGAACAGTTCCTTGTCGCCCAGCACGCCGCAGATCGGCATGGCGGCGACGAAATCGCCGCGGAAGTGCTCGATGGCCGCCGCGGTGATGTGTCCGCCCATCGACGCGCCGGTCATGTAGACGGCGTGCGCCCGGCTGCCCCGCACGGACCGGAACAGGTTGATCAGGTCGTGCGAGTCGGTGACCCCGTGCCCCACGTCGTAGCCGTTGGTCTGGTAGCTCGACGCCGCCCAGGCGAAGCCCTGCTCGATGTAGAACCGCCGGGTCGACGGGCTGTCCACGAACACGGTCAGCCCGTTGCCACGGAACCCGTGTGCCCACAGCACCAGGTCGCGGTTCCACTTCTTCGGCACCTCGATCCGGTACGCCGCACCGTTCACGATGCCGGTGTGCACCTCGGAGATCGCCTGCCCGGCCGCGTCGGTCAGCGGCACGAACGGCGCGTTGCTGCCGAAGTCGCAGTTGGGGTCGGCGATCGTGTACCCGGGTTGGGTCGGGCTCGGCACCGGCGCGGCACACGCCGCCTGTGCGCCGGCGGCCGGTGCGGCCACCAGCAGCGAGCCGGCCATGACCAGGACAGAACTCATCGCAGCGAGCAGGCGCATCCTCGCATCGGACTCCGATATTGCCGGCTTGTCAATCGGTGAATTCGCCGGTCAGGCGTCCCGGCGCAGGAACAGCCCACGGCGCGATCGGCGGCGCGTCGAGGGCGGCGTGATTCGGCTGCTCACATAGGAAGCGCCCACGGCGAGCATCCAGCCGCGGGCCTGGTCGTCCCGGGGCAGGGCCGGCCGTAGGCTGCCGGCGTGCGACGCGACGAGCTGATCGAATACTGCCTGGCCAAGCCGGGCGCGGAAGAGAGCTATCCCTGGGGCGACGAGGAACTCGTGGCGAAGGTCGGCGGCAAGGCGTTCGCGTTCATCGGCATGGCCGGCGACTCGGTCGGGGTGAAGTGCGGGGCGAGCGCGGCGGAGGCGGCCGAGTACCGCGAGCGCTACCCGGACGACGTGCGGACCAGCGACTACATCGGGCGCTACGGCTGGAACACGGTGCGCTACGAGGGCGGCGCGGTGCCGGACGACGAGGTGCTGGAGCTGCTCGACCGCTCCTACGCGGCCATCGTGGCGAAGCTGCCGAAGTCCCGGCGCCCGGCCTGACTACTCGGAACGATGCCGGCGGCGCGGCTGCGCGGCGCCGACCGGCTCGGCGCCTTCGGGTTCGGTGTTCGGCACGGCGGGCTTCGCACCCTCGGTCATCTCGCGAAGTAACTGGTCGAAGATCGGCGTGGAGTCCATGTCCTGCCGTGCCATGCGTGCCCTCCTAGATCCGCGCGTTGGGAAGCCTGCCAGACAGCTGGCTGACACGAATGAGTTAGCTCGACATCCCGCTTCCGGTTGAGATCACGTTGGCCCGGCGGCTTCGCCTGGGCGAGTATGTCCGCATGACCGCAGCTCTAAACCATCTTGTCGCGCTCAAGGTCGACGTGTCCGAGCAGGTGGCCGAGGTCACCCTGCTCGGGCCGGGTAAGGGTAACGCCATGGGGCCGGACTTCTGGCGGGAGTTGCCGCTGGTGTTCCGGGCCCTGGACGCCGACCCGCAGGTGCGCGCGGTGGTGATCACCGGCAGCGGCGCGCACTTCTCCTACGGGCTGGACCTGCCGGCGATGGCGCCGTCCTGGGGTGAGCTGCTCGGTGGGGACGCGCTGGCCGCCCCCCGCACCCGGTTCCTGGACTCGCTGCGTGACCTGCAGGACGCGGTGACCGCGGTGGCGGCCTGCCGCAAACCGGTCGTGGCCGCCGTGTCCGGCTGGTGCATCGGCGGTGGCGTCGACCTGATCGCCGCCACCGACATCCGCCTGGCCAGCGCCGAGGCCAAGTTCAGCGTGCGGGAGGTGAAGGTGGCCATCGTCGCCGACCTCGGCAGCCTGCAGCGGCTGGCCGGGATCATCGGCGAGGGACACCTGCGTGAGCTCGCGTTCACCGGGCGGGACATCGACGCCGAGCACGCCCGGCGGATCGGGCTGGTCAACCACGTGCA
>NZ_DASTBH010000326.1:0-4539 GCF_035712165.1 Actinophytocola sp. | reverse complement strand
CGTCGACGAACAGCACGTTCTCGTCCAGCAGAACTCGGGGATACAGCTCACGGAACGCGTCGGCGTACGCCCAGTGGGTGGTCGCCGGCCGCCCGTCCAGGATGCCGGCCGCGGCCAGCACGAACGCCCCGGTGCAGATCGACATGATCCGGGTACCCGGCCGGATCGACCGGAACGCCTCGGCCAGCCGGTCCGGCAGGACGCCGGACTGTCGCGGTTCGGCCACCCGGGTGCCGGGAACGATCACGGTGTCCGCTTCGGCCAGCGCTTCCATGCCGTGGTCCGGGATCATCGTGTACCCGGAGAAGACCCGGATCGGCTCCCGGTCCAGGCCGCAGATGCGCACGTCGTAGAGCGGTTCCCCGGCCGCGTCGGTGGCCGTGCCGAGCAGTTGCGGCGGGATGGCCATGTCGAAACCGATCACCGGATCGAGTGCCAGCACGGCCACGCGATGGAGTCCCATGGCCAGATTCTTACACATATTGGCGATCGGGCCACTCGTGTGCCGCCGGCACCATCGGCGAAGCTGAGCCGGTGACCCAACTGCAGGATCGCCGGACCACCCGCGCCCTCCGCCGGCCGCACTGGGCCTGGATCATCGCCACCGTCTCGTTCATCACGCTGATCGGCGCGGCCGGCTTCCGCGCGGTGCCCAGCGTGCTGATCGACCCGTTGCACGAGGAGTTCGGCTGGTCGCGGGCCACCATCGGGCTGGCCGTCTCGATCAACCTGGTGCTGTTCGGCCTGTTCTCCCCGTTCGCCGCCGCCCTGATGGACCGGGTGGGCATGCGCCGCGTGGTGGTCGCCGCCCTGCTGCTGGTCGCCGCGGGCGCCGGGCTGACCGTGTTCATGACGGCGAGCTGGCAGTTGCTGCTGTGCTGGGGAGTGCTGGTCGGGCTCGGCACCGGCTCGATGGCGATGACGTTCGTCGCCACGGTCACCAGCCGCTGGTTCGTCCGGCACCGCGGCCTGGTCAGCGGCATCCTCACCGCCGCGGGCGCCACCGGGCAGCTGATCTTCCTGCCGCTGGTCGCCGCGCTGGCCACCGAGCACGGCTGGCGCACCCCGGCGGTGGTCGTCGCGCTCGCCGCGCTCGCGGTCGTGCCGCTCGTGCTGGTCTTCCTGCGGGACCACCCGGCCGACGTCGGCACGACGGCCTACGGCGCCACCGGGGACGAGCCGGCGCCGGCGCCGGTCACCGGCAGCAGCGCCGCCCGGGCTCTGCGCACCCTGCGCGACGCCGCCCGCACGCCCACCTTCTGGCTGCTCGCCGGCGGCTTCGCGATCTGCGGGATGTCCACCAACGGCCTGGTCGGCACCCATTTCGTGACCGCCGCGCACGACCACGGAATGCCGCACACCACGGCGGCGTCGCTGCTGGCCCTGGTCGGCATCTTCGACGTCGGCGGCACGATCCTGTCCGGCTGGCTGACCGACCGGATCGACCCCCGCCTGCTGCTCGGCGGCTACTACACGCTGCGCGGGTTGTCGCTGCTGATCCTGCCGGCCCTGTTCGCGCCGGAGACCCAGCCCAGCATGTGGGTGTTCATCGTCTTCTACGGCCTGGACTGGATCGCCACCGTGCCGCCGACCGTGGCGCTGTGCCGGGAGCGGTTCGGCGTCAGCGGCCCGGTGGTGTTCGGCTGGGTGTTCGCCTCGCACCAACTCGGCGCCGCGCTGGCCGCCTTCGGCGCCGGTGCGATCCGCGACACCCTCGGCGACTACGGCCTGGCCTGGTACCTGGCCGGCGGCCTGTGTGTGCTGGCCGCGCTCATGTCGGTTTCGATCCCGGGCAGGCGAGAGCCGGAAACATCGCGTTAACACGATCTACCTAGGCTGCCCGCATGGATCGGCAGCAGGAGTTCGTTCTGCGGACGCTAGAGGAGCGGGACATCCGCTTCGTCCGTCTGTGGTTCACCGACGTGCAGGGTTTCCTCAAGTCGGTGGCGGTGGCGCCGGCAGAGCTCGAGGGGGCGTTCGCCGAGGGCATCGGGTTCGATGGCTCGGCGATCGAGGGGTTCGCCCGGGTCTACGAGTCGGACATGGTGGCCCGGCCGGATCCGGCCACCTTCCAGGTGCTGCCCTGGCAGACCTCGGAGGGGCACCACTACTCGGCCCGGATGTTCTGCGACATCGCGATGCCGGACGGGTCGCCGTCCTGGGCGGACCCGCGGCACGTGCTGCGCCGCACGCTGTCCAAGGCCAGCGAGGCGGGGTTCACCTGCTACGTCCATCCGGAGATCGAGTTCTTCCTGCTCACCGACCTTCCGGTGGACGGGAGCGAACCGACCCCGGCCGACATCGGCGGGTACTTCGACCAGGCCAGCCACGCCACCGCCGCGCACTTCCGCCGGCACGCGATCGAGACGCTCGAGGCGATGGGCATCTCGGTGGAGTTCAGCCACCACGAGGGCGCGCCCGGCCAGCAGGAGATCGACCTGCGCTACGCGGACGCGCTGACCATGGCCGACAACGTCATGACGTTCCGGTACGTGGTCAAGGAGGTGGCGATCACCCAGGACGTCCGCGCCTCGTTCATGCCCAAGCCGTTCACCGACCAGCCCGGCTCCGGCATGCACACCCATCTGAGCCTGTTCGAGGGCGACCGGAACTCCTTCTACGACAGTGCCGATCCCTATGAGCTGTCCGCGACCGGCAAGGCGTTCGTGGCCGGCCTGCTGCGACACGCGCGGGAGATCTCCGCGGTGACCAACCAGTGGGTGAACTCCTACAAGCGGCTGATCGTCGGCGGGGAGGCGCCGACCGCGGTGTGCTGGGGCCACGCCAACCGGTCCGCCCTGGTCCGGGTGCCGATGTACTCGCCGGGCAAGGCGTCCTCGCGCCGGGTGGAGATCCGCAGCATCGACTCGGCCTGCAACCCGTACCTGGCGTTCGCGGTGGTCCTGGCGGCCGGTCTCAAGGGCGTGGCGGAGGGCTACGAACTGCCGCCGGCCGCGGAGGACGACGTGTGGTCGCTGACCGAGGCGGAACGCCGGGCGGCCGGGTACGCCAGCCTGCCGCAGAACCTGGGTGAGGCGCTGGCCGAGATGGAGCGGTCCGAACTGCTCGCGGAGACGCTCGGCGAGCACGTCTTCGACTTCTTCCTGCGCAACAAGCGCAACGAGTGGGACGCCTACCGGCGCAGCGTCACCCCCTATGAGCTGCGCACCCTCCTGCCCGTGCTCTAGTGGACTGAACGCGTCGGACCGACCAACGGAACCTCAGGGGACCGTGACGCAACCCAGCCACAATCCACCGCACGCCGCACTGTTCGCTGGAACGGCACGACCGCATCAAATTCCGGAGAGGCGGAACTGTCGGACCCCCCGGCTAGCGTCCGGCGCATGACGGAACTCGCCCGCCGGGTGGCTGCGCGCTATGTCGAGGTCAACGGCGATCACCCGATGACGCCCGAGGACGACGCCTACGTCGACCGGCACTTCGTGACGTTGCGGGAGTTGTGCCTCGGCCGGGCGGAGACGCCGGACGAGGTGCGCGCGCACATGCTGGCCGGCCGGCTTCCGTTACCCAGCTACCTGCGCTCGGACGGCACCGAGATGGTGCCGTCCGAACTGCTGGACCTGGCCGACCGCGCGGGCGGACTGTCCCGGCTGCCGGTGTGGTTCCAGGCGCACTGGTCGGATCCGGCCGACGCCGCCGAGGAATGGGACGCCTACCTGAGCGGTCAATACGTGTGCCTGCGCTCGGTCCGGCCGGACATGATCATCCGGAAGGGCGGGCTGATGGCGGCGATCAACGAGGTGCTGGCCGATCCGATGCCCGACTCGATGGCGTGGCTGGCGCGGTTGCACAGTCTGGTCGACGAGCTGGAGGCGATCGAGCTTCCGTTCACCGGGTACGACCGGCTGCGGTTCGGCGGACCGACGTCGCGCGACAAATTGATCGAGTCGGTTAGGTCACAATTTCCGATCGACGGTGACCCGTCCGAGTGGGTCGGTCCGGCGTCCGCGATCTGCCGATAACCCGCCCGCACAGGGCGCTGACCAGCCGATTTGACTTCATTACCGACGGTGGCCTAACTTTTCTCTCGCCACGTACCGCGCCGA
The DNA here is from genome assembly GCF_035712165.1 of Actinophytocola sp. GTDB lineage: Bacteria > Actinomycetota > Actinomycetes > Mycobacteriales > Pseudonocardiaceae > DASYTH01. The sequence goes on along the minus strand of NZ_DASTBH010000326.1, from coordinate 472 downwards.
ACCTGCTGGGAGTAGCGACCCCGGCCCGCTCGGCGGGAAGCCAGGCCCCTGATATAGTCAATCAGTGGCTTGACTTCATCCGGGCCGAGGGAGTTGACACTCCGAGGCGGACCGGGTAGAGTGAACGGGTTGCCTGAGCAAGGGTCCCGCCCCAGGGGTGGAGCGCCCGGCTCGGCGTAAAGATTCAGGAACTACGAGTAAACTGCCCCTCTGATTGCGCTCATGATATTGAGTGCATGATGGGTGTGCGTGTGTTGTTTGAGAACTCAACAGTGTGCCGATTTAAGCCAGTAGAGCTTTATGAATCCCTTTGTGGGTTCTTTTGAGTTGTTTTTTTTGCCAGGTTTTTTTGGAGAGTTTGATCCTGGCTCAGGACGAACGCTGGCGGCGTGCTTAACACATGCAAGTCGAACGGGATCACTGCTTCGGTGGTGGTTTAGTGGCGAACGGGTGAGTAACACGTGGGTAATCT
>NZ_DASTBH010000325.1:0-15672 GCF_035712165.1 Actinophytocola sp. | reverse complement strand
GTCCCGGGCGGCGATGATCTCGTCGTCCGCGACCAGCGCGGAGCGCACCCGCGCGGCCCGCAGCACCCCGAACGGGATGTCCCCGACCCGGGTGGCGCCCAGCGCCGACGCGGCCACCGAGTCGACGACCGCGTCGACCGGCCGGCCGGCGGCCAGCGCGTGGTGCAGGCAGGCACAGTTGGCCGGCTCCACCGCCACCACGGTCCGGCCGCCCGAGGCCAGCGTCGTGCCGGCCGCCAACCCGCCGCCGCCCACCCCGATCACCAGGGCGTCCACGTCCGGCACCTGCTCGGCCACCTCGGCGGCGCAGGTGCCCGCACCGGCGACCACCAGCGGGTCGTCGTAGGCCGGCAGGCACAGCCCGCCGATCGCCGCCGCCTCGGCCAGCGCCGCCTCGCGCGCCTCGGCATAGATCGACCCGTGCCGCACCAGCCGCACCCCGGTCGCCGCGATCCGGCGTGCCTTGCCCTCCGGGGCGGTGACCGGCACGAACACGGTCGCCGGCCGCGACAGCAGCCGGGCCGCGGTGGCCACCGCGAGGCCGTGGTTGCCGCCGGACGCGGTCACCACGTGCTCCGGCCCGTCGCCGCCGAGCATCGCGTTGAGCGCGCCGCGCAGCTTGAACGACCCGGTGCGCTGCATGTACTCCAGCTTGAACACGACCGGCCGGCCGTCCACCTCGGCGCGCAGCACGGGGGTCCGGCGGACGTACGGCGCCACCCGGCGCGCGGCGTCGGCCACGTCGGTCGGGGTGAGCATGATCGTGGAACTGGTCATGGACCAGACTAACCCGATGTCGACCTTGCCCTGGCCCCCCGGCGCGGTCACCGGTATCGGCTCCATGCCGGGTACCGACCCGGCCGAGGCCGCCGCCGTCGTCGTGGGAGAACTGCCCGACCTGCCGCACCTTCCGGAACTGCCCGCGCGCGGGCTCGGCGCGGACATCATCGGCCGGACCGCCGCGCTGCTGGTGGATCTCGCCGTCGAGGTGATGCCCTCCGGATACCGGGTGACCGCCCGGCCCGGCGTGGATCACCGGCGCACCACCGACCTGATGCACCGGGACCTGGACACCTTCCAGGACGTCCTGGAGCGGGTCGCGACCGCGCCCGCGGCGGTGAAGGTGCAGCTGGCCGGACCGTGGACGCTGACCTCCGGTGTCGAGCTGCCCCGGGGCCACCGGGTGCTCACCGACCACGGCGCGCTTCGCGAGTTCACCGAGTCACTGGCCGAGGGCCTGACCCGGCACGTGGACGAGGTGAGCCGGCGCACGGGCCGCCCGGTGCTGGTGCAGCTCGACGAGCCGTCCCTGCCGGCCGTGCTCGCCGGTGCGCTGTCCACCCCGTCCGGCCTCGGCGCGGTGCCCGCGGTGGCCGGGTCCGACGCGCGCGAGACGCTGGCCACGGTGATCGACGCCGCGCGGGCCGCCACCGGCGCGCCGGTGATCGTGCACTGCTGCGCGCCCCGGCCGCCGGTCGCGCTGCTGCGGGCCGCCGGAGCCGACGCGATCGCGCTGGACGCCACCCTGCTCGACGGTGCGTCGGCCGTGCTGGCCGACGAGATCGGGGAGGCCTGGGACGCCGGCACGGTGTTCCTGCTCGGGGTGCTGCCCAGCACCGACCCGCCGCAGCCGCCGACGCTCGCCGAGGCCGCCGGCCCGGCGCTGCGCCTGGTGGACCGGCTCGGCTTCCCGCGCTCCCTGCTGGCCGAACGCGCGCTGCCCACCCCGGCGTGCGGCCTGGCCGGCGCCACCGCCGGCTGGGCGCGCCGGGCGCTGGCGCTGGCCCGGGACGTCGGCAAGGCGTTCGTGGAGCCGCCGGAGAGCTGGTGACCGTTCAGCTGGCGCCGCAGGTCGGGTCCTTGTCGCTGACCAGGCCGAAGCCGTTGACCTTGCCGTTGTCGAAGTAGATCAGGTAGCTGGCGCCCGGGTTGCCGGGGACCGCCGTTCGGTAGCCGTTGTTGAAGCTCTCGGCGAGCTCCGGGTAGGCGGCCCTCGTGCTGGCCTCGGTGGAGCCGATGCCGATGCCTTCCGGGGTGTGCGCCGGGACGTCCCTCGGCGCGCTGATGTCGACCACGCCGAACTGCGGGTTGATGGCGACCTTGCCGCCGGCGAGTGGGTCGGAGTAGCCCTTGAACGGGTAGGCGGTGCATTGGATGTAGGGCTGCGACTTGCCCAGCAGACCGGTCGCGAGGGCGTCCCGCGCGGACATTCCCAACTTGATCGGCCCGTAGCCGTCCGGACCCAGTGACGCGGTAACGGGGGCCGCCGGGCTACCGGCGGCGGGCGTGGCGCCCGAAGTCGCCGTGGCGCCCGGTGCAGCCGGCGAACCCGTGGCACAGCCGGCCAGCACGGCCACCCCGGCGACGCTCAGCCAGGCCGTGCCGGCCAGCCTCCAATGGCGACGGTTGCGCATGGTTCCCCCCTCAGCAGTGGTGCGACTGCACAGAGGACGCCCATGCCTCGACGAGGTTCCACCGGTCATTCGCCGGTCGCGCCGTCGATCCGTTCGCGGAGGAGATCGGCGTGGCCGTTGTGCCGGGCGTACTCCTCGATCATGTGGGTGAGGATCCAGCGCAGCGAGATCATCCGGCCGTCCCGGCCCGCGGCGGCGGTGTCCAGGGACGGGGTGGCGGCGACGATCTCGCGGGACCGCTCGCACTGGGCGTGCCAGGTGGCGAACGCCTCGTCGATGTCGGCGGTTTCCACGTGGTCGAAGTCGCCGTCCGGATCCTCATCGGAGTAGTAGATCCGGGGTGCGTCCGCGCCGGCCAGCGTGCGCTGGAACCAGCCGCGTTCCACGTCGGCCATGTGCCGGATCAGGCCAAGCAGGGACAGGTTCGACGGTGGCACGCCGCGCTCGCGCAGTCGGGCCTGGTCGACGCCGTCGCATTTCCAGGCCAGAGTGGCCCGTTGCCAGTCCAGGAAGCCGGTGAGAATGGCACGGTCGTCGCCTTGGTAGGGCGGTTCGGGTCGCTCGATGGTCATGGCGCAGTTTCTACCGGATGAGACCGACACCGTCGGGCAGTTCCACGCCGGAAAGGTGATCGAGAAGCACGGTGCGGAACGCCCGGGCGGCGGTGGTCGGCGGCACGTCGGTGCGGTGGGCGAGCGCGATGGTGCGGCGCAGCGCGGGCGCGGTGACCGCGGTGGCCCGCAGCCCGGTCCGGTCGGGCAGCACCATGCTGGGCACCACCGCGACCCCGAGACCGGCCTCGACGAACCGCAGCACGGCGTCCATCTCGCCGCCCGCCACGGCCAGTCGCGGTTCGAACCCGGCCCGGCGGCAGGCCTGCAGCGTGGTCTCGCGCAGGTCGTAGCCGTCCCGGAACATCACCATCTGGGTGTCCCGCAGCCCGCTGAGCCGGGACGGCCCCGGCGGACCCCCGGCCGCGCTCGCCACCATCAGCCGTTCCCGCAGGATCGGCGTCGCGGTCAGGGCGGCGTCCGCGCCCTGCGGCGGCACGATGATCAACGCCAGGTCGAGCTCGCCGCCGGTGAGCGCCCGGGTCAGGTCCCGCGAACCGCTTTCCTGCACGACAAGCTGGATTCCGGGGTACGTGTCGTGAAACCGGCGCAGCACGTCGGGCAGGATCCCGACGCACAGGCTGGGGGTGGCGCCGAGCCGCAGCCGCCCGGCACGCAACCCGACCAGCTCACCCACTTCGAGCCGGGCCGCGTCCACATCGGACAGGATGCGCTTGGCGATCGGCAGCAGGGCCTCGCCCGCCGCGGTGAGCCCGACGTGGCCGCGGGCGCGGCTGAACAGCGCGGCGCCGAGTTCGGTCTCCAGCGTCTGGATCTGTTTGGACAGCGACGGCTGCGCGACGTGGGCGCGCTGCGCGGCCCGGGTGAAGTTCCGGGTCTCGGCCACCGCCAGGAAGTACACGAGCTGCTGCAGCGTCATAGCCTGAGCCTATCGTCATGAGCCGATTCATATATTGGACGACTCGTCAACGCGCTCGTAGCGTGGGTTGGCATGCCGGTTCTGACCAGTACCACGGTGGGGCGCAAAGCGATCCTGGCCGGCACGGGCATCGTGCTGCTGGGCTACGTCACGCTGCACATGCTGGCCAACCTCAAGGCGTTCCTCGGACCGGACTCGCTGGACTCCTACGCCCGGTGGCTGCGCGAGGTGCTCGCCCCGGTGTTCGGCCAGGAGGGATTCCTCTGGCTGGTGCGCGGCGTGCTGCTGGTGTGCGTGGTGACCCACCTGGTGGTCGCCGTCCAACTGACCCGGCGCGCGCACGCCGCCCGGCCGGTCGGCTACCGGCACCGCACCCCGGTGCACGGCAGTTACGCCGCCCGCACGATGCGGTGGGGCGGCGTGATCATCGCGCTGTTCGTCGTCTACCACGTGCTCGACCTGACCGCGGGGGTGCTCAACCCGGCCGGTGTGCCGGGCGCGCCGTACCGCAACGTGACCGCGGACTTCCAGCACTGGTACGTGGTCGCCGCCTACACCGTCGCCGTGCTGGCGCTCGGTTTCCATCTGCGGCACGGGGTGTGGAGCGGGCTGCGCAGCCTCGGGTTCGCCGGGGTGAGCCGCCCGGTCGCGCTCGGCTACGCGGTGGTGATCACCGTGGGCTTCCTGTCCGTGCCCTACGCCGTCCTGTTCGGAGTGATCCAATGATCGAGTACAGCATCGGCGAGCCACTCGCCGACCAGCGGGCGCCGGCCGGGCCGATCGAGAACCGTTGGGAGCGCAGGAGGTTCACCGCCCGGCTGGTCAACCCGGCCAACCGGCGCCGGCTCACGGTCGCGGTGGTGGGCACCGGCCTGGCCGGCGCGTCGGCCGGCGCGAGCCTGGCGGAACTGGGCTACCGGGTGTCGTCGTTCTGCTATCAGGACAGCCCGCGCCGAGCGCACAGCATCGCCGCGCAGGGCGGGATCAACGCGGCCAAGAACTACCGCAACGACGGCGACAGCGTGCGGCGGCTGTTCCACGACACCATCAAGGGCGGGGACTTCCGGTCCCGAGAGTCCAATGTGTACCGGCTGGCCGAGCTGTCCGTGGCGATCATCGACCAGTGTGTGGCGCAGGGCGTGCCGTTCGCCCGCGAGTACGGCGGACTGCTCGACGCCCGGTCGTTCGGCGGCGCGCAGGTGTCCCGGACCTTCTACGCCCGTGGGCAGACCGGCCAGCAACTGCTGCTCGGCGCCTACCAGGCACTGGCCCGGCAGATCCATGCCGGCGCGGTGCGGATGCATCCGCGCACCGAGATGCTCGACCTGCTGGTGGCCGGCGGCCGGGCGCGCGGGGTCGTGGTGCGCGACCTGGTGACCGGGGAGATCAGTACACATCAGGCCGATGCCGTGGTGCTGGCCACCGGTGGGTACGGCAACCTCTACTACCTGTCCACGAATGCCAAGGGCTGCAACGCGACCGCGGTCTGGCGGGCGCACCGGCGGGGCGCGCTGTTCGCCAACCCGGGCTACACGCAGATCCACCCGACCTGCATTCCGGTCAGCGGCGAGCACCAGGCCAAGCTCACCCTGATGAGCGAGTCGCTGCGCAACGACGGGCGGATCTGGGTACCGGTGACGGCGGCGGATCCCCGGCCGCCGCAACAGATCCCGGAGCACGAGCGGGACTACTACCTGGAGCGCATGTATCCGGGGTTCGGCAACCTGGTGCCGCGCGACATCGCCTCGCGGGCGGCGAAGAACGTGTGCGACGCCGGCCGCGGTGTCGGGCCCGGCGGGCTGGGCGTGTACCTGGACTTCGCCGAGGCGATCGAGCGGCTCGGCCGGGCCGGCATCGAGGAGCGGTACGGCAACCTTTTCCAGATGTACCAACGGATCACCGGGGAGGATCCGTACCGGGCGCCGATGCGGATCTACCCGGCCGTGCATTACACGATGGGCGGGCTGTGGGTGGACTACGACCTGCGCAGCACGATCCCCGGCCTGTTCGTGATCGGCGAGGCCAACTTCTCCGACCACGGCGCGAACCGGCTCGGCGCGAGCGCGCTCATGCAGGGCCTGGCGGACGGGTACTTCGTGCTGCCGGCCACGATCGGGGACTACCTGGCCGACGCGCCGTTCGATCCGGTCGGCGCCGCCGAGGCGGACGCCGTCGAGCGGGACGTGCGGGACCGGATCCACCGGCTGCTCAGCGTGCACGGGGACCGCTCGGTCGACTCGTTCCACCGTGAGCTGGGCCGGCTGATGTGGGACCACTGCGGGATGGAGCGCTCCGAGTCGGGGCTGCGCAAGGCGCTGGCGGCGATTCCGCCGCTGCGCGAGGAGTTCTGGAGCCGGGTGCGGGTGCCGGGCGACGGCGAGGGGCTCAACCAGTCGCTGGAGAAGGCCGGGCGGGTGGCCGACTTCCTCGAACTGGCCGAGCTGATGTGCCTGGACGCGTTGCACCGCACCGAGTCCTGCGGCGCGCACTTCCGGGTGGAGAGCCAGACCGGCGACGGCGACGCGCTGCGCGACGACGCGAACTTCGGCTACGTGGCCGCGTGGGAGCACACCGGCGGCGACCCGGTGCTGCACCGCGAGGCGCTGGAGTTCACCGCGACCACCCCCAGCACCCGGAGCTATGCATGAGGTACACGCTGCGGATCTGGCGGCAGGCCGGGCCCGACGAGGCCGGTTCCCTTGTCCCGTACCAGGTCGACGGGATCACCCCGGACATGTCGTTCCTGGAGATGCTCGACGTGCTCAACGAACGGCTGGTGGCCGAGGGTTCGGAGCCGGTGGCCTTCGACCACGACTGCCGGGAGGGCATCTGCGGCGCCTGCGGCCTGATGATCAACGGCGTCGCGCACGGGCCGCAGCGCGCCACCACGGCCTGCCAACTGCACATGCGCCGGCTCGACCCGGCCCGGCCGATCACCATCGAGCCGTGGCGCGCCCGCCCGTTCCCGGTGCTCCGCGACCTGGTCGTGGACCGCTCCGCCCTGGACCGGATCATCGAGGCGGGCGGCTACATCAGCGCCCCCACCGGCAGCGCCCCCGAGGCCAACTCGCTGCCGGTCCCGAAGTCCGACGCCGACGCGGCCTTCACCGCCGCCGCCTGCATCGGCTGCGGCGCGTGTGTCGCGGCCTGCCCCAACGGCTCGGCCACGCTGTTCACCGCCGCCAAGGTCACCCACCTGGGCCTGCTCCCACAGGGTCAGGCCGAACGTCACACCCGCGCCGTGGCGATGCTCACCACCCAGGACGCACTCGGCTTCGGCGGCTGCACCCTCACCGGCGAATGCACCGCCGCCTGCCCCAAGGAGATCCCGCTCAGCACCATCACCCGCCTCAACCACGACATCCTCCGCTGACCCGAACGGGGAACTCGCCGGGCTGGAAGTGGGGACTCGCCGGGCTGGAAGTGGGGACTCGCCGGGTGGGGCAGGATGGGTGGGTGAGGTGGCGGCGGCGTGGGGGTAGCGAGCAGGGGCGGGGGCCTGAGCCGGAGGTGCTCGCGGAGCGGTTCTGGGGCGGGTGGCAGGAGATGCTGCCCGAGGTGGCCGCGGCGCTGGGGGACCGGGAGCCGGCCCGGGTGGAGAACCAGCTGTGTCACCTGGTCGCGGAGTTGCATCCGCGGTTGCACTTCGCGCTGGAGCGGGGGCAGCGGTCGATCTACGCGCTGGTGGTGAGCGGGCAGGAGGACCCGGAGCTGCGCCCGTTCACCGACGCCTGGAAGGCGGCGGCGCCGCCGAACGACCCCATCTGGGAGTACCACGACTCGGTGCCGCCGGTGCCCGACCCGACCATGGTCACCGTCAACCTCGGACCACACCGGATCGCGCTGGCCGACGTCCGCGTGGTGGCCCAGGTGGACGAGGCGGCCGGGGTGGTGGACGTGGCGGTGCACCATCCGGCGATGGGGGAGCTGGAACCGGCGGCGCGGAAGGCGATGACCTTCCTTCCGCTGGACGCCACCCTGGGCGAGCGGCTGGCGGCCGAGCGGCTGCGCCGGGTGGAGACCGCGGTGACCGCGCCGGCCGGCACGATCGACCTGCTGGAACTGCGTGACCTGGTGCGCAAACTGGCTAGTCTGCAGCCGTGACCAGTGTCGAAGGCGCGGAGGACGTGCCCGCCGAGGTGCGGGACCGGCACGCCGCGCTCGCCGAGGAGATCCACGCCCACCGGTTCCGCTACTTCGTGCTCGACGCCCCGACGATCTCCGACGCCGAGTTCGACAAGCTCTGGCACGAGCTGCTGCGCATCGAGCGGGACCACCCGGCCCTGGTCACCCCGGACTCGCCCAGCCAGCAGGTGGGCGGCACCTTCTCCACCGACTTCGCCACCCACGACCACCTCGAGCGGATGCTCAGCCTGGACAACACGTTCGACCCGGACGAGCTGGGCGCCTGGCTGGACCGGGTGGCCAAGGCCGTCGGCGCGGACACCCGGTACCTGTGCGAGCTGAAGATCGACGGGCTGGCGATCAACCTGCTGTACCAGCAGGGTCGTCTCATCCGCGCGCTGACCAGGGGCGACGGCCGCACCGGGGAGGACGTCACGCTCAACGTGCGCACCCTGCGCGACGTCCCCGAGCAGCTCACCGGCACCGCCGAGTACCCGGTGCCGGCCCTGGTCGAGGTGCGCGGCGAGGTGTTCTTCCGGGTCGAGGACTTCCTCGAGCTCAACGCGACGCTGGTGGAGGCCGGCAAGGAACCGTTCGCCAACCCGCGCAACACCGCGGCGGGATCGTTGCGGCAGAAGGATCCCAAGGTCACGGCCGGCCGCAGGCTGCGGATGATCTGCCACGGTCTCGGCAGGCGCGAGGGGTTCGAGCCCGCCGCGCAGTCCGAGGCCTACACCGCGCTCGCCGCGTGGGGTCTGCCGGTCTCGGGGCACACCAAGGTGTTCGACAACCGCGACGACGTGTACGCGCACATCCGGCACTGGGGCGAGCATCGCCATGACGTGGAGCACGAGATCGACGGCGTCGTGATCAAGGTCGACGATGTGGCGCTGCAACGCAGGCTGGGCACCACCTCCCGGGCCCCGCGCTGGGCGATCGCCTACAAGTACCCGCCCGAGGAGGCGACCACCACGCTGCTGGACATCAGGGTCAACGTCGGGCGTACCGGCCGGATCACGCCGTTCGCGTGGATGGAGCCGGTCAAGGTGGCCGGCTCGACGGTGACCAGGGCGACCCTGCACAACGCCAGCGAGGTCAAGCGCAAGGGCGTGCTGATCGGCGACACGGTAGTGATCCGCAAGGCCGGCGACGTGATCCCCGAGGTGCTCGGTCCGGTCGTCGACGCCCGCACCGGCGACGAGCGCGAGTTCGTCATGCCCACCAGGTGCCCGGTCTGTGACTCGGAGCTCGGCTACGAGCAGGAGGGCGACGCCGACCTGCGCTGCCCCAACGGCCGGTCCTGCCCGGCGCAGCTGCGCGAGCGGCTGTTCCACCTGGCCGGCCGGGGCGCCTTCGACATCGAGGTGCTCGGCTACGAGGGCGCCGACGCCCTGCTCAGGTCCGGCGTGATCACCAACGAGGCGGAGCTGTTCGGCCTCGGCGAGGACGACCTGCTGCGCGTGGACCTGTTCCGCACCAAGGCGGGCGACCTGTCCGCCAACGGCCGCAAACTGCTGGCCAACCTGGCCGTGGCCAAGGACCGTCCACTGTGGAAGGTTCTGGTGGCGCTGTCGATCCGGCACGTGGGGCCGACCGCGGCCCAGGCCCTGGCCCGCGAGTTCGGCTCGCTGGACGCGATCGCCTCGGCCGGCGAGCAGGAGCTCGCCGACACCGAGGGGGTCGGTCCGCGGATCGCCACGTCCATCCGGGAGTGGTTCGAGGTCGACTGGCACCGGGAGGTGGTGGCCGGGTGGCGGGCCGCCGGGGTCCGGATGGTCGACGAGCGGGACGAGTCGGTCCCGCGCCATCTCGAGGGCCTGTCGATCGTGGTCACCGGCAGCCTGGCCGGGTTCTCCCGGGACGAGGCCAAGGAGGCGATCATGGCCAGGGGTGGGAAGGCGGCCGGCTCGGTCTCCAAGAACACCGCGTTCCTGGTGGCCGGCGACGCGCCCGGGTCCAAGTACGACAAGGCCGTCCAGCTCAAGGTTCCGGTGCTGGACGAGGACGGGTTCCGGGTGCTGCTGGAGGCGGGTGCGGAGGCGGCCCGGACGCGGGCGACGGTGGGTGAGCCCGATGAGTGACGTCCTCGTCCGGCCGGCCCGGGCCGGTGAGCTGGACGCGACCGGCGCGCTGACGTTGCGGGCCTACCAGGCGGACGACTACTTCGCCACCGGCGTCCCATCCTCCTATGCGGACACCCTGGCCGACGCCCGGTCGCGGTACGACCACGCCGAGCTGCTCGTGGCCGTGGACGGCGACGAGCGGCTGCTCGGCACGGTCACCGTCGCCCGGCCGGGCACCCGGTACAGCGAGGTGAGCCGGGACGGTGAGCTTGAGTTCCGGATGCTGGCCGTCGATCCCGCCGCGCGCCGCCGGGGCGTGGGCGAGGCGCTGGTCCGGGCCGTGCTCGACCGGGCCCGCGAGCTGGACCTGGTGTCGGCGGTGCTGTGCTGCCAGGAGCGGATGCCGGCACTGCACCGGCTCTACGAGCGGCTGGGCTTCCGCCGGCTGCCCGAGCGGGACTGGAACCCTGTCCCGGCCGTGCGCCTGATCGTCTACGCGATCGACGTGTGACTCAATCTCCCAGGACGACGGCGATGATGCCGGCCAGGTGGGCGAGCCGGGCCACCTCGGCGGCGCGGAACATCGGGCCGCCGGGCCGGCCGACCAGCAGCACCCGGTCGGGCTTGCCCAACGGCGTCGCGGCCAGTTCGGTGCCGAGCTCCTGCCAGGTCTCCGGCACCCAGCTCTCCTCGCCGTCCAGCACGGTGGCCCGGGCCAGCGGCATCCAGGGCAGCTCCAGGGTCTGGATCTCCGGGGCGGCGGTGCTGGCCGCCAGCCGGTGTGCCCCGGTCGCGTCCGAGGCCACCACCAGGGCCCAGCCGGCCCGGATGATCCTCGGCACGCCCTCGGTGAAGATCGCCATGCCGTCGTCGGGCTGGGCCGCGACGTCCTCGACCAGCTCCAGCTCACGATGGGTGTCCAGAACCCCGGCGTAGGGCCGGACCGCGTCCACCTCGACCCCGGCCACCGACTCGGCGGCGGTGATCAGCACATCCGGCAGCCGGCCCTTGGGCAGCTCCACCACCAGGTCGTCGATCGCCACCCCGGCCCCGCGTTCGACCACGTCCACGCTGAGGATGTCGGCCCCGACCTCACCCAGCGCGGTCGCCACCGCCCCGAGGGTGCCCGGAGTGTCCGGGAGTTGGACCCGGATCAGGAAGGACAAGGCGAACGCCTCCTGTGCTGCGTAGTTCGGGTGCGCGACACCCCGCCGTCCGCGCCTGGCCGGCCGACGATTGTCGCACGTCCGCCCCACCGGACTGGCTCCGGTCTACACCCCAGCATCCGACGGGAACAACCCGTTCGGGTCGCGCCTGGTGCTCGAAATAGACTCGGCACGTGCCCACCATCTCGCGCGACGAGGTCGCGCATCTCGCCCGGCTGGCCAGGTTGGCTGTCACCGACGCCGAGCTGGACACCTTCGCCGGCCAACTGGACGTCATCCTCGAGTCGGTGGCCAGTGTGAGCGAAGTCGCAGCGGACGACATCCCGCCCACCTCGCACTCGGTGCCGCTGGTCAACGTCTTCCGGGACGACGAGGTCCGTCCCGGGCTCGCCCAGCAGCAGCCTCTGGCCGGCGCGCCGGCCGCCGAGGATGGCCGCTTCCGCGTGCCACGGATCCTGGGAGAAGAGGCATGAGCGCGGAATTGATCAGGCTGACCGCGGCCGAGCTGGCCGCGAAGATCCAGGCCCGGGAGGTCTCCGCGGTCGAGGTCACCCAGGCCCACCTGGACCGGATCGCCGCGGTGGACGACCGCGTGAACGCCTTCCTGCACGTGGACGCCGAGGGTGCGCTGGCCGCCGCCCGCGCGGTGGACGAGCAGGACCAGCCGGCCTCGCCGCTGGCCGGGGTTCCGCTGGCGCTCAAGGACGTGCTCACCATGCGCGGCGCGCCGACCACGTGCGGCTCCAAGATCCTCGAGGGTTGGCAACCGCCGTACGACGCCACGGTCACCGCCCGGCTGCGCCGGGCCGGCATCGTGATCCTCGGCAAGACCAACATGGACGAGTTCGCCATGGGCTCGTCCACCGAGAACTCCGCCTACGGCCCGACCCGCAACCCGTGGGACCTGTCCCGGATCCCGGGCGGCTCCGGTGGCGGGTCGTCGGCCTCGCTGGCGGCGTTCGAGGCGCCGCTGGCGATCGGGACCGACACCGGCGGGTCGATCCGCCAACCGGCCTCGGTCACCGGGACGGTCGGGGTGAAGCCCACCTACGGCGGCGTCTCCCGCTACGGCCTGGTGGCCTTCTCCTCGTCGCTGGACCAGGCCGGGCCGTGTGCGCGCACCGTGCTGGACGCGGCGCTGCTGCACGAGGTGATCGCCGGGCACGACCCGATGGACGCCACCTCGATCGACGCCCCGGTGCCGCCGGTGGTGGCGGCCGCGCGCGAGGGTGCGGCCGGCGACCTGCGCGGCGTCACGGTCGGTGTGGTGCGCGAGTTCTCCGGCGAGTGGTACCAGCCCGGGGTGCTCGCGGCGTTCCACAAGGCGGTCGAGGAGTTGCAGCGGCTGGGCGCCGAGGTGGTCGAGGTGTCCTGCCCGCACTTCGACTACGGCCTGTCCGCCTACTACCTGATCGCGCCCAGCGAGGCCTCGTCCAACCTGGCCCGGTTCGACGGGATGCGTTACGGCCTGCGCGCTGGGGACGACGGAAGCGCCAGCGCGGAGCAGGTCATGTCGCTGACCCGGGAGGCCGGCTTCGGCGCCGAGGTCAAGCGCCGCATCATGATCGGCACCTACGCGCTGTCCTCCGGTTACTACGACGCCTACTACGGCCAGGCGCAGAAGGTGCGCACGCTGATCACGCGCGACTTCGCCGCCGCGTTCGAGAAGGCCGACGTGCTGGTCTCGCCGACCACGCCGACCACGGCGTTCCGGATCGGCGAGCGGGTGGACGACCCGATGGCCATGTACCGGGCGGACCTGTGCACGATCCCGGCCAACCTGGCCGGAAACTGCGCGATCAGTGTCCCGTGTGGACTGTCCGATGACGACGGCCTGCCGGTCGGGTTCCAGATCATGGCCCCGGCCCTGCAGGAACAGCGGATGTACCGGGTGGCCGCCGCCTACGAGGTGGCCCGAAACGACTCGCACGGCGGCCCGTTGATCAACCGGGTGCCCGAACTGGAGATGGTGAGCTGATGGCCTCGGGGAAGAAGCTGAAGGGCGCGCTCGGTCTTGCGGGATCGACGGCCGGCGCGGTGAGCGCGGTGGGCAGTCTGCGCCGGGCGCGCACCGACAAGGACAAGCTGCTGCTGGTCAACGCGGTCCTCAGCATCGCGGTCGCGCTGACCGGCGCGCTGCTGGCCGTTCGCGCGGTGCGAGAGGACAAGAAGAAGTGAGCCCGTCAGCCAAGGACCAGAGCGACCGGGCACCGCATTGCCGAGGCTGCGGATGGCCGGCATGAACACAGACCTGATGGACTACGACGAGGTCGTGTCCCGGTTCGATCCGGTGCTCGGGCTCGAGGTGCACGTCGAGTTGTCCACCCGCACCAAGATGTTCTGCGGCTGCCCGACCGAGTTCGGGGCCGAGCCGAACACCCAGGTGTGCCCGGTGTGCCTGGGGCTGCCCGGGTCGCTGCCGGTGGTCAACCGGCTCGCGGTGGAGTCGGCGATCCGCATCGGCCTGGCGCTCAACTGCGAGATCGTCGAGTGGTGCCGGTTCGCCCGGAAGAACTACTTCTACCCGGACATGCCCAAGAACTTCCAGATCTCCCAGTACGACGAGCCGATCGCGGTGAACGGCTGGCTGGACCTGGAACTGGCCGACGGCGAGGTCGTCCGGATCGGCATCGAGCGCGCGCACATGGAGGAGGACACCGGCAAGTCGCTGCACGTCGGTGGGCACACCGGTCGCATCCACGGCGCGGACTACTCGCTGCTGGACTACAACCGGTCCGGCATCCCGCTGATCGAGATCGTGACCAAGCCGGTGTCCGGCACCGGGGCGCGGGCGCCCGAGGTGGCCCGGGCCTACGTGACCGCCCTGCGCGACCTGCTCCGCGGCCTGGACGTCTCGGACGTGCGGATGGACCAGGGTTCGCTGCGCTGCGACGCGAACGTGTCGCTGATGCCCAAGGGCGCGGCCGAGTTCGGCACCCGCACCGAGACCAAGAACATCAACTCGCTGCGCAGCGTGGAGCGCGCGGTGCGCTACGAGATGACCCGGCAGGCCGCGGTGCTGGCCGGCGGCGGCACGGTCTACCAGGAGACCCGGCACTTCGACGAGGCCGACGGGTCCACCTCGGCGGGCCGGCGCAAGGAGACCTCGGAGGACTACCGGTACTTCCCCGAGCCCGACCTGGTCCCGGTGGCGCCGGACCGCGAGTGGGTGGAGCGGCTGCGGAGCAGCCTGCCCGCGCCGCCGTGGGAGCGGCGCAAGCGCATCCAGTCCGACTGGGGGCTGTCCGACCCGGAGCTGCGTGACCTGGTCAACGCGGGTGCGGTCGACCTGGTCGCGGCCACCGTGGACGCCGGCGCCGCGCCGGCCGAGGCCCGCTCCTGGTGGGTGTCCTACCTGGCCCAGCAGGCGAACAACCGCGGGGTGGAACTGGCCGAACTGCCGATCACCCCGGCCCAGGTGGCCGCCGTGATCGCCATGGTCGGCGCCGGCACCCTGACCACGGCGCTGGCCCGCAACGTGGTGGACGGCGTGCTGGCCGGCGAGGGCGAGCCCGCGGACGTGGTGGCCAAGCGCGACCTCGCCGTGGTGTCCGACGACTCCGCCCTGTACGCGGCGGTCGACCAGGCCCTGTCCGCGCAGCCCGACGTCGCGGAGAAGATCCGGGGCGGCAAGGTCGCGGCGGCCGGCGCCATCGTCGGCGCGGTGATGAAGGCGACCAAGGGCCAGGCCGACGCCAAGCGGGTCCGCGAACTGATCCTGGAACGTTGTAGTTAGCCGGGAAAGCCCGCGCCCGACCAACAGCTACCTCAGGGGAACGTGACGGAGAGGCGGGCGGCTAGTCACTGCTGCCGCCCTGGCCCACCATCGGGACGATGATGACCGCGCGGTCGTCGCTGGAGACCGGGGTGCCGCCGTCCTTGTTCATCGTGCCGCTGACCGCGAGGTGCTCGTTGACCAGGTCGATCGCGGCCAGCTTGCCGAACCCGTCCTGGTTCTGCATCGAGATGTTGGGCTTGCCGCGGAACGTGCCGTCCGGGGCGAGCGGCAGGACCTGCAGGTTGGCCGCGGCCGAGGCGGTCAGCCAGAGCGACTCGGGGGTGGAGGCGCAGCCGCTGATGCCGGGCCGGTCCGGCCAGGTCCAGGCCGGTTCGCCGAGCGGCTTGCCGTACTGGACGCGGTAGAGCAGGTCGCGCCGGGCGTCCCGGTCGGTGACCCAGATCCGGGAGCCGTCCAGCGCGGCACACACCCCGCCGGGCGTGTGCAGGCCACTGATCACGATCGCGGAGTCGTTGACCGGGTTGTCCTCGGCCGGCTTGCCGGCGGCGTCGAGCCGCAGCAGCTTGCCGGCCAGCGAGTTCGGGTCCTGGGCGGCCGCCGGGTTGCCGGCGTCGCCGGTGGCCAGCAGCAGCGCGCCGCGATGGTCGAGGGCCAGCGCCCCCCGGTTGCCGGTC
>NZ_DASTBH010000324.1:0-19694 GCF_035712165.1 Actinophytocola sp. | reverse complement strand
CCCTGGGCGAGGACGCCGCGCCGCGGCCGGCGCTGGACCCGTTCACGCCACGGGAACGGGCGGTGCTCGCCCAGGTCGCGCTCGGCCGGACCAACCGGCAGGTCGGTTCGGAGCTGTTCATCAGTGAGAAGACCGTGAGCGTGCACCTGTCCCGGGTGATGGCCAAACTCGGCGCCACCAACCGGGCCGAGGCGGTGGCGCTCGCCTACGAGCGCGGACTGCTCGACGTCACAACGGCCTGACCCGGAAAAATGGTCAGCACTGTCGGTGCCGCCCCGTAACATGCGGGCCGTGCCACGCCTGGGGTCTGGGATTCCACTGGTGGCGCGCGGCCGGGAGCTGGACCGGTTGCGCGCCGTTTTCGACCGTGCCGCGGCGGGGTCCGCCGCCGGGGTTCTGGTCGCCGGCGATGCGGGGGTGGGCAAAACCCGGCTGACCGAGGAGCTGGCCACGGCCGCCGAGGCCGCCGGCGCCCTGGTGCTGATCGGCCGGTGCCTGGACGCGGGCGAGACCGGCCTGCCCTACCTGCCGTTCGCCGAGGCGCTCGGCACCGCCGCGCTGCCGGCCGACCTGCCGCCCCGGCCGGCGCTGGCCCGGCTGCTGCCCGACTACGCCGTGCCGGCGATCGCCGACCCCAGCCGGCTGGCTCCCGACCTGACCAAGGTGAACTGGCCGGGCGCGGCCCGGGACGGCCGCGCCGAGCAGGACGTCGGCCAGCTGCAGCTGTTCGACGCGGTGCACGGCCTGCTGGAGGATCTGGCCGGCCGGTCACCGGTGCTGCTGGTCCTGGAGGACCTGCACTGGGCCGACGGCTCGACCCGGGGCCTGCTGTCGTTCCTGCTCGCCCGGCTGCGCGGGCAGCGGCTGCTGGTGATGGGCACCTACCGCAGCGACGACCTGACCCGGCGCCATCCGCTGCGGGCGCTGCTGGCCGAGCTGTTCCGGCTGCCCGCGGTGGAACGGCTGGAGCTCGGGCCGTTCGGGGCCGCCGCGTCCCGGGAGTTCGTCACCGCGCTGGCCGAGGAGGTGCTGCCCGAGGAGGTGGTCCGCGAGGTCGCCGGGCGCTCCGAGGGCAACGCGTTCTTCGCCGAGGAGCTGCTCGCCGCCTACTCCGACGCCGACAGCGGCATCCCGGCCACCCTGGTGGACGTGCTGCTGGCCCGGGTGGAGCGGCTCAGCGAGGCTGCGCAGCAGGTGGTCCGGGTGGCCTCGGTGGCCGGCCGGAAGGTGCCGCACGCCCGGCTGCGGGCCGTGGCCAACCTGTCCGATGTGGACCTCGAGGAGGCGCTGCGCGAGGCCGTGCAACACCATGTGCTGGTCACCGGGGAGACCGAGGTGTACTCGTTCCGGCACGCGCTGCTGCGCGAGGCGGTGTACGGCGACCTGTTACCCGGCGAGCGGGTCCGGTTGCACGGCGCCTACGCCGAGGCGTTCGCCGCCGAACAGGGCAGCCGGGGCGCGGCCGCCGAGCTTGCCCACCACAGTATGGAAAGCCACGCGATGCCGCGGGCGCTGGCCGCTTCGGTGGTGGCCGCCGAGGAGGCCGAGCGGCTCGGCGCGCCGGCCGAGTCGTTGCGGCACCTGGAGCGCGCCCTGCGGCTGTGGGACGCGGTCGCCGAGGCGGACCGGCCGTCCGATGTGGACGAGCTGACCCTGCTGCGCCGGGCGCACTGGGTGGCCACCACCTCCGGCGAGCCGGAACGGTCGATCGCCTACGCCCGGTCCGCGGTCAAGCTCGCCGACCAGCGGCCGGATCCCGAGCTGCAGGCCCGGTTACGCCGCCGGCTGGCCCAGTCACTGTACATTTTGGACGGTCGGCAGGCGGAAGCCCGGGACGTGATCGAGCAGGCCTGGCGGCTGGTCGCGGAGCGGCCGCCCAGCGAGGTGCGGGCCTGGGTGCTCGCCGTCTACGCCACGATCCTGCGCGGCGAGAACGCGATCGACGCCGCCCGGGAGCGGGCCGAACAGGCGGTGACCGACGCCCGGGCGGTGTCGGCGGCAGCGGCCAGGGCCGACGCGCTCACCACGCTGGCCGTGCTCACCGAGGGCTCCGGCAAGGTCGAGAAGGCGCGCGAACTGCTGGACGAGGCCCAGCGCAAGGCGGTCGAGGCGGGCGCGCTCTCGGTCGAGGCCCGGACCTGGTTCATGCTCGCGCTGCACTCCTACGAACTGGGTCGCCTGGACGAGGCCGCCCGGGTGATCGACGCGGGGGTCGAGCGGGCCCGGCTGACCGGCATGACCTGGAGCACCTACGGACTC
Source organism: Actinophytocola sp. (assembly GCF_035712165.1). GTDB lineage: Bacteria > Actinomycetota > Actinomycetes > Mycobacteriales > Pseudonocardiaceae > DASYTH01. The sequence goes on along the minus strand of NZ_DASTBH010000324.1, from coordinate 17,435 downwards.
GAGCTGCGGATCATCCAGGTGATCAGCCGGTACGTGGCCGGGGACTGGGACGGCAGCGACGCGGCCGGCGAACCGCCCGGACACCGGGTGTCCAGCACGGTGTCGGCCCGGATGGCCGCGGCCGGAGCTCCGGTCATGGTCGGCCGCGGCCGGTTCGCCGAGGCCGAACGGCTGATCAACGACCTGCGCTCGGAGCGGCACCGGGACCTGCAGATCGCGCTGCTGCTCGGGGCCGCCGCGGCCGAGTTGGCGTGCTGGCGGGGGCGCCCGGAGCGGGCGGTCGAGTGGATCCGGGAGACGCTGGACATGGGGGCCCAGGTCGGCGGACCGTGGCTGCTGGCCGGCATCAAGCTGGCGGCGCTCGGCGCCGGCGCGTACGCCGACATCGTGGTGCGGGCCACCACCCGCCGGGACACCGAGGCCGCGCAGGCGGCCCGGGAACAGGGGGTGCCGCTGGTCGAGCACGCCCGCAAGACCGCCGACCTCGGCGCGCCGCGCACCGGCACGCTCGGGCCGGAAGGCCGGGCGTGGCTGGCCCGGGCGCTGGCCGAGGGCAGCCGGCTGCAGGGGCGCAGCGATCCGGCGCTGTGGCAGGCGGCGGTCGACGAGTTCGGCTACGGCGCGGTGTACGACCAGGCGCTGTGCCGGTGGCGGCTGGCCGAGGCGTTGCTGGCCGCGGACCGCAGGGACGAGGCGGCCGACGCGCTGCGCGCCGCCGACGAGGTGGCCGACCGGCTGGACGCCCGCCCGCTGCGCGAGGCGGTGCGGCGGCTGGCCAAACGCGGCCGGATCGTGCTCACGGACAACGCCGTGCCGCGCGACACCGTGGACCCGTTCACCCCCCGGGAACGCGCGGTGCTCCGGCTCGTCGCGTTAGGACGGACCAACCGTCAGGTCGGTGCGGAGCTGTTCATCAGCGAGAAGACGGTCAGCGTGCACCTGACCCGGATCATGGCCAAGCTCGGCGCCACCCGGCGTGCCGAGGCGGTCGCGATCGCTCTGGAGCGTGGTTTCCTGGAGCAGGGCTCGCTGGAGCGGTGAGACCCGCAGCGCGATCCGGATGAGGTCCGACTCGCGCCGCACCGACATGGGCAGGCCGCACCTGGCCGCGGAGCGGGCGAAGCCCTGCTCGCCGGGTAGGCACCAGGCGACCAGCTCCCGGTGCCCGGCGGCCCGGGCGATGGTGGCCAGCCGCTGGATCATGGCCGTGCCGAGACCCCGGCCCTGCCAGCCGTCCTCGATCAGCACGGAGATCTCGGCCTCGTCCGGCGTGGTGGTGCGCAGCAGTTGGGCCAGGCCGATCACCTCGGTGCCGCACAGCGCCAGCAGGGTGGTGCCGCGCGGCGGGCTGAGCAGGCGGTGCAGCAGCCGGCGCGGCAGCGTGCGGACCCCGGCGTGGTAGCGGGCGAACAGGCTGTGCGCCGAGCAGCGGGTGTGCAACCGGTGCACCGCGTCGGCGTCGGCCGGTGTGCCCTGGCGCAGCACCACGCCGGCGCCGTCGGTGGTGAACACGGCAAGCGGCGCGGAGATCCGCGTGGCCACCGCGTCCAGCAACTCGGTGAACGCGGCCGCCCGGCACAGCTCCAGATCGGTGAACGGGGCCCAACCGCGCCGGGCCACCAGCGCCAGACCGGAACCGGCCGGCAGCGTGACCCGGTGCCCGTCGTCGGTTTCCGCGTCGTCGGCCGGTTCGAACACCACCGAGTCGGCGGAAAGCACGGTACGCACCGCCTCGGCCACGCTCGCCGGGTCGGCCACCGCCGTGGCGGCCGCGCGCAGCGCCGCCACCGTCCCGTCGGCCAGGCTGCGCAGGTCGGCCTGGGTCAGTCCGACGCACCGGCCGCCCTCCGCGCGAATGTCGTCGACCAACGCCGCCGGGGCGACCTCGGCCGGCGTGCGCACCACCAACTCGTCCACCACCCCACCCGGCACCGGCAGCACGGCGAGCCCGAGTACGTTGCAGTCCCGGGCGGCGAGCCGGGTGGTCACCCGCGCCAGCGCGCCGGGCCGGTCGTCCAGCTCGACCCGGAGCAGCCAGGTGTGCGCGGCGTTCCTCGTCTCGTCCATGCCACCAGGCTGACTGGCGGGTGTTGCCGATGCGGGACGGGCATGTTTCGGCCAGGTGAGCGTCCGCGGCGAAGATCAGGTCGGGCGATCGGGTTCGGCCGGACCGCCCCAACATCTGCCCCATCGGTCATCGGGGGTCGCACCGACGGGAACGACACTGGCGGAGTGGCCATGACCCAAGGGGACGCTATGTCAGGCGCATCGGAGGCTCCCCGGGGCCGCGCGGAAGTCGACGAGTTACCCGGGTTCCGTTATCAGCTGCCGGAAACGCCGGTGGCGACCGCGTCCGCCGACATCGGCCACGTCGCCGTGCGGGTCGAGCTCCACCTCAGCGGTGAGCTGGACATCACCACCACCCCCCGGCGGGTGCCGGCCGAGACCGACGCGCTGCGGGCCTGCACGCTGCGGGCGTTGCGAGCCATGTGCCGCGGCCTGATGGTCACCGGGCTCGGCTCCTACACCCCGGCGATCGGCTCGGCGGCCGGCAACCGGTTCGCCCAGACCGGGTACCAGTTCCACGCGCCGAACACGATGGCGTTCGCCGGCCGGTGCTCGGTCGGCTTCGCCCAGAACTGCGAATGCGGCATGGTCACCGTCACCGGCGAGGTGCAGTACTCGCTGGACGTGACGGCCATGCCGCACAACGGGCGGATGTCCGAGGACGACGGAGCGGCCAAGCAGAACGCCTGGTTCCTGCGGTACGAGCAGGAACTGGCCTCGATCGGGATGCTCGTGCTCGCCGGCGTGCCGATCGCGCCCGGCCGGCTGGTCGGCGCCGGCGGGCGGAACGGTCAGGTGCCGGCCAGCACCTCGCCGGAGAACGACTCGCCGATCCCGTAGCCGGACGCCAGGTCGGCCATCGACAGCCAGACATCGTTGCCGCCCAGCGGGTCCAGCACGTGCACGTGCGGGTTGCCCTCGTACGGGGTGATCCCGGTCAGCACGACGATGTGGTACTCGTCGCCGGGCACCGGTGTCCACAGTGGACCATGCGCCTTCAGGTCGGCCGCGAGACTGGCCGCGACGCCGGCCTGGCAGGTCATCGAGCGCATGCTCAGCCCGGCGCCGATCTCGAGGGCGCGCGACGCGGGGGTCCAGTCGGTGGCCGAGACATTGCCGCGCTGGCACAGGTCCTCGACGGTGTAGTTGTCGCCCCGGTACCGCAGCACCATCGCCAGCGCCGCCGCCCAGCACGTCTCGTTCGAGCCGGCGGCCTCCATCGTGACCTGCCAGTCGACCGGGTCGAAGTCCGCGTCCTGCGAACCGCCGCCCTGCTGTCCCTGACCGTGTTGGCCGGACTGGCCCTGCCCGCCCGACTGCGCGGGGGAGTCCTGCAGGCCGAGCTTGCCCCAGACCGCCGTGTCCACCGAGTCGCCGGCCGGAAGCTTCTTCTCCTTCCGGAAGCGCTCGACCACTCCCGCCGTCTGGCCGCCGAAGTGGCCGTCCTCCGCGCACACCTGCATCTGGTAGTAGTAGTTCAGCATCTGCTGCAGGAACGTGACCCACTGCGTGTTGGTGCTGCCCGGCTCCAGCTCGGGCAACGGGCCCGTCCCGGCGCCCGACCCGCCGCCGCCGGCCTGCGTGCCGGTGGTCTGGGTCGGCGCCGACTCGGTTCCCGGGTCGGCCGTCGTGGTGCCCGACGTCGCTTCATCCGCCATTTGGTTCCTCCCTCAGTCACGGGATCAGGTGCCGGCGAGCCGCTCCCACACGGTCTCGTCCACCCCGTCCCCCTTCTCGAGTCCGTTCTGGTCCCGGAACAGGCTGACCGCGCTGGCCGTCGCCTCGTCGAACCAACCGGTCTCCGGCACCACGTCCTGCTGGTAGTGATGGTTGAGCAGTTGCTGGAGGTACAGCACCCACTCCGACTCCTCACCGGGCACGAGATCGGGGTTGGTCACCCGGCGCTCCTACCCACCGATGTCGACCGTGCTCACCGCCACGATGGAACTGGTCGGTGCGGGTGCCGGGTCGTTGCAGGTCATGACCGTGTCGCCGGTCCGCGCGGCCGGCTTGTTGTTGATCAGTACGGTGGCGCTGCCCTTCATCACGGTGCCCTGGTTGGTCGGCGGCACCGCGAACGGCCCGCCCTGCGGGATGTGCGGCGGGGCGTTGGTCGCCGTGCTGCCCAGTACCGCCGCCGGCATGTTCTGGATCAACACGTCCGTACTGCACCCGCCGGTGATCGTCCCGGCGAACGGGTGCGGCAGCGGCGTGGGCACCGGGCCGCCCGGCGACGGGATGTTGATGATGTGGATGTCGGTGCCGACGACCTTGTCGCCCATCTTGGCCGCTGGAGCCATGATCAACCTCCCACCGGGGCCGAGTTGTTCGCCGCCGGGGTGCGGACCCACTTCTTCGGCCCGGCGGGGGCGAGCGGACCGGCCTGGGCCGGTGGGCGCACGCCCTGCCCGGCGTTGAGGGAGATCTTCTCGGCCGGCGGCGCGATGTCGGTGTCCGGCTCGGGGATGAACGGGGCGCTGATCCGGCACACGAACGCGGCCCGGGCCGGCATGCCCAGGCTGCTCCACAGCGTGCCCGCGTCGTTCTCGGAGACGTTGACGAACACCGGGGCGTCCAGCGCGGCGAGTTCGGCCGGCAGGCAGTCGGTCGGCAGGATGTCGGTGAAGACCATGGTGCGCAGCGCGATGTCCAGCAGCCGGTGCTCCTCGCTGATCTTCGGCGCCCGCGCGGTCACCAGGTAGGACAGCAGGCAGCGGCGGGCCGGCTCGCGCCGGGACAGCACCGCGCCCCGGTCGTCGCGCACCTCGTCGAACCCGGACTGCCGGCCGCGCGGATCGTCGTGCAGGCCGAACAGGAACAGGTCGATCGCCTTGGACGGGCGTTCCGTCTGCCAGGTGGGCTTCGGCGGATCCAGCCGCACCATCGTGCCTTCCGGCAGCGCTCGGCCGAGCAGCACGCACAGCGCGTCATCCACCTCAGTGATCACTCGGTCAGTCTGCGTGCGGACGGCCCGCAGGCCCACGGTCGGCCGCCCGTCCTTTCAGTGCGGTTCGGGTGCCCGAAGGTGCAAAACCGCTCGCCCACCGCTCCGCCCCGCGACGACTGCGGCGGGAGCCCGGAACCGATCAGGCTGCGGGGGAGCCACCGGCGAGGGGGTGTTGTCATCCTGCCGCCGGTGACGCAGACCCCAGGCACCGTAACGAGGGAGAGACCCGAGATGGCCAGCAGTTACCTCTCGCCCGGCGTATACATGGAGGAGGTTTCCTCGGGTTCCCGGCCGATCGAGGCCGTGGGAACCGCGGTTGCCGCCTTCGTGGGATTCGCCGAGCGAGGCCCCCTGCACGAACCCGTGCTCGTCACCAACTGGACCCAGTTCAAGCAGGCCTTCGGTGACTTCGTCGAGGACTACTACCTCGCGCACGCCGTGTACGGCTACTTCCAGAACGGTGGCGGTGTCGCCTACGTCGTGCGGGTCGGTGGGGCCGCCGGCAACGGGTCGGCCGCCGACAGCGGCAACGGCCACGTCGCGCTGCCGCACGCGGAACTGCCGTCCGGCCAGGAGGGCCGCCCGGCCCTGACCATCGCCGCCCGGGCCGCGGACGCCGGTGACATCTCCATCGAGGTGGCGCCCGCCAGCGAGGAGGGCGAGGACACCTTCAAGCTGATCGTCAAGCAGCAGGGCCAGCCGGTCGAGACGTTCGACAACGTGACCACCAAGCGCGGCCCCAACAACGTGGCCAGCGTGGTGCGGCAGCAGTCGAAGCTGATCGTGATCGAGGAGACCAAGGGCAAGGCGCTGTCCGTGCCCAGGGCCGGCGAGATCGCCCTGGCCAGCCCGGCGCCGGCGCCGGTGAAGATCGAGTCGAACGACTACGTCGGAAACTCCGCCGACCGCACCGGTTTCGGTGGCCTGGAGGCCATCGACGAGGTCACCATGCTGTGCGTGCCGGACCTGATGGCCGCCTACCAGAAGGGCGCACTGTCCGAAGAGGACGTCAAGGCGGTGCAGCTCGCCATGATCGCGCACTGTGAGCTGATGGCCGACCGGGTCGCGATCCTGGACACCCCGCCCGGCCTGAAGGCCGAGGACGTCAAGAAGTGGCGGATGGACGTCACCGGCTACGACTCGAAGTACGCCGCGATGTACTGGCCGTGGATCAAGGTCGCCGACCCGGTGGCCGGCAAGCAGGTGTTCGTTCCGCCGAGCGGCCACATGGCCGGCATCTGGGCCCGCAACGACTCCAGCCGAGGCGTGCACAAGGCGCCGGCCAACGAGGTCGTGCGGGGCGCGGTCACCCTCGAGCTGAACATCACCAAGGGCGAGCACGACATCCTCAACCCGATCGCGGTCAACTGCATCCGGTCGTTCCGCGGCCAGGGAATCCGGGTGTGGGGCGCGCGCACGCTGTCCAGCGACCCCGAGTGGCGCTACCTCAACGTGCGGCGGCTGTTCAACTACGTGGAGAAGTCCATCCTGCAGGGGACCAACTGGGTGGTGTTCGAGCCCAACGACCCGAAGCTGTGGGACTCGGTGCGGCGCACGGTCACCATGTTCCTGCGGCGGGTGTGGCGCGACGGCGCGCTGTTCGGGCGGACTCCGGCCGAGGCGTTCTTCGTCAAGTGCGACGAGGAGAACAACCCGGCGGAGAACCGGGACGCCGGCATCCTCGTCGTCGAGATCGGGATCGCCCCGGTCAAGCCGGCCGAGTTCGTGGTGTTCCGCATCTCCCAGTTCGCCGAGGGCGCCGGGCTCGAAGAGTGACCGGCCACCCGACAACCCAGACTTCCGTCCACTAAGGAGGATTCACCATGGCAACCGGACTTGGCCCGAACCAGCCGAACGATGCGATCACAGCCGCCCGGTTCTCGCTGACCATCGACGGCGTGGAGATCGCGGCGTTCTCCGAGCTGCAGGGCATCACCACCGAGGTCGAGCCGGTGGAGCTGATGGAGTCGACCGACAAGGAGGTCGTCCTCAAGAAGCTGCCCGGCAAGACCAAGCCGGCGACGCTGGTGCTCAAGCGCGGCAAGAACAGCAGCATGGAGCTGTGGGCCTGGCACGAAGCGGTGCTGATGGGCAACATCGTCGCGGCCCGTAAGAGCTGTTCGCTGATCATGTACAACACCGACGGCAAGCCGGTGGCCCGCTACCACCTCGAGCACGCCTGGCCGTCCAAGCTGGAGATCGGCGCGCTGAAGGCCGGTTCCAGTGAGGTGCTGATGGAGACGGTCACGATCGTGTCCGAGCGCATCCAGCGCGTGTCGGTTTGACGGCCTTGGCGGAGCCGACCAGCGGTCTGCGCACCGAGTACCCGTTCACGCTGCCACGCGGCTACGTGGACGAGCACGGCGTGGTGCACCGCGACGGTGTCATGCGGCTGGCGACGGCCCGGGACGAGATCACCACGCAGGCCGACCCGAGGGCCAAGCAGAACCCGGCCTACCTGACGGTGCTGCTGCTCGCCCGGACGGTCACCACGCTCGGTGCGGTCTCCGAGGTGGACCACTTCGTGGTCGAGAACCTGTTCGCGTCGGATCTCGCGTTCCTGCAGGACCTTTACCGGCGGATCAACGCCGACGGCCACACCGAGGTCGGAGTCAGCTGCCCGCACTGCGGTCAGGACTTCACGGTGGATGTCGCCGGTGATGCGCCGGGGGGATCGTGACGTACGCGACTGACCGGGTGTGGGAGGAAGTCGCGTACGTCGCCTACTACCTGCACTGGGACCTCGACAAGATCCTCGATCTCGAGCATCCCGTGCGGGAACGGGTGATCTCCGAGATCGGCAAGATCCACACGAGGTTCGGTGCGGAGGACTGACCGGTTCTTCGGTGACGGGAGAAAGTGATGCGCTGGCCATTTCGGCGGAAGGGTTCGGTGGCGGAGCCCGAGCACGTCCGCCACATTGCGCCGGACACCGCCGGCACGCCGGATACGCCCGCGGTCCGGCGGCCCGGACGGCAGTGGGCGACGCTGCCGCCGCTTCCGGTCACCGTCAACCCGTCGGCCCCCCTGGTGATGGGCCCGGCACCGGTGCTGGCACCGCTGCCGGGCCGCCGCACGATCTCCGGCCCGCCCATCGTCCCGGCGACCGGGCGGGTCGAAGGTCTCGCGGCGGCCATCCCGGCCGTACCCGAGTCAGCCGTGCCGCGAGCGGAACCGGTGGCCCCGGCGCCGCCCCCCATCGTGCACCGCCCGGTCCACAGTGGACCACCGGCCGCCGCGCCGAACCTGGTCGACGCCGTCGGCGCCAACGTCGGCGAGGCCCGTGAGCCCGCCGAGCCGTACCGGGCCCCCGGCTGGTTGCGGTTCGCCCCGACCTGGCTGGAGCAGGGTGGCATCCCCGGCCTGGACACCGGCCCGTCGTTCGAACCGCCCGCCCCGCCCCGCCCGGCACCCATCGCCACCGCCCGGCCCATCGTGCGCCCGGAAAGCCCGGCAAGCCCGGAACCGGGCACGTCGATCCAGTCCGCGATGTCGGCGATGGACGCCCTGGCCACGCAGACCGGCGGCTCGGCCATCCCGGTCGCGCCGCCTCCGCCGCCCCAACTCCCGCCGCCCGCGCAGCCGCAGGGCGAGCGCCCCCGCCGGCGCCCGAGCCTCGGCCAGACCCGCCGGCTCGGCCTGGGCGCCCCGATCGCTCGCCCCAACCAGCCGGACCTGACGCTGCCCGCCGCACCCCAGCGGCCCACCCAGCCCCAGCCGGCCCCGACCCAGCCGACGCCGACCCAGGTGACCAGGCCGGCCGAGCAAGCCACGCCGGCCGAACCCGCAGCGGAGGACGACCAGCAACCGCCCACCCCACCGCCACCGCTGGTCCATCGCCCCGCACCGGACCCGGCCGCACCCGAGGATCCGGCCGTGGAGCCCGCCGCGCCGGTGAGCGTGACCCCGCCGCCGCCCGCCACGCCGGGCACACCCCCCACCGGTCCGGTGCGCCCCACCGCCGTGACCTCCCGGCGCGGCCCGGCAACGAGCCCCGCGCCCCTGGTCTACCGCGCCGCGCCACCCCGCCCGGACCAGCAACCGGCCCCCACCCGACGCGGCACCGCCCGCGTGCCGACGAGTCTGGCTTCGGCGATGCAGAGCCGGCACGGCGTCGACGTCTCCGACGTGCCGGTGCACCGGGGACCCGAGGTGGCGGTCGAGGCGCGCTCACTCGGCGCCCGCGCGTTCACCAGGGGCGGCGAGGTGTTCCTGCCGGAGGAGGCCGGATCGCTGGACAGCCCGAAGGCCCGCGGCCTGCTCGCGCACGAACTGGTGCATGTCGTGCAACAGCGCACCCTCGGTTCGTCGCTGCCCACCCCGGCCACGCCGGCCGGCGCCGAACTCGAGGCCGAGGCGGTGGCCGCCGAGCACGAGCATGCCGGCCACGGGCACAGCCCCGAACCGCTGGTGCATCCGGTGCTCACCCAGGTGCTCAGCCAGGCGGCCCGCACCGCAGGCGTGCAGCTTGCCCCGCTGGTGCCGGAGCCGATGACCGTCAGCAGCGTCCCGGAGCCGGTGTCTGCCGTGGACGCCGCACTGAGCGCGCCGGCCCGGGTGGAGGTCAGCCAGATCTCCCAGGAGACCACCACCAAGGTGATCGAGCAGTGGACCAACCCCGCCCTCGGCGGGTCCGGGTTCACCGCGTTCCCGGTCACCGAGCCGTCGCTGCCCACGCTGGTCGACACCGCAGGCCCGACGCCGGAAGGCGGCGGTACCGCGCCGGCGCCGGCGCCGGACGAGGCGCAGATGGTCAGCCAGGTGCTCCAGGTGATCAACCTGGACCGCACGATCAAGGGACAGCCGGCCATCACCACGCTCGACGACGCCACGATGGAGCAGGTCCGGCAGGCCATCGCCGAGCAGTCCGCGGCGAACGTGAACCGCGCGGTGATGATGGCCGGCGCGACGGCCGCGGCCACCCAGTCGGCCGCCGCCACCGAACTGGAGACCGGCCAGAGCCCGGCGGGAACGCCCACCGTGCAGCCCACCGCACCGGCCAGCACGCCGAGCATGGTGATCGGTCCGGAGGAGGCGCACGCGGACTCGTTCACGCAGGACGGGCAGTTCGACCTTGAGCGGATCGACCTGGACGAGTTGACCGCCCGGCTCTACGACCGGCTGCGCAGCCGGCTGCGCCTTGAGTTGTTGATCGACAGGGAGCGGGCCGGCCTGCTCACGGATTTCCGATAGGAGAGTGCGATGCTGAACGACCAGTCGGCCATCGGTCTGGCGAACCGGTTCACCGTCAAGGTGACCGGCGGGCCGGATCTCGGAAGCTGGCAGAAGGCCGAGGGCCTGGACGTCACCTGGGAGGTTGCGGACTACCGGGCCGGCGACGCGGGCAACGCGCGCTGGTTCGCGCCGGCCAACACCAAGTACACCGCGGTGAAGCTGACCAGGGCCGCGGACAGCAAGGACTCCAAGGAAGTTCGCAAGTGGCTGGACAGCAACTCGTTCGCGCACAAGGCCGGCTCGGAGATCCGGATCGCGCTCCAGGACTCCAGCAAGACCGACATCATGGAGTGGCACCTGCGCAACGTGATGCCGAAGAAGTGGGCCATCACGTCCATGGACGCCGGATCCAGCTCGGTCGCCATCGAGACGCTGGAGCTCGAGCACGAGGGCTTCCTCGAGGACGACAAGGCGTAGCCACCTCCCGACCGTCGAAAGAGGACAGACCATGCCGCTCAGCGTGAGCTCGATGCTCGGCCTGCAGACCCGCTTCGCGGTCACGATCGACGGGGTCAACCTCGGCGGCTGGTCGAAGTGCACCGGCCTCGCCGTGGAGTTCAAGTCGAAGACCGTCAAGGAGGGCGGGAACTACGAGTACCAGCCGATTCTCGCCGAACACATCGAGTACAAGCCGATCGTCCTCGAGCGGGCGATGAACGCGGCGGACTCGTCCAAGGTGCAGAACTGGTTGCGCAGCCAGGTGTATGGCTGGATGAACGCGCAGACCAGCGGCGGCGGCGGGACGGCGGAGATCACCCTGCTCGACTCGCACCTGGATCCGGTCGCGAGCTGGTCACTGCGCAACGTCTATCCGGCCAAGTGGGACGGTCCGGAGCTGAGCGCGTCCACCTTCGGCATCGCCGTGGAGAAGTTGACGCTGGTGCACGAGGGATTCCTGTAACCGCCGGGGTGACCGCGAGCTCGTTGGGAGAGGGAGAGAAATGGCTTTTTCGGACGATGTGGCCCAGGCCGGGTCCGATGTCAACAAGGCTGGTGACAAGGCCGCCGAGGGGACCGCCAAGGCACAGGCCTCCGTGGACGTCGCCGGCGACGCGGTCGGGGTGGTCACCGGCGCCGTCAGCATGGCGGTCGGCGCGGTCGTCGACGCGGTGTCGGTCATCGGCTCGCTCATCCCCGCGACGCTCTACTGCATCACCCCGCCCAATATCGGAGTCGTCCCGTTCGACTTCAACCCCGAGACGATCACCATGTCCCGTAGCTCGAGCACGGGCGGAATGAGCCGGCCGCAGCGCCCGGACGCGACCGCACTCGCCGGTGGCGCCAAGACTTCCGGCACCTCGGGCACGTACACCCGCCAGGTCAAGGCATCCCAGATCAAGCTCGCCGACGTGATCATGGAGGGCCCGTTCACCAAGCTGCGCTGCGACACCCTGCTCACCTGGATGAACCCGAGCACCGGGCTGCTCGCCCAGTTCGCCGCCGCAGGCTCGAACTTCTCCACGGCACCGGCGCCGCTCACCTTCCAGTGGGGCCCGCCGATGATCGGCTTCATGTACGACGTGACGATCAGCTCGTGCTCGATCACCTACGAGCGGTTCACCCCGGCCGGCATCCCCACCCGGGCCAAGGTCAGCATCACCATGAACGAGGTGCCGAGCAAACTCGGCAGCCTGCCGACCAACCCGACCTCCGGCGGCATTCCGGGCCGGCGCACGCACACCGTGGCACACGGGGAGAACCTGCAGTCGATCGCCATGGAGAAGTACGGCACCCCCGGCATCTGGCGCCGGATCGCCGAGGTGAACAAGATCAATGACCCGACCCGGGTCCGGCCCGGCACGACGATCTACCTGCCCAACCCCGACGAACTCACCGCGAGGCGGTCATGACGAGCCTGCTTGGCGGGAACTTCGGCCGGGTCGTCCACCCGGTGGTGATGATCGGCTCCCCGCTGGGGATGCCGCTGGGCTCCTCGGCCGAGGAGAACCTGATCCGCACGGTGGTGGACACCCACCTGCACCTGCCCGACATGTTCGAGCTGACCTTCCTCGACGACAAGGGATCCCTGGCCGACGACGCCGGGCTGGCCATCGGCGCGAAGATAGAGATCAAGGGCGGCAAGGAAAGCGACGAGATGACCACGTCGCTGATCAAGGGCGAGATCACCTCCATCGAGGCGATCTGCCAGGACAACATGATCTTCACTGTGGTCCGGGGCTACGAACAGGCGCACCGGTTGCAGCGAGCCAAGCGCACCAAGACCTACGTCAACATGACCGACTCCGACATCGCCAAGCAGGTGGCTCGCAACGCCGGGCTGACCATCGGCGACGTCACCGCCACCAACGTCACCCACGACCACATGGCCCAGGTGGCGCAGACCGACTGGGACTTCCTTTCCCAGCGGGCCAGGGAGATCGGCTACGAGACCGGGGTGGCCGGCGGAGAGTTCTTCTTCCGCCCGGCCTCCGGAAGCTCCGCGGGTGGCGGGCTTGGCGGGATGGCAAGCGCCGCGGCCGGGGCGCTCGGGCTGGACACCGGCAAGCTCATGTTCAAGGACAACCTGATGAGCTTCTTCCCCCGGATCTCGGCGGCGAACATCACGCCGGATGTCGAGGTCCGGATGTGGGACTCCAAGGACGCCAAGGTGGTCGCGTCCAAGACCGACTCGGTGAGCGGGACCGCGACCATCGACGGCCAGGTGCCCAAGACCCTGGCCAACTCCTTCACCGACGGTTTCCTGCCGCCGCTGCCCTCACTGCCCGCGCTGCCACCGATCCCCGGCCTGCCGAAGATCGACTTCGGCACGTCGCCGAGCAACACCGCCTATGTCGTGGTCGACCGGCCGCTGGCGTTCGGCCCGTCGGCCAGCCGGGCGGCCGAGGAGGCGGCCAAGGGCGTCGCCGACCACATCGCCAGCACGTTCGCCGAGGCCGAGGGTGACGCGATGGGCGACCCGGCGATCCAGGCCGGCGCGCAGGTGGACATCGACGGGGTGCCCAAGCAGTTCATCGGCAAGTGGACGGTGACCAACGCCCGGCACATCTTCGACCCCATGGAGAACGGCTACCACACCCGGTTCTGGGTCAGCGGCAGGCAGAACCGCAACCTGCTCGGGTTGACCGCCGGAGCCCGCGACCAGCGCACCCAGATTCCCGGGCTGGTGTGCGGTGTGGTGACCAACGTGGCGGATCCGGACAAGCTCGGCCGGGTCAAGGTGGCACTGCCGTGGCTCTCGCCGGACTACGAGTCGGACTGGGCGCGGGTGGTGCAGTTCGGCGCCGGGCCGCGCAGCGGCGGGCTGTTCCTGCCCGAGGTAGGTGACGAGGTGCTGATCGGTTTCGAGTTCGGTGATCCCCGGCGGGGTTACGTGCTCGGCGGACTGATCAACAGCAACTCCAAGTACGGTCCGTTGAGCACGGCGGTGAGCGGCTCCGGCGCGGTGAACGAGCGTGGGATCGCGAGCCCCGCGGGAAACCGGCTGCTGTTCACCGACGACCTGCCGCCCGGGCCACCGGGCTCGCCACCGATCAAGTCGTCCATGGTGTTGGGCACCAAGGACGACAAGCTCTCGCTGACCATCGACCAGGTCGCCGGAACGATCACGTTGTCCTGCAACCCGGCCCCGCCGGCGAGCAAGACCCCGTCCGGCACGCTGACCATCGAATGTCCCGGACTCGGCGCGATCAACATCAAGGCCGGAACCGGCGGGATCAAGATGGAGACCGACGGCCAGCTTCAGCTCACCGGAAAGATGGGCGTGAAGATCGAGAGCCCGGCGATCACCGAAGTCAAGGGCTCAATGCTCAAGCTGAACTGAGGGAAGGCGCATGACCACACAGGATTTCGTCGGCGCCGGGTGGGCCTTCCCACTCGGGGTCGGGCCGCAGGGCGGAATAGCCCTCGTGCGCCGGGAGGTGGAGCTGGAACAGGCGATGCGCCTGATCTTGTCCACCTATCCCGGCGAGCGCCCGATGCGCCCCGAGTTCGGCAGCCGGATCCGGGACTTCGTGTTCCGGTCGGTGAACGTCGAGACGATCGCCGAACTGTCCCGGGTGGTCCGCGACGCGTTGCTGCGCTGGGAGCCGAGAGTGGACGTGGAGGCGGTGCTGATCGCGCCGGATCCGGCCGACCACAGCACGCTCTACATCGACATCCAGTACCGGCCGAAGGACACCAACGACCGGCGGAACCTGGTGTTCCCGTTCTACACGATCCCCGAGGATGGGAGTGACTACTGATGGCGCTACCGGCACCCAACCTCGATGACCGGCGGTTCCAGGATCTCGTCGACGACGCCAAGCGGATGGTGATGCGCCGCTGTCCGGAGTGGACGGACCACAACGTGTCCGACCCGGGCGTGACGCTGATCGAGACCTTCGCGTTCATGACCGACCAACTGCTGTTCCGGCTCAACCAGGTCCCGGACCGGCTCTACGTCAAGTTCCTCGAACTGATCGGGCTGCGGTTGATCCCGGCAACGCCGGCCCAGGTGGACGTGACGTTCTGGCTGTCCGCGCCTGCGGTCGCCTCGGTGGGCATCCCCATGGGCACCAACGTGGCGACGCTGCGCACCGAGGTCGACGAGTCGATCGTGTTCTCCACCGACGACGATCTGCAGATCATTCCCTGTTCGCTGCACAAGGTCTCCAGCCAGACGGTGTCCGACGAAGGACCGGTGGAGCGGACCGACGAGCTGAAGATGGGCCAGTCGTTCCAGGCGTTCTCGCCCGTCCCGCGGGTGGGCGACCTGCTGCTGGTCGGCCTGTCCGTGCCGGTGCCGAACTGCGTGGTGCGGCTGGACCTCGACTGCCGGGTCGAGGGTGTCGGTGTGCACCCGGACCACCCGCCGCTGGCGTGGGAGGCGTGGAACGGCAAGGAATGGAAGACCTGCAAGGTCAGCCACGACGGAACCGGCGCGCTCAACTCCGCCGGCCAGATCATGGTGCACGTCCCGTCCGACCACGAGTCGTCCGTGCTCGGTGGTGAGGCCGCGGGCTGGCTGCGGGCCAGGGTGATCGAGGTAGACCCGGAGATGCCGACCTACACCGCGTCGCCGTACGTCACCGCCCTGTCGGCCAGCACGGTCGGCGGCACGGTCGAGGCGAACCACTGCGAGATCATCGAAGAGGAGACCATCGGGCTGTCCGAAGGCGTGCCGGGCCAGCAGTTCCAGGTGCAGCGCACGCCGGTGGTGATCGGCGCGGGCGCGGCGGTGCTGGAGACCTCGTCGGCGGACGGCTGGGTGGAGTGGACCCAGGTGCAGCAGTTCGCCGGCAGCGGCCCGAACGACCGGCACTACATCCTGGACGGCGTTTCCGGAACCGTCTACTTCGGACCGGTCATCCGCGAGCCGGAGGGCGGGCTGCGACAGTACGGCGCCGTTCCGGAGTTCGGCCAGACCATCCGGCTGCGCAAGTACGCCACCGGGGGCGGCCGGGTCGGCAACGTGGGCCGGGGTTCCATCCAGACGCTGAAGTCGTCGATCCCGTTCGTCAACAAGGTGGAGAACCTGGACGCGGCCTGGGGTGGCGTGGACGGCGAGACGGTCGAGCAGGCCAAGGCGCGTGGCCCGATCCTGCTGCGCACCAGGAGCCGCGCGGTCACCGCCGAGGACTACGAGGCGATCACCCAGGAGGCCGCGCCGGACGTGGCCCGGGTCCGCTGCGTCACCGCGGGGGACGACGACGTGGATGCCGGCGCGGTGCGGGTGCTGATCGTGCCGGCCGCCGCGCAGAACGCCGGCAAGATCGACTTTCCGGAGTTGGTGCCCGGCGAGGAGACGCTGCAGCGGATCTCCGAGCGGCTCGACGAGGTCCGGCTGATCGGCACCCGGGTGCTGGTCTCCCCGCCGAGGTACCGCGGCGTCACCGTGGTCGCGCGGGTGATCGCCCGGCCGCGGCTGGACAAGGCCCGGGTCCGGGCGGACGCGCTGGAGGCGCTGTACACCCATCTCAACCCGATCAGCGGCGGGCCGGACGGAAAGGGCTGGCCGTTCGGGCGGCCGGTGCAGGCCGGCGACGTTTACGCGCTGCTGCAACGGGTTCGGGGCGTCGAGCTGGTCGAGGACGTGCGGCTGTTCGGAGCCAACCCGGTGACCGGCGAACGCGGCGAGGAGGCCCAGCGCCTCGACGTCGACGCGCACAGCCTGATCTTCTCCTACGAGCACCACGTCCGGGTGGAGGACCACTGATGCGCGGCATGGTTCCCGGGATGCAGACCCGGTCGCCGTTCGTCGAGATGCTGCCGGCGGTGTACCAGGAGGATCCGTTCACCGAACGGTTCGTCGCCGGCTTCGACGACGTGCTCGCACCGATTCTGGCCACGTTGGACTGTCTGGTCGACTACTTCGACCCTTATCTGGCGCCGGAGGATTTTCTCGAGTGGCTGGCCGGTTGGGTCGGCATCGAGATGGAGGAAGGCTGGCCGATCGAGCGGCGGCGGGCCGTGCTCGCGACCGCCGTCGAGATGTACCGGATGCGCGGTACCGTCGCCGGCCTGCGGGCGAACCTGCAGGTGCTCACCGGCGGACGGGTCGAGATCGCGGACAGCGGCGCGGTCGGCTGGTCGAAGAATCCGGGCGCCCGGATGCCCGGCGAGGCCAGCCCGCGGCTGGCGGTACGTATCCGGGTCCACGATCCGTCGACCGTGCCGATGGATCTCGTGGACGCCGCGGTCGCCGCGGCGAAGCCAGCCCATGTCGTGCATAGAGTGGAGGTGGATAGGCCGTGATCGTCTGCAAGACCTGCGGCTTCCACAACAAGGAGACCGACGCGTTCTGCGGATCGTGCGGGGCTTTCCTTGAGTGGACGGGGGAGAAGCTGAAACCCGTCGCGGTGCCCGTCGCCGAGGCCGAGGAGGAGGCGGAGGACTCGCCCAAACGCGGTTGGTTCTCCAAGCTGCAGTCGGCGCTGTACATGGATGTGGGGCACCGGGACCCGATTCCGCCGTCGGCCGCTCCCGGCCGGCCGGGGATGCCGGGCGCCGGTCCGCCGGGTGCGCGGCCGGGTCCGCCCGGAGCGCCCGGAGCCGGGCCGCCCAGGCCGCCCGGTGCGCCCGGGGCTCCGCCTGGTCCGCCCAAGCCGCCGGCACCGCCGGGGCCACCGAAGCCACCCGGCGCGCCACCCGCGCCACCCTCGGCGGGACCTCCCGCCCCACCGAAGCCACCGGCTCCGCCGGCGCCGCCGGGGTCGGCGCCGTCGGGACCCCCGGCTCCGCCCAGACC
>NZ_DASTBH010000323.1:0-20137 GCF_035712165.1 Actinophytocola sp. | reverse complement strand
ACTGGTCCCACTCGTCGGGTCGGATCGGGCTGCGATCGAAGTCGTCCAGCGGCCAGTTCAGGCGAATTCCCTCGCCGCGTTCGATCGCGTCCGCAAGCAGTTCGGCCACCGTGATCGCCTCGCCTTGGCCCCGGAAAACGTGGGTCGACTGGCCAACCACCCTGGTCGGATTCGTCCGGGCGCCACGCCGTCTCGCTCGCACTCTCATTCTGTCGTGTCGCACTCTCATCTGTACCGACATGGATGGCACCCAGCGCCGAACCGGCAGAATCCGGCGCCAGGTGCCTTGCTCATGAGCCTGGATGAACGACGCCGGGCTGCCAATGAGCGGCTGTAGAACCTTTGTCGCACCTTTGTCCCCGATCAGCCTGTCAGCCTGCGAGAATCGGGATTCTCGGAGGAAAATCCCACGTCATGGACACAGTCGGCCGGTGGACCGGCCGGGAAACACGCGCTCTCCGCGTTGCTTTGCGCCTCAGTGTGCGAGCGTTCGCCGAGCGCTTGGGCGTTGCCGCGCGCACCGTGTCCAAGTGGGAGAAAGGCGGCGAGCGAACCATCCCGTGGCCCGATACCCAGGCCATCCTCGACACCTGTCTCAGTCAGGCGTCGGGCGAGGTCAGGGCGCGGCTCTCAGCCTTGCTGATGCGGCCGATCGCAGCTGAAGGGTTCAACACGGACGAGCGACATCACGTGGTCGCGGTGCTGAAGGATGCACCAAGGTTCTTCGACGGCCCACTGGCCGAATACTGTCGCCGCCAGCTGGATATCTGCATTGCGGATGATGGCGAACTCGGACCGGCCGCAACCCTTCCCGCTGTCCTCGAACTCCTGCGAACCATTGAGACACATGGTCGTGACGTGCGCCCCTCGGTCCGGCGGGAGTTGCTTTCCGTGGGCGCATCCGGTGCTGAGTTCGCCGGCTGGCTGCTTCGTGACATGCGGGAACCAGGTCACGCGACGTTCTGGTACGACCGCGCCATGGAATGGGCGCAGGAAGCCGGCGATCTGCCCATGCAGGGCTACATGCTGCTCAAGAAGTCGCAGATGGCCTATGACGCCCGGGATGCGCTCCGCGTGCTCACTCTGGCGCAAGCAGCGATGGAAGGTCCGTGGCAACTGCCAGCCAACGTGCGTGCTGAGGTCACCCAGCAGCACGCTCTGGGTATGGCCATGATCGGCGAACCACTGCCGGCCGTTGAGCGGCGGCTTGACCATGCCCACGAGCTACTTGCCCAAGTCAAGCCGGACGACCAGCCCGACCGGCTCGGTGCTTATTTCACCGCCCAGACGCTTCTGTTGCGCAATGCCAGTTCGTTCACCGAGGCTGGTCGGCCGGGACGGGCCGCGGCGTTGTTCGGTGAGGTGTTGTCCACCGCGGTGCTCTCCCGCCGGGATGCCGGGTACTTCCGGGCACGCCGCGCGGTGGCGCTAGCGTTGAGCGGCGAGCCGGATGAAGCGGCTGCGGTCGGCCTGGGCTCGGTCGAGATCGCACTGGCGACCGACTCCCGTCGAACCCTGCGTGTCCTGAATGAGGTCATGCGGACGTTGGCACCATGGCGCAGCCGTCCGGCGGTACGGGAGTTCGGCGACGTTCTCGCGCGGCACCCCGCCCGCTAGCCTTGGTGCGCAACGAGCCAGCCAGAGACCGTGCGGATCACCTCGGCCTGCCATTCCTGGCTTTGCGGGTTGAGGTACTGGGGATCCTCGTGGACTGCGAACCCGTGCTGGGCACCCTCGATCTCCACCAACCGGACTTCGGTGCGGAACAAGTTCACTGCCGCCCGAGAGGATTCGATGGGGACGAAGGTGTCCTTGGTGCCGTGCACCAGCAGGGTTGGTGCGGTGATCTCACCGATGACGTCGTCGGGTCTCAACCAGAAGACCTCATTGAGGATCGCTCGGCCGTGTTTCAGGGTCGGCGTGAAGTTGATGTGACCATCGGCGGCGAGCTGGCGGGCCGTCTCGTCATCGAGCTGGTCGTCGGACCAGTAGGGCCGGCTGTCAATCGTGCGCTTCTTGTAGTCGAACTGGGGATTGAGCAGGACCAGCCGAGCGATCTCGTCTGGTCTTTTGGCCGCGTAGTAGCCGCAGATGCCACCGCCGAAGCTGGCACCGAGCAGGCTCACGGCAGGAAGGCCGGTCCGCGCCTTCAATTCGGCCACGGCCACGCGGATGTCGTTCAGGATGGCCGCCAGCGTCAGCTCTTGTTGCAGACCTTCGCTCTCGCCATGGCCTCGCAGGTCGAACCGCAGGGAGCCGATGCCGGACTCGGCCAGGCCGTCGGCCAGCCGGGTGAAGAAGCCGCCCTCCTCCCGGGTCACGCCGCCGCCATGCACCATGACCAGGGCATTGTTCCGGGGCTGGGCGGGCGTGACGAGGGTGCCGGCCAGCTGCAGGCCATCGAGGGTGCGCAGCGTGGTGAGGGTGCTGCGAGCTGGCATGGATGACTCCGATCGCGTGCGGCTCGCGGCAATTCTGCCCGGCAACGCGGTTTACGGCACCGGCAGCGCGAGCCCTGGTGCGCCGGGGGGTGAGCACACGGCGGTGCTGCCGGCGCGGTGCAGCAGGTCGAGGCCGAGGCGGGCGCGGCGGACGCGTTCGCGGGACAGGGCGGTGGTGAGGTCGTCCAGGTGGGTGCCCGAGGGGTAGACGTCGGGGGCGTTGCGCAGGCCGAACTTGATGTAGACCGGCGCGGCGAGCTCCACCAGGGTGGGCAGTTCGTGGTGCCGGACGAAGCCGCCGAGGTTGTCCGGCGCCTCGACGTAGACGTCCAACGGAACGTCCACCGCGGCGCGGATCTCGGCGATGTGCGCCAGCGTCAGGTCCGTGGGCAGGTTGAGGGTGTTGGCGCCCAGGCCGACCAGGACCTCGGCGGTGGCCGGGTTGGCCACCGGCAGCATCACCGACACCTTGGCCTGCAGGTCGGCCGGCAGTTCGCCGGCGGTGCGCAGCCGGCCCAGCGTGGCCAGCACCCCGAGGTCGGAGACCAGCACGCTGCGCACGCCGAGGTCGGCGGCCCGGCGGATCTCGTCGACGGCGGCGGTGAGCTGGTCCTGCCCCCAGGCGGTCGGGGCGAGCACGGCGCCGGCCGGCATGCGGGCCATGGCCGACGGCCCCCACGCCGCGCACGGCCGGGCGAACAGGCTGAGCTCGACGCCGGCCGCGGCGCCGAGCTTGACCATCTCCCCGATCTCGGCGTCGGTGAGCATTCCGACCCCGCTGCCCTGGGACACGCGGCTGACCGGAACCTCCAGCCGGTCGGCCTCGGTGAGCACGGCGTCGAGGCAACGTGGCCCCTCGACACTGGGGATCTCCACGCGATAGTGCGCGCCGTCCGGGAAGCGAGGCATGCCACTCCTTGTTCGAAATATCGAAACCGGTTCGACGTTCGAATTCTATCGAATCTACGTGCCGCCCGGCCCGCCGGTCAAGATCCACTGCGGCCGTTTTGACAGCTCACCGCACCTCTACCTAAGCTCCCGTCCGACATTTCGTACCGGATTCGACGAGGTGACGGCGTTGGGTCGCGCGGTTCCGGCAGTCGGCCGGGCACTGGACATTCTCGAGCTTCTCCTTGACACGCCGGAGATTTCCGCGCCGGAGATCACCGAGCGGCTGGGCCTGCCGCGCACCACGGTGCACGAGCTGGTCACCACCCTCGCCGACCGGTCCTACCTGGTTCCGGTCCCGGGCCAGCCCACCCGCTACCGCCTCGGGTTGCGGCTGTTCCTGCTGGGCAGCAGCTTCGCCGAACGGCTCGACATGTCCCGGGAGGCCCAGGAGGTCGCCCAGGAGGTCGCCGCCGGCTGCGACGAGACCGTCCACGTGGCATTGCTCGAGGGCACCGACGTCGTCTACATCGCCAAGATGGACAGCACCCATCCGGTTCGGATGGTCTCCGCGGTCGGCCGGCGGCTGCCCGCGCACTGCACCGGGGTGGGCAAAATGCTGCTGTCCGGTCTGACCACCGAGGCGCTGGACGCGCGGTACCCCCGGAACCGCTCGTTGCTGGCCATGACCCCGCACAGCATCACCTCGCCGACCAAGCTCCGCTCCCACCTCGCCGAGGTGCGCAAGGCCGGCATGGCCTTCGACGACTGCGAGTCCAACGCGGCGGTGTACTGCGTGGCGGCCCCGGTCTACGAGCGCTCAGGCGCGATGGTCGCCGCGATGAGCATCTCGGTGCCCAACATCCGGTGGGCGGACCGGTCCCGCGAGGAGTGGGCCGCCCTGGTTCGTTCGGGTGCGGACACGTTGTCGCGCCGCCTCGGCCACCGGTGAACCCGGACTGTTGACACGTCTTTTCGGACACCACTAGCGTCATTCTGCGGTCGGACATACCGAATCTTGTTCGAGATACCGAACACGCTGCCCGCGACGGTGCGGGCGAAGAGAGGTGTCCTCATGAGACGGTTCACCCGCAGGGCCGGAAACGTCGCGGTCGCCGTACTGCTCGTCACCGGATTCGCCGCACTCGGGCCGGCCGCCCCTCCGGCGGCCGGCACCAACCAACCCAGGATCGACCGGGACGTCTTCGGCACCATGCCGGACGGCACCGCGATCAACCGCTACACGCTCAGCAACGGTCGCGGCATGAAGATCAGGGTGCTCACCTACGGCGGCATCATCCAGACGATCGAGGTGCCCGACCGGCGCGGCCGCACCGGCAACGTCGCGCTCGGCTTCGACAACCTCACCGACTACCTCGAGCGCAGCCCGTACTTCGGCTGCATCACCGGGCGCTACGCCAACCGGATCGCCAACGGCCGGTTCACCCTGGACGGCCAGACCTACCAGCTCGCGCAGAACAACGGCGTCAACCACCTGCACGGCGGCAACGTCGGCTTCGACAAGCGGGTCTGGAGCGCCACCGAGATCCGCGAGCGGGACACGGTCGGCCTGCGGATGACCTACACCAGCCCGGCCGGCGAGGAGAACTATCCCGGAACGCTCAACACCACGGTCACCTACCGGCTGACCAGGAACAACGAGATCCGGATGGACTACCGCGCCACCACCGACGCGCCGACGATCGTCAACCTCACCAACCACACCTACTTCAACCTCGCCGGCGAGGGCAGCGGAACGATCGAGGACCACAAGCTGACCCTCAACGCGAGCCGCTACACCCCGGTGGACACCACGCTGATCCCCACCGGAACGCTCGACCCGGTGGCCGGCACGCCGATGGACTTCCGCCGCCCGACGGCGATCGGCGAGCGGATCCGCAACAGCTTCCCGCAGCTGGTGATCGGTCAGGGCTACGACCACAACTACGTGCTCGACCGGCGGGACAACACCTTCCGCCAGCTCGAGTCCGCGGGGACGGTGCTCGACCCGTCCAGCGGCCGGGTGCTCTCGATCCGCACCACCGAGCCCGGCATCCAGTTCTACTCGGGCAACTTCCTGGACGGCACCCTGGTCGGCACCAGCGGCCGGGTGTACCGGCAGACCGACGGCTTCGCGCTGGAGACCCAGCACTTCCCCGACTCGCCCAACAAGCCGCAGTTCCCCACCACGGTGCTGCGCCCCGGCCAGACCTACGACACCACCACCATCTACGCCTTCTCCACGGCCGGATAACCAACGCAACGCCGAAGCGCGCCGGTGCCACCCGCACCGGCGCGCTTCGCCGTGTCAGAAGACCCGGGGCCAGCCGTCGGCGAAGTCGATCAGGTTGATGCCCAGCCGTCCGCCCGGCGCCGTGCTCGTGTAGTAGTGGTAGACCAGCACCCACGCATCGGTGTCCTGGAACACCGCCTGGTGGCCGGGCCCGGCGACGCCGCCGTGCGTGGCCATGATCTCCGTGCCACCGCCGGAGGTCAGGGCCACACCGGCCCGGTCGACGTACGGGCCGGTGATCGACGCCGACCGGCCGACCATGGTCCGGTAGGTGCTGCCGGTTCCCCGGCAGCACAGGTCGAACGACACGAACAGGTAGTAGAACCCGCCCTGCCGCACGATGAACGGCGCCTCGACCGCGCCCCCGGCGTTCGGCCTGCGGGCCAGGCTGTACAGCGTCCGGTCCCCGCCGTGCTGCTTGCCGGTCGCCGGGTCGATCCGGATCATCTTGATCCCGGACCAGAACGAGCCGAACGACAGCCACCAGGCGCCGGCGGCGTCCACCACCAGGTTCGGGTCGATCGCGTTGTAGTCGTTGGCATCGCTGGTCTGCCACACGATCCCCAGGTTGGTCCAGGTTCCGGACGCGGCGGTGGGGCTGGTGGCCAGGAAGATCGCCGAGTTGCGGGACCCGAAGGTCGAGGCCGCGTAGTACAGGTAGTAGCGGCCGTTGCGCAGCGACAGGTCCGGCGCCCAGAGCGTGTTGCTGCCCCCGGTGAACGGATGCGCCCACGGTGCCCCGTTCGGCCAGACCGGGCCGGCGGTGCGAAACGCCCGGCGGTCGGTCGACGTCCGGATCGGCAGGTTGTTGCCGGTGGACACCAGCAGGTACCGCCCGTCGCTCGCCCTGATCATCGACGGGTCGTGCACTCCGTTGACGGAACCGGTGACCACACCGGGGTTCGGATAGTCGGCCGGCCCGGCCAGGCCCGCGAGCATTCCGACGACCAGAAGCAGGGCGCGCATCGGCTCACTCCAACTGGAAGGTGGCGTCCGCGGCGTTGTCGACCGGCTGGACGTAGAGCAGGGCGGCCGACTGCCGGATGAACCGGCCGGCGAGGTTGGCCGACTCGAACGAGACCCCGGCGGCGTCGGCGACCCCCGCCCGCCGGATGAAGCTCGCGTCCGCGCGGAACTGCGTGGAGCCGTCGCCGCGGTCCAGCCACACCTCGAAGTTGCGATGCCGCAGGAAATATCCCGGGAAATTGGCCGACTCGAGGGAAATCGTTCCGCCGCCGGACAGTCCGGGCACGATCCGGAATTGCGAGTCCGCCAGCGTGGTCACATTCGGGTCGATCCGGGCGCGGAAGTTGAAATGGCGCACGAACCGGTCGGCCGTCCCGCTCAGCCGCAGGCGTTGCGGCGTCGGCCCGTCGGCGACCGGAATGCCGAAGTTCGGGGTTCCGTCCGGGTTCCAGTACAGCTTCTGAACCCTGGTCCGGCGGTTGGGATCGTTCAGCGGGTCGCCGCTGATGTCGCGGTAGTTGCGGTCGTGGTAGACCAGGATGTCCGACAGGCCGTCCTCGGAGACGGTGAACGTGTTGTGCCCGGGGCCGTACTGGCCGGTGGCGTCGTTGCTGGTGAACACCGGCTGCTGGCTCTTGGTCCAGGAGGCGGCGGAGAGCAGGTTGCCCGACGCAGGCGCGCTGAGCAGGCCGAGACAGTAGTTGGCATCGGTCGCGCTGGCCGAGTACGACAGGAACACCCGGCCGTTGCGGATGATCACCGCCGGGCCCTCGTTGACCCGGAACCCGCGGATCTCCCACGGCAGGGTCGGCACCGAGAGGCGCACCGGCGTGCCGGTGATGGTCCACGGGTTGGTCATTCGGGCCAGGTAGAGGTTGGTGTTGGAGTTGATCCCGGGTTCCTGCTGCGCCCAGGCCAGGTAGCGGGTGCCGTTGTGCGCGAACGTGGTCGCGTCCAGGGAGAACGTGTCCCAGGCGGTGGTGATCCGGCCGCGCTCGACCCAGCTTCCGGTGAGCGGGTTGGCGCTGGAGTTCTCCAGCACGTACATGCGGATGCGCCAGATGTCGTCGGTGCGCCCGGCGGCGAAGTAGATGTACCACCGGCCGTCGATGCGGTGCAGTTCCGGGGCCCAGATGTGCGCGCCCATCTCACCGCTGGTGTGCCGGCGCCAGACGACCGATTCCGCGGCGCCGGACAGACCCTGCAGGGTGTTCGCCCGGCGCAGCACGATGCGGTCGTACTCCGGCGCGGTCGCGGTGAGGTAGTAGAAGCCGTCGGTGTGTTTGACCACGTGCGGGTCGGCTCGTTGCGGCACAAGGGGGTTCGTGTACTGCACGGCCGGTGCGGCGGCTGCCGGCACGGCCGTCATCAGGCCGGCGAGCAGCATCGCCACGATTCCCGCGCAACTGCGCCGAATCCCGAGCACTGCTTCCTCCCTGACAGCGCCGTTCGATATTTCGAACCCGGTTCGAAAACGGTTTCGTACCGACAGTAAGGGCCCGGTCACATTCGCGTCAACGACAGCGGGCGGTACCTAGGGGTGTTGCCAAAGCGAAATCAGTTCCCTGTACCGATTTCCGGCGATCGGAGCGATACACCGGACGGGCGGCTCCGAACAATTGGGGAGGACTTCGGGGGTGTGGGGACGATGAGCGAATACCCCAATGGCCGGAACCGGTCCGGCGAACAACTGGCCGAGCTGCTCACCGCGGCCATGCGGCCGGTGGCCAGATCCCGGTCGCGCCGGCGCAGCACCTCGGTCACGCCGGAACAGGTGGACATGGTGCTGGCCACCCGGCGGGTACTGGCCGACGTGATGACCGGCGACGGCGCGTGGGACGAGCTGGCCGAGCGGCTCGACGAACTGGCCCGGGAATGCCGGCGCCAGATCGTGCTCGACCCGCCCTAGCCGCCCAGGGCCGCGGTGAGCGCCTCCGGCGTCAGGCGATGTGGCGAGAGGTAGTACACCTCGGCTCCGGCCGGCAGCTCGGTCTCCCAGCCCGGGTTGACCAGCAGCTCGTGTTCGGTGCGGGCGGCCAGCAGGATCACGCCGTGTCGCTGGCCGAGCACGGACTGGCACCGGCCGACCTGTACCGGGCCAAGGGACTCCGGCAGCCGGATCGAGTAGGTGTTGGTGCCGCCCGGGGTCATCAGGTGGGTGTAGACCTCGGCGATACCCGGCGAGGTCAGCTCCTCGGTGACCATCCACGAGGTGTGCCACTGCACACAGTGCACGTCCTGGTGCACCTGTCGCATGAGCTCGGCCCGCGCCATGTCCCGCAGGGTGACCACGACGTGCGCGCCGGCGTGCAGGTGGATCACCGTGACCGTGACGGCGAGTGCTTCGTTGTCGTCGCGGGCGTCCACCAGCACAGTGGCAGCGCCCGGAACCCCGGCCCGGCGCAGCGTGTCGGCGTCGGTGAGGTCGCCGCGGACGAACTCGATCCCCTGGTCGGGCATGGGATGGGTGGTCACGTCCGACCAACCGCACAGCACGATCCGGGCGTCGGACTCGGCGAGCAGTTCGGCGACGATGCGTTCGGTGCGGCCGGCCGTGTACCCGATCAGCACCACGTGGCCGGAGGCTGTGACGGAGATCGCACCCTGCATGCGTCGTCCCTTCGCTCGTTCCATGATCGTGGCCAGCCTGGTGAAAACCGTGGTGAGCGTCGCGATCCCACCGACGATCACGTAAACGCCGACGGCATGGCCCGCGCCGGTGACCGGGAAGAAGTCGCCGTAGCCGACGGTGGCCGCGGTGACCACGAAGTACCACCAGTAGTTGGCCGGCGCCGCGATCTCGCTGTCCGGCTCGGCCAGCGCCATCAGCGGCCAACTCGTGGCGAACACGAACACGATCACGGCGACCGGCGTCGCCCAGCCGCGCGGCCGGGTCAGCTGCGCCAGGAGTCGGGACAGGAAGATCGGCACTCGGCTCCCCGGGGTCGGGTTGGGTCCCGGGAGCCTAACGCCCGGTACATTCGGCAACCGTGGTAGCCGCAGTGCCGGCCGATGAGCTTGAGTTCCGCGTGCTCGGCGCGCTCGACGTGCTGCGCGGCGGCGAGCGGGTCGAACTGGACGACCTTGAGCGCAAAGTGCTCGCGCTGCTACTGATCGAGGCCGATCGCGTCGTCGACCCGGGCTGGCTGGCCGACCGGCTCCCGACGGACCCGGCCGATGCGATACGGCCCTGTCTGTCCCGGCTGCGCCGGACGCTGCACCCCGCGCTCGCCGAGGAGGCCGGCGGATACGTGCTGCGGCCGGGGGAGGGGTTGGACAGCCGGCTTGCCGAACAGCTCATCGCCTCCGCCCGGGTGGCCCTGCGCTTCGGTGACCGGCACGCGGCGATCGCCGTGCTGGACCACGCTCTGGCCCGCTGGCGGGGGGACAGCCTGGCCGGCCTGGCCGGCGAGCCGTGGGCCCGCGCGGAGGCGAGCCGGCTGGACGAGTTGCGGCGCACCGCCCTCGCGGACCGCGCGGCGGCCGAGCGTGGGCCGGCGATGCCGGCGCCGGAGGCCGAACACGTGCTGGTCGGCCGGGCCGCCGAGCTCGCCGTGCTCACCGGCGCGCTGGACGACGCCGAGGCCGGCCGGTCCGGCGTGGTGCTGCTGGAGGCGCCCGCCGGCGCCGGTAAGACCCGGCTCGGCGAGGAGTTGGCCCGCCGGGCCGTGCGGCGCGGTTTTCTCGCGCTGTGGGCCCGAACCGGGGTCGGCGCCGGCGTGCCCGCCCTGCAGGCGTGGACCGAGCTGCTGGCCACCCTGCACAAGATCCGTCCCGACGCCGTGCCGGACGGCGGTTCCCACTCGGCGGACGAACTGGCCGCCCTGCTGCGAACCGTCGCGGCAACCGAGCCGCTGTTGCTGCTGTTCGACGACCTGCAGTGGGTCGACTGCCCGTCGGTCCGGCTGCTGCGCGCGGTCGCCGAGCGGCTGGCCGGGGCGCGGGTGCTGATCTGGATCGCCGGCCGTCCGGGCAGCCCGCCGGCCGAGCTGTCCGGCGTGCAACGGGTTCCCGTGGGTCCCCTCGAGACGGCGGAGGTCGCCGAGCTGCTCGCGGCCGTCGCGGGCCGCCAGCCGCCCGCCCGGCTCGTCCGGTCCGTCGCGAAACGCTCTGGCGGCAACGCTTTCCTGGTCACCGCGATGGCTCGGCTGCTGGCCGAGTCGTCCACCGTGGACGATATGCCGGCCGAGCCGGACGCCATCGTTCGCGTCATCCTGGACCGGCTGGACCCGGACCAGCGCTCCACCGTGGACGCGGCAGCGGGTCTCGGGCGTCACCTGGACATCGCGGTCGTCACCGCCGTGCTGGACCGTCCGGAGGCGCAGGTCCGCACCACTCTTGATCGCCTTGTGCGGGACGGGATTCTGCGCCGCAGCCTGAGCGGGGTGCGGCATTCGTTCGTGCACGACCTGATCTGGGAGACCGCGTACACCCGGCTGCCCGCTTCGGAACGGGCCGCGCTGCACGGCCGGATCGCCGACGCCATGATCCCGATCGCGCGGATCGACCGGGACCGGGTGTTCGAGGTCGCCGCCCACCTGGCCCGCGCGGGTACCGGACGGGACGACGAGGCGCGGGCCTGGTCGGCCCGAGCCGGCGAGCCGGCAGGCGCATTGCTCGGCGGCGCCGTGCGCGGCGACGTTTCAGGAGGTTAACGCCGGGGAACTTGGTGGGGGTGACTACTCTGCAGGGCAGCGGCCATCCGGCCCACGAAGTGGCCCGAAGCAAGCCGTTCCAACTGGTTGCCCGCATCGGCATGGTGATGTACGGGGTGGTGTACCTGCTGATCGCCTGGCTGGCGGCGCAGGTGGCGATCGGTGGGTCGGGCCAGGGCCAGCCGGACAAGTCCGGTGCGCTGCAGACGATCGCGTCCGGCGGTTGGGTCTGGTTGCTGTGGGTCATCGCCGTGGGACTCGCCGCGATGGCGCTGTGGCGGTTATACGAGGTCATCTGGGGACGCAAACGGCATGAGTGGTCACACCGGGCGATCGGCGCGTTCAAGGTTCTGATGTACGGCTATCTGTCGTACAGCGCGGCGAAGGTCGCGATCAAGGGGCCGGGGGCGGCGTCGGACAGCCAGCAGCAACAGCAGGTGGGCGGCCTGCTCACCGAGACCTGGGGCCGGGTGCTGGTGGGCCTGGCGGGCGTGGCGGTGCTGGGTGGCGCCGCATATCTGGTCTACCGCGGGTGGAAGCGCAAGTTCCAGGACGACCTGGATCTGTCGTCGGCGAGCCCGGGGGTGCGTAAGGCGGTGACCCGGGCGGGTCAGTTCGGGCACATGGCGCTCGGCGCGGCGTGGGCGATCGCGGGTGCTCTCATCGTGCTGGCCGCGGTGCAGGTCGACCCGAGCAAGGCCAGGGGCCTGGACGCTTCGCTGAAAACCCTTGCCGCGCAACCGTACGGGCAGATCCTGCTCGGGGTGATGGCGCTCGGGCTGGCGTCCTACGGGGTGTACAACCTGTTCGCCGCGCGGTACCGGCTGCCCGGCTAAGGAGACTCGGCCAGGCGCTGGCGCAGCTCCCGCTTGAGGATCTTGCCGGCGGCGGAGACCGGGATCTGGTCGACGAAGCGCACTTCGCGTAGTTGCTTGTAGGGCACCACCTGGTCGTTGATCGCGCTCATCACCTCGTCGGCGGTGAGCGTCGGGCGGGCCGGCACCACGAAGGCAACGGGCAGTTCGCCGACCGCTGGGTCCTGCTTGCCGACCACGGCGGCGGCCAGCACGCCGTCGTGCGCGGCCAGCAGCTCCTCCAGCTCCCGAGGATAGACGTTGTAACCCTTGTACAGCAGCATGTCCTTCTTTCTGTCCACAATGGACAGGTAGCCCTCAGTGTCCAGCACGCCGATGTCGCCGGTGCGCAGCCATCCGTCGGACAACACCTCGGCGGTCGCCTCGGGACGGTTGTGGTAGCCGCGCATGACCTGCGGTCCGCTGATGCAGACCTCGCCGCGCTCGCCGGGCGGCAACGGTTCGCCGTCATCGGACATGATCCGCAGATCGGTGTCGAAGATCGCCACCCCCACGGTGCCGATCTTGCGTGTTCCCGAGCGGTGGGTGGGGCCACTGGTGGCGCCCATGGTCACCTCGGTCAGGCCGTAGCCCTCGCTGATCATCGCGTCCGGGGCCAGGTCGTAGAGCCGGCGGCTCATCTCCAGCGGCATCGGCGCGGCGCCGGAACCGATGGCGCGGATGGAGGACAGGTCCCGCTTGTCGATGTCCGGGCAGGCGAGCAGTGCGGCGAACAGTGCCGGCGCGCCGCCCATGGACGTGACCCGCAGCCGTTCGGCGTCGGCGAGATAGGCGGCCGGGTCGAGCCGGTCATGCAGTACCAGCGTGGTGCCCGTCAACATCGGCGCGTTGAGACCGGCGATTGTGCCCATCGCGTGGAACCAGGGCGTGAGGTTGATGGCGATCCCGTTGCCGAGCCGCACCGGCCACTCGTCGGCGGGGCCGACCTGCTCGACGGCCAGGCCGTTGGAGGTGTTCTGGTCGGGTAGCGAACCGGTGCCCCAGCAGGAGTACTGCAGCGCGTTGACCACGACGTTACGGTGCGGGAGCCGGACCCCCTTGGACACGCCGGTGGTGCCGCCGGTGTACGCCAGGTGCGCGAGGTCGTTGTGTACGTCGATGTCCACGTTCGGCGGGCGCTCGGCCCGGCCTTGGCACAGCGTGGCCACGTCGGCGGCGGTGATCGTCCGAACCGCCCCCGCGTCCGCGATCTGGGCCTGCGCGGCGGGTTCCGGCAGCAGCGGGTTGACCGGCACGAAGACCGCCCCGGCGAGCAGGACTCCGTAGTATGCGACCGGATACTCCAGGCAGTTGGGCATGCGCAGCGCGACGCGGTCACCGGGCCGGATACCCTCCGCGACCAGCCCGTTGGCCAGCTGGGCGGCGCTGGTGGCGAGCCGGGCGTAGCTCAGTTCCGTGTCGCCACGGGCGAAAGCGGTACGCTCCCCGAAGCGGTCGGCCGCGCCGAACGCGATGGCGCCGACGGGGGCTTCCGGGTAGTCCAGCGATGCGGGGAATCCGGGGGGCCAGTTCAACGCGCTACGCTGCGGCATCGACACTCCCGAGTGGACGGTCGGGTGGGGATCCAGCCCGTGGCGGGCAGTGCACTCGATGTAACAGCACCACAGGGTTCTTCCACAACCCCCTCTGCCTACATCCAACCCCGCGAGTCCCCCCTTCCAGCCCGGCGAGTCGCCACTTCCAGCCCGGCGAGTCGCCACTTCCAGCCCGGCGAGTCGCTACTTCCAGCCCGGCCGGCCGCCACTTCCGGCCCGGCGAGTCGCCCGTTCCGGTCCCGCGAGTTGCCAGCCCCGACCCGGCGGTTCCGGGTTTGCCCAGGCCCGCGGCCGGCACCCGCCTGATCGGGCGCGACCAGCCCTGGCCAACCGGGGCCGGAGGTTCTTTGAGCGTGCTGAAACTGTCGACGGTCGAGACGCCCCAGCGGTGTAATGCGAGGATGAACACCGTTGCGCCTATTGCGCGTGGCCAGGCGGAGATCAAGGCGAGTCCGGATGCGGTTTATCGGTTGGTGAGCGATCCGACGGTGATGGTCCGGTTCGCCGAGGAGGTGTACCGGGTTCGGTGGATGAACGGATCGACGCAGGCGCGGGTGGGGGCTCGGTTCAAGGGGAGCAACCGGAACGGGTGGCGGCGTTGGTGGACGACCTGCCGGGTGACCGACGCTGACCACGGCCGGCGGTTCGCCTACGAGGTGCGCACCCCGTTCCTGGTGCCGATCGCCCGCTGGCAGTACGACATCGAGCCGATTGTGGGCGGGTGCACCGTCACCGAGACTAGTTGGCTGCACGTGCCGCGGTGGTTTGTCCCGATCGCGATCGCCATCACCGGTGAACCCGACCGGCCGGCCGCCAATACCGCCCATATTGCTACCACCTTGCGCCGGCTGAAGGAACACCTGGAGGCGCCGGCCGACTCCACAGTGGAGTAACCGTCATTCCGGTGTGGTGAGGGGGTTTCCGGGCCAGCCGAGTAGGCGGGCGCCGAGGACTGCGGCCTCGAGGGTGAAGCGGTGGGCGGGATCTCTCGGGTCGTGGCCGGTGAGGGTGCGCACCCGGTCCAGCCGGTAGGTCACCGTGCGGACGGACAGGAACAGCCGCCTGGCCGCCTCGGCGGCTACTTCGCCGGTGGCGAAGTACACAGACAGCGTGTCGAGCAGTGGCTGGGCGCCGCCGCGGGTGCGTTCCAGCGGCGCCAGCACGGTGCCGACCAGGTCGGTGATCGCGGCGCGGTCCCGGAACAGGACCTGGAACACCAGCAACTCGGCGGCGGTCAGTACCGGCGCGGTCAGGGCGAGCCGGGTGGCCAGGTCCAGCGCGCCGCGGGCCTCTTCGAAGGAGCGAACCACCCCCGCCGGCCCGGGGAACGGCCGGCCGACGGCGACCTGGCCGGCCGGCACGAGCACGGTGACCTGGCGGGCGAACTCGGCCGCCACCTCCGCCTCGCCCCCGGCCGCGACGCACAGCAGCAGGCCGTCCTTGGTCGTGACCAGCACCTGCCGGTCGTCGAAGCGCTTCAGCAGCGCCGCCTCCACCCGGCGGGTGGTGCTGTCGCCGTCCTTGAACGCCCGGTCGGCCCGCGCGGCGGCGACGACGTGACGTCCGGTCAACCGCAGCCCGAACCGCTCCGCCCGCTCGGCCAACCTGCCGAGGTCGCCCCGGCCGTGCAGCAGATCGTCGATGAACTCCCGCCGCGCGGCCTCTTCCTGCCGCAGGATCAGGCGCTGGGCCCGGTCGTACCCGTCGGCGAGCGCGACCACCGCGTCGTCGGCGGCGTGCAGGATCGCCTCGGCGATCGCCGCCACCCCCTCCTTGCCGGTCGCCTCCGCCAGCGCCGGAAGCCGCCGCCACACCACCCAGTTGGCGCTGAGGTAGAGGTCGATCAGCGCGCGCAGCGGCACACCCCGCTCGGCGGCCACGGCGCCCAGCCCGCGCAGCGAGTCCAACTCGGTTCGGACCAGCCGGCGCCCGGTGCCGCTGACCGCGTCGAGCATCTCGATATAGCCGCCCAGCAGGTCCGGGGCGATGTCCCCGACGTCCCGCGCGGCCAACCCGGCGAGCGCCGTGACGTCCAGCCCGTCGTCGACCATCGGCTGACGGTAGCCCACACCGCTCGTTGCCGGGGCCCGGCAACGAAACCCGGGTCAGATCGCCGGTGGGCGGCCTTGCCGGACGCCGAAAGCAGGCAGACGATGGTGCCAGGGGAAACCCGCTCCGGTGCTCCACCGATGATCGGGAGGGGGGTCGCCGCTCATGACCGACTGGCTCATCTGGTTGATCTTCGCGGTCCTACTGGGGGTGGCGGAGATCTTCACGCTCACCGTGGCCCTCGGCATGCTCGGTGGCGCCGCGCTGGTCACGGCCGGAGTCGCCGCGTTCGGGCTTCCCTGGCCTGTCCAACTCATCGTGTTCGCCGGCTCCGCGACCGCCGGAATCGTGCTCGTGCGACCGGCCGCGCTGCGGCACATGCAGCGGCCGCAGCTGGAGCGGTTCGGCATCGACGCGCTCATCGGGCAGCAGGCGTTCGTGGTCCGGGAGGTCACCGGGCGCGAGGGCCTGGTGCGGATCGGCGGCGAGGAGTGGACGGCCCGCGCCTATGACGAGACGATCGTCATCCCGGAGGGGGCGGTCGTCGACGTCATGGACATCAATGGCACCACCGCACTCGTCTACCCACGGGAGCTTCCATGGAATTCGAACCCGTCCTGATCGCCGCTCTGGTGGTTGTGCTGTTCGTGGTGTTCACGGTGCTGCGCGGGGTCCGCATCGTGCCGCAGGCCCGCGCCCGCAACGTCGAACGACTCGGTCGCTACAGCCGAACCCTCAAGCCGGGCCTCAACTTCGTCATCCCGTACGTGGACCGGGTGTACCCGGCGATCGACCTGCGCGAACAGGTCGTGTCGTTCCGCCCGCAGCCGGTGATCACCGAGGACAACCTGGTCGTCGAGATCGACACCGTGCTGTACTTCCAGGTCACCGACCCGCGGGCGGCGGCCTACGAGATCGCCAGCTACCTGCAGGCGGTCGAGCAGCTCACCGTCACCACCCTGCGCAACGTGGTCGGGTCGATGGATCTGGAGAAGACCCTCACCTCCCGTGACACGATCAACAGCCAGCTGCGCGGCGTGCTGGACGAGGCCACCGGCAAGTGGGGCATCCGGGTCAACCGGGTCGAGATCAAGGCGATCGACCCGCCGCGCACCATCAAGGACGCGATGGAGAAGCAGATGCGCGCCGAGCGGGACAAGCGCGCCGTGATCCTTTCCGCGGAAGGGCAGCGCCAGTCCCAGATCCTGACCGCGGAGGGCGAGAAGCAGGCCGCCGTGCTGCGGGCCGAGGGTGAGCGGGCAGCGCAGATCCTCACGGCCGAGGGCCAGGCGCTGGCCATCGACCAGGTCTTCCAGGCCGTGCACCGCAACGACCCGGACCCGAAACTGCTTGCCTACCAGTACCTGCAGACGCTTCCCGAGCTGGCCAAGAAGGGCAACACGTTCTGGGTGATCCCCAGCGAGGTGACCTCGGCGCTGCAGGGTGTTTCCCGGGCCTTCACCGAGAACCTGCCGCCGTCTCCGGCCACCCGGGAGGTCACCCCGGCCGCCGCGCCGGCCGCCGAAGTCGCCGCCGAGGCCGAACAGGCCGCGGAGGCCGCGGTCGAGGCAGCGGCCGAGGCCGCCGGTCCGCTCAACGGGGACCGGCGCTAGAACCTGGTCGAGTGCACGACATAGCCGTCGATTTCGCTCATCTCCTTGAAGTCCCGGACGTCGGCCCGCTTCACCGCAGTGCACAGCTCGCGGCGCGGTGAGCCGAGCACGGCCATCAGCAGTTCGTCCCGCTCCAGGGCAGCCACGGCCTCCTCGAGGCTGCGCGGCAGGTGCCGTACGCCTCTCCGGCGCAGTTCCGCGTCGGAGAGGCGGTTGGGGTCCTCGGTCAGCGGGGCGCCCGGGTCGAGCCGGTTGCGCACCCCGTCCAGCCCGGCCTGGATCGTCGCACCCAGGGCCAGGTACGGGTTGGCGGTGGCGTCACACACCTTGAGCTCGATGTTGGTCGAGGCGGTTTCCTTGCCCCGCAAGGTGGACGGCACCCGGATGGCGGCGTCCCGGTTGTCCGGGCCGTAACAGCCGAACGCGCCGGCCCACTTTCCCGGCTCCAGCCGGAGATAGCTGTTGACGCTGGCGCAGGTCAGTGCCATCAGCCCGGGCAGGTGGGCGAGCACGCCGCCGATGAAGTGCCGGGCCAGGTCGGACAGCCCGAGGGCGCCGGTCTGCTCCGCGAACGCGTTCGCGCCGTCCCGCCACAGCGACAGGTGCAGGTGGTTTCCGTTGCCCCGCAGGCCCGGCCGGGGCACCGGCGCGAAGGTCGCGCGCATCCCGCGGCGGCGGGCCATGCCCCGGGTGAACGCCCGCTGCCAGACGTGGTTGTCCGCCGCGCGCAGGGCCTCGGCGTGCCGGATGGACAGTTCGTGCTGGCCCGCCGAGGTTTCCGGGTGGTACATCTCCACCTCGATGCCCTGTGACCGCAGGGCCCGGGACAGCGCGACGATGTAGTCGTTCGCCGCGTCGAACGCCTCGTTGTCCAGGCACAGCCCGTCGTCGAACAGGGCCAGTTCGGTTCCGTCGCCGGTTTCGTGCGCCAGGGTGAACTCCGGCTCGAACGCGGCCACCACCTGGTAGCCGAGCGCACCGGCCGCGCCGACCGCGTCCCGCAGAAAGGTCCTGGGGCAGGCCGCCCACGGCGCCCCGGACCTGGTCCACAGGTCGCACAGCATCGCGGCGGAGCCGGGGGAGTGGGGCAGCAGCACGAAGGTGTCCGGGTCGGGCATCAGCCGGACCTCGTCCATGACCGGGAACCCGGCCACCGGCTGGGCCTGGTCGAGCAGGCTGGCCGCCTGCCGGACCGTCGCGACCCCGACCCCGGACCGCATCCGGCCGGCCAGCGTGTCCGCCGCGACCGCCTTGCCCCGCAGCACGCCGCTGTGGTCGACCCACATGAACCGGACGAGCTCGACGGCGTTGCGCGCCACGGCGCCTAACACGTGCATGGGCCACCTCCGGCCGGTTTCCGCCAGTCCGCGCCGGCCAGGAAGGGCGCGGAGAACCGGCGCAGGTCCACCGGGTCGTCGGCGACCACGTGTGCGGTCAGGGTCCGGTCGCGGCCCGCGTAGCCGAGCAGCAGCCCGGGACCGCACAGGTTCCGCACGGTGAGCACCAGATCGGCGCAGTCGCGGCCGTGTGGGTCGTGGTTGTCCTGCGACGGGACACACCGGAACCCCATGCTCACCTTGAACGGGAACAGCCCGGCCTTGGCCACGTGCCCGTAGAGGTTGGGCTCGTCCCCGAGTCCCACCCGCCGGTAGCCCCTTGCCCGGCCGGCGCGCATCGCGACCAGGTAGAGCGCGCGGGCCAGGCTGGCCCGGCGCCACCGCTCGGTCACCGCCGAGAACCGGATCCGGACCGCGTCCTGTTCCGGGCGTTCCAGAACCAGGCACCCGCCGGCCAACTCGGGGCCGTCGTAGGCG
This sequence comes from Actinophytocola sp., assembly GCF_035712165.1. GTDB lineage: Bacteria > Actinomycetota > Actinomycetes > Mycobacteriales > Pseudonocardiaceae > DASYTH01. The sequence goes on along the minus strand of NZ_DASTBH010000323.1, from coordinate 1,008 downwards.
AACACGCCGAAGTACCGGTCCGGCCCGTCCAGGATCGCCTCCCGGTACCGGCAGGCGACCGTGACCCCGTAGGTCATCCGCTCGACCCTGTCGCGGTACAGGGCAAGGAAACGGTCCAGGGTCGCCGGGTCGATCCGGTCCGGCACGGTCAGCGTGAGCTCGCGCTCGGCGCGCGCCACGGCCCGCCGGACGACCTGGCGTGGCTTGGCTTCCATGCGGGCCAGGTACTCCGCCTCGCCGGCGCCGAGGTCGGCGGTCCAGGACAGCCAGTCGGGCTTGCGGATGAAGCCGCGTGCGGCAAGCTCGTCCCAGGCGCCCGCAGGCGGGTCCATGGTCCGAACCAGATCGATGGGCGCCGGGTGGTCCGCCCAGGGCTCGCCGGCCAGCTCCCCGGTGCCGATCATGGCGATCGACAGGCCGTTCGTCTCGACGACCTCCATCAGGGCGCGACCTCGACGCGGAACCGCCCGGCCAGCCGGGCCACGCCGGCCGGCACCTCGTCCTCGCTGTCCACCCGCATCAGCACGGTCCCGGCGGTGACCGAGGAGTCCAGTGGCGCCGGGGTGGTGTCGCCGACCCTGGTCCGCACCTCGGCGTGCTCGACTCCGGGCAGGGCAAGCAGATCCGCGGCGGAGGTGATCGCGGTGACCGTCCCGACCGGACGCGGCAGCATGAAGTTGATCAGATGGCCGGGCCGGGCGGACGGCGGGGTGGCGATGCCGGCGTCCTCGCCCATGGACGTGGCCAGGAAGCTCCGCCAGAAGTCGACGCCGTACTGGTGCCGGATCTGCTCGGGGACGCCGTTGCCCCCGGGCCGGCAGGTGATCTCGCCGACCAGGTAGCCGCGCGGGCACTTGAGGATCTCCAGGTGGGTCACGCCGTCGATGAGGCCCAGTACCGTGACGGCCTGCTCGTGCAGGTCAGCCACGATCTTGGCGTCCGGGTGGTCAGGCGGCAGCGTGTAGGACCCCAGCATGATCTCGCCGACCGCGCCCAGCACCGGGGTGA
>NZ_DASTBH010000322.1:0-14582 GCF_035712165.1 Actinophytocola sp. | reverse complement strand
CGAGCACGAACGTGACGCTGATCGGGGATGCGATCCACAGCATGACGCCGATGCAGGGGATCGGGGCGAACGTGGCGTTGCGGGACGCGGAGCTGTTGTGCCGCAACCTGGTGGCCGTGGCGCGGGGCGAGCGGGACGTGGTCGGCGCGATCGGCGACTACGAGCGGCAGATGCGCGAGTACGGGTTCAAGGCGGTCCGCGACTCGCTGCGCAGCGCGCAGCAGTTCGTCAGTGAGAGCCGGGCCAGCCGGTTCATGTTCAAGACCGTGCTACGGGTGTTCGACCTGGTTCCCCCGCTCAAGCGCCGGGCGTTCCGAAACTACGGAAATGACTGAGGATCAGGCCTTGCTGGCCAGGTACAGATCGCGCAGCAGGGCCGCCTCGGCGCCGTGGTGGATCAGCTCGTCCAGGATGTGCAGCGCGAACGAGCGGCGGGTCGACTCCGCGTAGAGGCCGCCCACCGGCCCGATCGGCTCCTGCAACGCCGGCTCGGCACAGGCGAGCAGCAGCCGGTGCCAGCTCGCGTAGGCCTGGTCGAGATGGATCAACACCTCGGCGGCGGTGCCGGCGTCGCCGCGCCGGCCGCGCCGGGGCGCGTCCGGCTGCCCCAGCCACGGTCCGGTGCGGTCCTCCCACAACAGATCCACGATGTGGCACAGGCGCCAGGCGAGCGTGGTGAACAGGCTGTGGTCACCCTGCTGGGCCGGCCCGTCCGAGCGGGCCAGACCCTCCACAGTGGACCGCACGGTGCGGCAGTCGGGCACCGGCTCCCAGAAGTACTCGGCGTCGGTCAGCCCGTCCATCCGCCGCCGAAACCGCTGCCAAACAAAGCCGAACAGCTCGATCAGGTCCTCATGCGACGAGTTCATGTGCCGACGGTAACCCGGCGCGGCCGCCGGGCACTCGACCCTGGTTCGAGCCCACCCCGAATCCGGTTCGCGACGATTCTGCTGTACCACAGCCGTCGAAGGGAGCTCCGGTGGATCAGGGACTGGCCGGCAAGCGGGTGCTCGTCACCGGTGGGACCAAAGGGATCGGTCGGGCCACCGTGCTGGCCCTCGCCGAGGCCGGGGCGGCCGTCGTCGCGGTGCACCGCACCGACAGCGAGGACGCGGCGAGCCTGGAGCGGGCGCTGAAGGAGATCGGCGGCCAGTTCCGCGTGGTCCGGGCGGACGTGACCAGCGGAGCCGAGGTCGCCCAGCTCGCCAAGACCTGCGGCGACGAGCTCGGCGGCCTGGACGCGGTGGTCAACAACGTCGGCGTGGACGGCCATGTGCCGTTCGGCGAGATGGTCGAGGAGGAGTGGCACCGGGTCGTCGACCACAACGTGACCTCCGCCTACCTGGTCACCCAGGCCATGCTGGAACTGCTGAGCGACGGGGCCTCGGTGGTCAACGTCGGGTCGTCGGTCGCGCTGCGCGGCCGGGTGCTCGGCGTGCACTACACCGCGTCCAAGGCGGCCCTGATCGGACTGACCCGCGCGCTGTGCAAGGAGTTGGGGCCGCGCGCGATCCGGGTCAACACGGTCGCCCCCGGGCTCACCGAGACCGAGCCGGGCGCCGGGCTGCCGCCGGCGGCCGTCGAGCGGATCGTCGGAATGACCGCCCTGGGCCGGATCTGCCAGCCGGAGGACGTCGCCGGTGCGGTCCTGTTCCTGGTCGGCGACACCTCCCGCTACATCAGCGGGGTCACCCTCAACGTGGACGGAGGCGTCTGATGCCTTTCGCGGCCATCACCTACCGGGTCAAGCCCGGGCACGAGGACGAGATCGCCGAGATCTTCGCCGGGTTCCAGCGGGTGAACCGGCCCGACTACCAGGACGGCCAGGGCGAGCAGGCGGGCCGGCTGCTCGGCACCGCCGTGTTCATCAAGGACGACGTGATGGTGCGGGTCATCCACTACGAGGGCGAGTTCGCCGCCATCGCCGGGCACATGGCCGCGCAGCGGGGCGTGCACCTGATCGAGGAGAAGCTCGCGCCGTACCTGGCCGAGCAGCGCGACACCAGCACCGCCGAGGGCTTCGGCGCCTACTTCCGGGACGCCACGATGCGGTGCATCTCCCAGTTGTCCGTCGACACCCACCGGGTCGGGGGCTGATCGTGGCTACCCGACCAGTCGCCGTCATCGGCCTCGGCGGGATGGGCTCCGGCATGGCCCGCGCGTTGCTCGACGCCGGGCACCAGGTCACCATCTACAACCGGACGGCCGCCAAGGCGCAGCCCCTGGTGCAGGCGGGCGCGGTGCTCGCCGCGTCGGCGGGCGACGCCGGGGCCGGCGCGCCGGTCGTGGTGCTCAGCCTGGCCGACGAGTACGCCGTCGAGGCGGTGCTGTTCGGTGAGGTGGTCGACCGGCTGGCGCCCGGCACCACGGTCGTGGACACCTCGACGGTCTCGCCGTCCTTCGCGCACAACACCGCGATCAGGCTGGCCGCCTCCGGCGTGCGCCGGGTCGAGGCGTGTGTGATCGGCAACCCGGCGATGGCCAGAACCGGCCAGCTGCGCGTGTTCGCCGCCGGCAACGAGTCCGATGTGGACGGTGTGCGGGACGTGCTCGGCGCGCTCAGCCAGGAGATCCGCTACCTCGGGCCGTCCGGCCGGGCCGGCACCCTCAAGCTCGCGTTCAACCTGCTGCTCGGGATCCAGACGGCGGCGCTGGCCGAGACCGTGTCGTTCGCCGAGTCCGCCGGGCTGGACCGCGAACTCCTGCTGGGCGCGCTGGACAACAGCGGCTGGCGCTCACCGATCCTGAGCTTCCGGGCGGAGTTCATGCGGCGCCGGGAGTACACCCCGGCCGGGTTCCGCACCGTGCTGATGCAGAAGGACCTGACCCTGGCCACCGAGGAGGCCGCGGTGCACGGCGTGGCCCTGCCGCTGGTCGCCGCGTCGGCGCGGCGGTTCGCCGAGGTGATCTCCGCCGGCCGGGGGGACGAGGACGCGGCGGTGGTCGCCGAGCTGGTGGCGAAGGCCGACCCGCCCTCGGCCAAGCTGATCGGCGAAGAGGAGTCGGCGGCGTGACGAGGGAGCGTCCATAATGGACATTTCAGTCGGGTTGCCGACCACGGTTCCCGGAGTCGACGGTCCCAGCCTCACCGGGTTCGCCCGGCGGGCCGAGGCGCACGGTTTCGCCGGGCTCGGCGTGCTGGACCGCCTGGTCTACGACAACTACGAACCGCTGATCGCGCTCGCCGCCGCGGCCGCCGTGACCGAGCGGATCCGGCTCACCACCTCGATCCTGATCGCGTCCTACCGGCCGAGTGCCACGCTGCTGGCCAAACAGCTGGCCACCATCGACCACATCTCGGGCGGCCGGCTCAGCGTGGGGCTCGCCGCGGGTGGCCGCGAGGACGACTACCTCGCCGCCGGCACCACCTACCACGACCGCGGCCGGCGGTTGGACGCGATCGTCGCGGAGCTGCGCGCGGTGTGGGCGGACGAGGGCCGGGTGCCCGGAATCGGCCCGACACCACCGAAAGGCGCGCCCCGGCTGCTGTTCGGCGGCCACTCCCCGGCCGCGATGCGCCGGGCCGCGGCGCACGGCGACGGCTGGATCGCCGGCGGCGGCTCGGTCACCGCCTACGCCGACCTGGTCCGGCAGTCCCTCCAGGCCTGGGCCGACGCCGGCCGCGAGGGCCGCCCGCACCTGGTGTCGCTGTGCTACGTCAGCCTCGGCCCGGACGGGGCGGCGCGGGCCGGCGACTACCTGCGGCACTACTACTCCTACGTGGGGCCGAAAGCGGAGTACCTGGCCCGGGGCGTGATCGCGGACGGCGGCCGGCTGCGCGACGCGGTCGCCGGCTACGCCGAGGCCGGCTGCGACGAGCTGATCCTGTTCCCCTGCGTGCCCGAGCCCGCCCAGGTCGACCTGCTGGCCGAGGCGGTGCCGCGGTGATCGTGGACGTGCTCGCCGTCCTCGTGGTGGTGACCAGCGGAGTGGTCGCGGGGGTGCTGTTCGGGTTCGCGGTGAGCGTGCTGCCCGCGTTCTTCGTCATGCCGACCGGGCGCTACATCTACTCCGCCGAGCTGATCGGGCGCAACTGGGACCCGATGATGCCGATCATCGTGCTCACCTCGCTGGCGGTGGACATCGTGCTGGCCGTGCTCGGCCCGCCCGGCGTGCCGCTGACCCTCTTCGTGCTGGGCGCCCTGCTGCTGGCCGGGGTGTCGGTGGTGTCGCACTGGTGCAACGTGCCGATCAACCGGGCGGTGAAGAAGGTCGACCCGGAGAACATTCCGGCCGACTGGCACGACCCGCGCCCGCTCTGGCGCCGGTTCCACTACCTGCGCACGGCGCTGGCCGTGCTGGCGGTGGCGGTCAACGCCACCGCCCTCGGCCTGCTCTGAGCTCAGGACGCGGCCGGCGTCTCCCAGTCCGGCTTGTACTGGTGCCGTGCCGCCGATCGCGGTCCGGTCAGGAAGCCGCCGGGGTGTCCCACTCCGGCTGATACTCGCTGAACTGGCTGATGTCGTGGTCGGCGTGCGTGGTGATCTGGACGTAGTTGCCGTCCGGGTCGGTCACGTAGGCGTGCCGGTCGCCCCAGGGCTGGTCCCGCGGCTCCACCAGCACCCGGGCGCCGGCCCGCGCCAGGTCCGCGACCACACCGTCGACGTCGGTGACGATGACCGTGATGTCGAACGCCCGGTTGGTCGTCCGGCCGACCTTGGGCAGCCCGGTCTGCTGCCGGATCACGTCGATCTGCGAGATCGTGAGGTAGAAGGTGCCGCGGTTCAGGCAGATGAACGCCGGCGGTGTGTCGCCGGTCGGCGGGAACCGGTAGGCCTCCTCGAACCCGACGCGCCGGTAGAAGGCGGCGGTCGCCTCGACGTCCGTGGCGTACAGGGTGGGCTGGCCGAGCCGGACATTGTTCGTACTGGTCACGGGGGCACGGTAGGCAGCCGGGATCGCGCCGCCGTCCAGGCCCGCTCGACGGCGGTGGGGTTCGAGTGGCTCGCGGCCCGCCCGCGAGTGTGGCCTGCCACGGTGAAGGTTGGTCCTTTTCGTCTTGTTCGCCGTGTGGCTACGACCGGGGAGTTGAATCGTGTACCCGACGGTTGACCTGCTCGACTTCATCTGTTCGCTGCTCCTGCTGCCGCTCTGGGTGGCGGCGGTCGTCGTGCTCGGACGGATGCACACCCGCAAGACCGTTCGCCGGATGCGGGTGCTGGCCAAGGCGGGGCACGTGCTGATCGTGATCGCCGGGGTCCTGGTGGCCGGCCGGATCGCCGCGTGCATCGGGCTGGCCACTCTGGACTGGATGTTCGTCAGCGACCGCAAGCTCGGCACCCTGACGTTCATGGTGCTGGCCACGATCCCGGTGCTGGCGCTCACGCTGCCCCGGCTGCGGCCGCTGCGGCGGCTGACCTACGACGACCGGGCCCAGGCCCCGACGGACGCGCAGCGCGCCGCGGCCTACGAACCCGCCCTGGTGCTTCCGGTCCAGGTGGCCGCGCTGGCCGCGCTGCCCGGCATGCTCGAGCGCTACCTGCCGCCCTACCAGGCCGCCGTGGCGACCTTTCTGGTCACCGCGGTGCTGCTGGGCCTGCTGAGCGCCGTCCTGGTGGTCCGGGCCCGCCGCCGGTACGCCCGGCTGGCCGGGGCGAACCCGAGCCTGCCGAGCCGGGGGCGGGTCCGGCTGGTCCGGCTCGGGGTGACGGCGGTGGTGCTCCTGGTGCTCGCGGCGCTGTCGATGGTCGGGATCCAGAACAGCGCGCTGCCCGAGACCTTCAGCATGATGCAGGGCAACCACGACTTCGGCGGCGGCGCGGAGTTCGACACCGCCGCGCACTCCGGGCACGCGGGCGGCGGACCCGGTTCGGCCGGCGGCGCCGGCGAGACGGTCAGCGTCGATCAGATGAAGGGGCCGCGGGACGGGGTGCCGGACCGCACGTTCACCCTCACCGCCGAGCCCAAGCAGGTGCGGCTCGGCTCCGGCGCGACGGTCGACGCGTGGACCTTCAACGGCCAGGTGCCCGGCCCGGAACTGCGGGTGCGGGAGGGTGACCTGGTCCAGGTCACCCTGGTCAACAAGCTTGCGGACATGCCGGTGACGATCCACTGGCACGGGGTGGACGTGCCCAACGGGGAGGACGGCGTCGCCGGAGTCACCCAGGACGCGGTCGCGCCCGGACAGAGCTACACCTACCGGTGGCGGGCCACGGAGACCGGCACCCGCTGGTACCACTCCCACCAGCAGGCCTCCGAGCAGGTGATCCGCGGGTTGTTCGGACCGCTGGTGATCGAGCCGCGGGAGCCGAAGCGGGCCGTGGACACCGACATCCCGGTGCTGCTGCACGACTGGGACACCGCCGACCGGGGCCGGGTCAGCACGCTCGGCGAGTCGGACACGCTGCAGCACCGGCCGCTCGCCCCGGGCACCAAAGTCCGGCTGCGCTTGATCAACTCCGGGCAGACCACCAAGTGGGTCACGGTGACCGGGGTGCCGTACCGGGTGACCGCCTACGACGGCACCGACCTCAACGAGCCGGGTGAGGTCAGCGGCGCCCGGCTCGAGCTGGGCGGGGCCAACCGCTACGACGTCGAGTTCACCATGCCGGCCACCCCGGTGCGGGTCGCCGAGGCGTCCTATCCCGACGCCGGAATCGCGTTCTCCGCCGACGGGCGCGGCGAGGTCGCGGCCGACACCTCGGGGCCGGTGCTGGACATGTTGGGCTACGGCGCGCCCGCGGCCACCCCGTTCGACGCCGGCAGCTCGTTCGACCGGACCTTCTCACTCGTGTTCGACGTCTGGCTCGGGTTCTACAACGGCGCGTTCGCGTTGCGCCAGACGATCAACGGCCAGGTGTTTCCGGATGCTCCCATGCACATGGTGCGGGAGGGCGAGCTGATCCGGATGACGTTCCTGAACCGGGGCGACGAGGACCATCCGATGCATATCCACGGGCACCATTTCCTGGTGCTCAGCAAGAATGGCAACCGACCGTCCGGGAGCCCGATCTGGCTGGACACCGTCAACGTCCGGCCCGGCGACCGCTACGAAATCGGGTTCCGGGCCGACAACCCCGGCGTGTGGATGGACCACTGCCACAACTTCCTGCACACCAGGCTCGGCATGGTGCTGCATCTCGCCTATCAGAACGTGAGCTCCCCCTACCAGGTCGGCGGCACCGCCCACAACCACCCAGATTAAGCGGATGTTCGTGGGAATTTCGTGCCCGACCACCGCCACCTCAGGGGACCGTGACGGCACCCAGCCACAATCCACCGGCCATCCGCACCGTTCCCCGGAACGCAACGACCGCATATAAATTCCGGAGAGGCGGAAACGGTGGTGCACCGCTCGGGTGCACCACCGTTTTCCGTGTGACCGTCAGGCGGCGAAGTCGGTCACGATCTCCTTGCGCTCGCTCAGGTTGAACTGGGTGCCCTCGTCGTCCTCGAAGGTGGTGGACAGGCCCCAGCTCTCCTCGACGATCTCGTCGACGAACTTGACGCCGCGCGCCTCGAGCTCGGCCCGCTTCTCGCGGACGTCCTCGCACCAGAACGCCAGGTAGGACAGCTGGCCAGCGGTGCTCGGCATGCCCTCGGGACGGGGCGCGACCACGATGCCGGCCCGCTGGTCCGGGGCAAGGATCTCGACCCAGTCCTGGCCGGGGCAGTCGCCGAAGTCGCGGTACAGGATAAAGCCCATCTTCTTCACCCAGAAGTCCCTGGCCTTTACCCGGTCATCCACGAACGTGAAAACCTTGTTGATGCCGGTAAGCATGTATGCGCCTCTCTCTGTACGGTTAACCGCGTGCAGAGTCAAGAGATACGGCGCTCAACTCGAGGCGTCGTCCAGGGCGACTCGGCGTAGCACCCATTTTCGAGCCGGCCGCGTTATAACTGGGGCGCACGTCTCGAATGGTCAACAATTCGACCCACCCTCGAGTGCTGGTTGCTACCATTACGTGTGAGGACTGACCATTCGCCGTCATAGTCATCTGTCACCGCTGGCAACCTGCTGAGCACGCAGAGGGAGCGAATAGCCCAATGACGACCACCACGCCCGAAGCCAACCAAGTCTGGGATGACGACTCGGCTGGACAAAACGCTTATCCGAAGCGCTGGCTCGCGCTGTTCGTATTGCTGGCGGCCGCATTCATGGACCTCCTGGACGCCACCATCGTCACGGTGGCGCTGCCCGCCATTCGAGCGGATCTCGGCGCCAGCTACGCGGCCACGCAGTGGCTGACAGCCGGCTACACGCTGGCCTTCGGCCTCGGTCTGATCACCGGTGGCCGGCTGGGCGACCGGTTCGGCCGCAAGCGGATCTTCATGGTGGGCATCGCGACGTTCACCGCCACCTCGGCGCTGTGCGGCCTGGCCCAGTCGCCGGAGATGCTGGTCGCCTCCCGGCTGCTGCAGGGCGCGGCCGCGGCGCTGATGGTGCCGCAGATCATGGCCACCGTGTTCGCCGTGTTCCCGCCCAAGGAGCGCGCCTCGGCCAGCGGCGCCTACGGCGCCATCGCCGGCCTGGCCGCGGTGGCCGGACCCCTGCTCGGCGGCCTGTTCGTCAGCTACGACGTGTTCGGCCTCGGCTGGCGCGGCATCTTCCTGGTCAACGTCCCGATCGGCATCATCGCCTTCTTCGCCGCCGGCGCCCTGGTGCCGGAGACCAAGTCCGACCGGCCGCTGAAGATGGACCTGATCGGCGTCGTGCTGATCACGCTCAGCCTGCTGATGCTGCTCTTCCCGCTGGTTCAGGGCACCGAGCAGGGCTGGCCGGCGTGGATGTTCCTGTCCCTGGTCGCCTGCCCGTTCGTGCTGGGCGTCTACGTGCTGCACGCCCGGGCCAAGGACCGCCGGGATGGTTCGGCGCTGGTTCCGTTGCGGCTGTTCAAGGATCGTGGGTTCACCGCCGGTCTGGTCGTGCTGCTGGTGCTGGACGCGGCGATGATCGGGTTCTCGGTGGCCCTGTCGATCCTGCTGCAGATCGGCTACGACTACAGCCCGATCAAGACCGGCCTGGCGTTCCTGCCCTGGGCGGTCGGCGGCGGCATCTCGGCCGGCATGGGCAACGCGATGGTGGCCAAGCTGGGCCGCAACGTGCCGGCGCTCGGCGCGATCATCATGGCGGTGTCCATGGTGTGGATCGCCTGGTCCACATCGGACGCCACGCTTGGCTGGCTCGAGCTGGTCCCCGGCCTGCTGCTGTTCGGTATCGGGATGGGCTTCCTGATCGGTCCGGCGTTCACCATCGCCGGCGCCAAGGTCGACTACAGCGATGCCGGCGCCGCGTCCGGTTCGCTGTCGGCGGCCCTGCAGATCGGCTCGGCGACCGGAGTGGCCGTGCTCGGTGTGCTGTTCTTCAACATCCTGGTCTCCGGCGCCGGCCAGTCCTTCGACGCCAAGGCCGGTCAGCTGCAGGGCGCCCTCACCAGCGCCGGGGTCAGCAGCGAGGCCGCCGCGGCGACCGTGTCCGGCACCCGCGACTGCTTCGTCGACCGCCTGGCCGCCAAGGACCCGGCCACGACGCCGGCCAGCTGCACCCAGGCGGCGGCGGCCAACCCCGCCGCGGGTCAGGCCATCGCCACGACCGCCAACCAGGCCAAGGCCGACGCCTTCAGTGAGGCGTTCCGCTTCTTCGTCTGGTTCGCCGCGGGCGCACTGGTCCTCACCGCACTGATCTGCCAACTGATGCCTCGCCGCATCGAACAGGCCAACGAGTGGGTCGTCGGCTGACCCACTTCCACCCCGAAGGCCCCGGCGGTGCTCCCCCCGCCGGGGCCTACTCATGCGAGTCGCTGACTCGACCATGCGAAAGTGCCGGAGCCGGCGAGCGGGTCGCCGGCTCCGGCACGGGTCAGGGTCAGAAGGCGATGTGGTGGTCGTAGAGGGCCGTGGTCTGGCCCACGGCCTTCTTCAGGAAGAGCGGCAGGATGAGGTCGCGCATGGCCCGGGCGACGGGGCCGGGGGTCTTCTGGGCGCCGGTCTGGCGGGTCTGGCGGATGACGTGGTCGACGCGGGGTTTGCGGTCGGCCTGGTAAGCCGCGCAGGCGTCGGCGATCGACGTGTTGTCCCGCAGGCACCGGGCCAGGGTGACCGCGTCCTCCAGGGCCATGCTGGCGCCCTGGCCGGTGTGCGGGGCCATGGCGTGGGCGGCGTCGCCGACGAGCACGAGCCGGCCCCGGCTCCAGGCCGGCACCGGTGGGGCCTCGTAGACGGCGAACCGGTCGACCTCGTCGCTCGCGGCCAGGATGTCCGGGATCGGCGCGTGGTCATCGCGGTGGACGGCCAGCAGGCGGTCCCGCCACTGGTCGGGGGTGAGGGACCGCACGGCGGCGTCGTCCGGGGCGGCGGAGTTCTGGAACCAGAACACCTTTCCCCCGGGGAGGGGTTGGTAGCCGAAGAACCCGCGCAGGCCGAACGTCATGCGCATGACGCCGTCGGCGGGCAGCCGGCCGGGCAGGTCGCTGTAGCCGCCGCAGTCGATGATGCCGGTGTAGGACGGCTCGGGCGCGTCCGGGGCCACCGCCCGACGGACCTGCGAGCGCAGCCCGTCGCAGCCGATCAGCAGGTCGCCCTCGGCGCGGGAACCGTCGTCGAACCGGGCGGTGACGGGGCCCGAGCCCGGATCCTCCACCGCGGTGAGGTTGCGGCCGAACTCGAGCGGCACACCGGTTCGGCGGGCCGCGTCGACCAGGATCCGTTGCAGCTCACCACGATCGACCAGAATGGTGTGCTCGGGGTTGATGCCGAGCTGGCGGCCCTTGTGGTTGTGGAACGCGATGCGCTCGGTGGGATGGGCGACCGTGAGCACCTCGTCGGCCAGGCCGAGGGTACGCAGCACGTCCAGGCCGTTGGGCGCCAGGTTGAACGAGCCGCCGCCACCGGAGACCGACTCGGACCGGCGCTCGTAGACGACCGGACGGAAACCGGCCCGGTGCAGGAACATCGCCAGCACCGGACCGGAAATTCCACACCCTATGATCAGCGCCCGCCGTGGCGAGTCAGCCATCGGATTGCTTCCGCGCCACCACGAGCGTGACGTCGTTGCCGATCGACCGGTGGGTCACCTCGTCGAAACCGGCTTCCCGCAACGACTCGGTGAACGGAGCCAGCCGGTAGTTCACCCCGTGCGGGGTCATCAGCTGCAGGTTCAGGCTGCGCACCAGGTTACGCAGGTAGCTGTCCGCGCCGTCGACGATGATCGGGTCCCAGACCAGGAACGCGCCGCCCGGTTTGACCGCCGGGAAGACGTTCTTGATCAGCGCCGCCCGCTGGTCGTCGGTCCAGTCCACCATGCAGTGCCCGATGGCCAGGACGTCGTGTCTGGGCAGCTCGTCGTTGAAGAAGTCCGCGCTGTGGAAGCGAAGCTTGCCGGTCATGCCGAGGTTGGCCATGTGCTCGTCGAACGCGGGCTCCAACTGCGGCAGGTCGAGCACCGTGCCGTCCAGATGCGGGTGCTGGCGCACGATGTGGGCCAGCACGTTGCCCCGGCAGCCGCCCAGCTCCAGCACCGAGCGGTGCGCGCCCCAGTCGAACGCCTCGGCCAGCGCGGGGATCAGCGGACGGCTGGCGTCCTCGGCCATGCTGACGAAGTCGCTCTTCTTCTCCTCGTTTCCGTAGAGCTGGTCGAACATGTCCTGCTCGCCGGTGTAGGTGGCCGCCTGGGGCTCGCCGGTGCGCAGCGCGTCGGCGAGCCGTCCCCAGGCCGGGTACATGACCCGGTTGGCTGCGGTCAGGAACCCGCCCATGTAGCCGTCACTCTGGCCGGGCACCAGAAAGCGTTGCACGGCTTCGGTGTTGGCGAAGGCGTCGCCGTCCCGCCGCAGCACGCCCAGCTCCACCAGCGCCAGCAGGAAATGCCCGGTGCCGCGCGGGTGCAGACCGAGCCGCGCCCGGATCCGCGGCTCGGTCACCGGACCGTCCGACAGCAGTTGGAACAGGCCGATCTCCAGGCCGGTCAGCACCAGCTTGGCCTGCTGGAAAGCCATCGCCTGGCCCAGCAGCGCTCCAGGATTGTCGGTCACGGCGCCTCAGCCCTTCAGGCCGGCCGCGCGTGCGACGACGTCGCCGAGCACCGCGTCCGGGTCCTCGACGAGCTCCGGAGAGCGCCAGGCGACGAACGCGTCCGGCCGCACCAGCACCGCGCCGGTGTTGGTCAGGCCGTAGGTCTGCGCCCAGTCCCAGTCGGTGGCGGTCAGGTCGCCGCCCTGGCCGACGATGTAGGCCTTGAGCGGGACGCCGGCCTCCTTGGCCGCCCGCTCGGCGGCGTCCGCCCATGCCTCGCCGCCGGGCGCGGCCAGCAGCACGAAGCTGTCCCAGAACAGGTCGATGGTGGAGATCCGCTCGCCGTCGCGGTCCAGCCACACGTGCGGCGCGCGGGTGCCGGGCTGGCCGGTGAGGGTCAGCTGCGGGGTGAGCGTCGGCGCGTCCGCCTCGACGCCGATGAGCGCGTCGGACTTGTAGCGGTAGCCCAACGTCACGATGATGTCGTCGACCATCTTCCGGGTGGTCTCCTCGTCGGCGTGGCCGTGCCGGATCCGGTTGCGCACCATGGCCTGCTCGGCCATCGCCTCGCCGACCCCGCGCCGTTCCGCGTCGTAGCTGTCCAGCAGCGCGTCGCCGGCCCAGCCCTTGAGCACCGCCGCCAGCTTCCAGGCCAGGTTGTGCGCGTCGTGGATGCCCGTGTTGGCGCCGAAACCGCCGGCCGGCGGGTGCACGTGCCCGGCGTCGCCGGCCAGGAAGACGCGGCCGATCCGGAACCGCTCGGCGACCAGTTGAGCGCCCTCCCACGGGACCTTGTCCATGATCTCGACGTGCATGTCGGCCTTGCCGGCCGCGGTGCGCACGATGTCGATGCAGCGCTCGTCGGTGAAGTCCGACGGCTTCTCGCCCTTGTCCGGGAAGTAGATCGGCGCGGCCAGCCACGGGTCGCAGCCGTGCAGCCGGGACAGGCCCATCAGCGTGCCGGGCGCGGCGGTCGCGTAGCAGAGGATGAACTTGCGTCCCTTGAACAGATCCTCGAGCTCGGGCGCCCGGAAGTAGATGGACAGCGCGTTGAACACGGTGCCCCGGCCGTCCCGCTTGACCTTGAGCGCCCGGCGGGTGAAGCTGCCGGCGCCGTCCGCGCCGACCAGGTAGTCGGCCCGGACCGTCTTGCGCTCGAACGTCTCGACGTGCTCGATGACCGCGGTGACGCCCTCGTCGTCCTGCTTGACGTCGATCAGGCGGGTCTCGAACTGCACATCGCAGCCGTTCTCCCCGGCCTTGGCCACCAGCACCTTCTCGTAGCGGTCCTGGCCGCAGCCCATCACCCGCTCGGGGCTGACCCGCGGGCCGTCCAGCGACGGGGCCTCCACCGTGATGGCGTCGTCGATCTCGGCGAAGGTCCGCACCTGGATGATGCCGCCCTCGAAGTAGGCGTGCGAGTCGCCCATCTCCAGCGCCCGGATGTCCGGCTGCAGACCGGCCGCGCGGAACAGTTCCATGGTGCGGGCCTGCAACCCGGGAGCGCGCGGAAGAGTCGAGGTCGCACCACGCTTCTCCACCAGCATCGTGTTCACGCCGTGGCGTCCGAGGAACAGAGCGGTGGACAGACCGACCGGCCCACCACCGACGATCAGCACCGGGACCTTCACGTCATACATGCTTTTTCCTCTGGTAGAAGGAGCCACGGGTCGGCCGGGCCGCCGGGCGAGGTACAGGTATGGAGGTACCGGAGCGAACTCGAGAATCCCTGGCGGGGGAAGCAGGAACCGGGATTTCCAACGGCTTTTGAGCGGACCACCAACGGCGGCGACCAGTCTGACCCGCGAGTCGGCATGGCGATCTCGCCACCCAAGCCGCCGTGGAAGGAGTCGTCCGCATGACGAGCATCGCCCCGGATACCAATACACCCGAAGGCATCCTGAGGCTGGGCAACCTGTTCTGTGACGCCAAGGCCGTGTTGACCGCGGTCGAGCTCGGGCTGTTCACCCTGCTGCACGACGGACCGCTCTCCGAGGAGGAGATCCGCGTCAAGCTCAACCTGCACGGGCGCGGGCTCGGTGACTGGCTGAACCTGGTCGGCGCACTCGGCCTGCTGACCGTGACCGACGGCCGCTACGCCAACGCGCCCGGCGCGGACCGCTACCTGGTCGCCGGCGGCCAGACCTACATCGGCGGCTTCCTGTTGCGCTCCAACCGGAATCTCTACCCTGCGTACGGCCGGCTGGACGAGGCGCTGCGCACCGGCCAGCAGCAGTCCGGCAGCGACTTCGACGAGGTCGTGCAGAACCCGAAGATCCTGGCCCAGTTCATCCACTCGATGGACGCCTTCACCCACGTGCTCGGCCCGCAGCTGATCGAGGCCTACGACGGTTGGGGCGACTACACCTCGGTGCTGGACATCGGCGGCTGCCGCGGCAACCTGTGCTCGCAGATCGTCAAGGCCCAGCCGCACCTCGAGGGCCACGTGTTCGACCTGCCGCAGATGGAGCCGTTCTTCGACGAGAAGGTCGCGCAGTACGGCCTGACCGGCCAGGTGCACTTCCACGGCGGGTCGTTCTTCGAGGACGGCGCGGAACTTCCGTCGACCGACATCGCTGTCATGGGCCACGTGCTGCACGACTGGGACTCCGACCAGCGCCGGTTCCTGGTGA
>NZ_DASTBH010000321.1:0-2166 GCF_035712165.1 Actinophytocola sp. | reverse complement strand
CCCCGGGCGGCAACTACCAGGTCGGGGTGAGCGGCTACGACTCGGCCGGCAACCCGTTGGACCAGATGATCGGAATCCCGGCCGGCGAGGGCGCGCTCGGCGGCCTCCACACCACCTACTTCGCCTGGACCACGACGGGACTGCTGACCGGGATCACTCCGGTCGCCCTGGGCGGTCTGCCGGGCGAGGGGATCACCCACACCTACAACCGGTACGGCAACCCGCACCGGACGTTCGGTTACAACGTCTACGTCGACAAGTCCAGCTACACCGCCTACGGCGAGGCGGCCCAGTACACCTTGGGGGTCAACAACGCCACGGGCTGGCTGACGTTCGACCGGGACGCGCAGACCCGCCGGATCTCCAGGGTCAACCTGTCCGTGCTGCAGACCTGGGCGCAGATCGACGACCGCCGGTACAGCTACGACCCCGCCGGCAATGTCACCCGGATCACCAACGTGCGGGGCCACCCGGACAACGGTGCGACCACCCGCACCCAGTGCTTCGGCTACGACCCGCTGGCCCGGCTGTCCGAGGCCTGGACCGCCACCGACGACTGCGCGGCCGCGCCGCCCGCGGCGTCCGTGGGCGGGGCCGACCCGTACTGGAACAGCTGGCGGTTCGAGCCGACCGGGCTGCGCTCCCGGCAGGTCCGGCACGCCGTGCCGGGATCCCCCGGCGGCGACACGACGACCACGTACACCTACCCCACGCCGGGCGAGAACGCGGTGCGCCCGCACGCGATGCTGTCGACCTCGACCACCGGGCCGGCCGGCTCGTCGAGCACCGGCTACCAGTACAACGCGACCGGCGCCACCACCGCCCGCAACCTGCCCGGCGGCAACCAGACCCTGACCTGGAACGAGAACGGCCGGCTGGCCACGGTGACCGCGCCGGGCGGCACGACGTCCTATGTGTACGACGCCGACGGCAACCAGCTGATCCGGCGCGACCCCGGCCGGTCCACGCTGTTCCTGCCCACCGAGGAGATCACCCGGGACACCGCGACCAACGCGGTGAGCGGCACCCGCTACTACACGCACGGCGGGATCACGGTGGCGACGCGCGCCGGCGGCAGCAACCCCCGCTACGTGCAGTCCGACCTGCACGGCACCGCCCAGGTCAGCGTCAGCACCCCCGATTTCGCCGTCACCCGGCGGGAGTTCGACCCCTACGGCAACCCGATCGGCGCCGGCCAGGGAATCTGGCCGGACTCGCACGGCTTCCTCGACAAGCCGCACAGCCAGACCACCGGCCTGACCGACATCGGTGCCCGCAAGTACGACCCGACCACCGGCACGTTCATCTCCGTCGACCCGGTGCTCGACCCGGCCAGCCCGGGCCAGTGGTCCGGATACGGCTACGTGGGCGGAAACCCCGTCACGCACAGCGACCCGAGCGGACTGTTCTGCGACAGCTGCGAGTTCTACAACACGGGTCACTTCGTCGGCGTCGACTGTTCGATCGCCAACGGGGTATGTCAGGCCGGTCGCGACTACGTAGCCGAGTTCGAGGC
The DNA here is from genome assembly GCF_035712165.1 of Actinophytocola sp. Classification (GTDB taxonomy): domain Bacteria; phylum Actinomycetota; class Actinomycetes; order Mycobacteriales; family Pseudonocardiaceae; genus DASYTH01. The sequence continues at coordinate 650 of NZ_DASTBH010000321.1, read as the reverse complement.
CACCACCGGCCGCAACAAGGACCCGAAAAAGCAGCCGAAGATCGGCGGCCACCGGGTGCCCACCTTCGAGGAACTGAAGAAACGTCCCGGCTTCGGCCACTACATGAACGGCGGAACCTACGCCGAGGCCGTCCAGGACTGGGCCCAGGAGATCTGCATGGGTCCCGGCCAGGACGAGGAGTTCTGCGGCGCGGCCGCCGCGCTCGGCTGGCTCGGCACCGGCGGCTTCGACCTGATCGGAGCGGCGTATGAGATGACCGCCGTCGCCGACGTGGTCAACTGCTTCACCGGCAAGGACTCCTGCCTCTGGATCCTCGCCAACCTCGTCCCCCCGATCAAGGGCGTCAAGGCCCTCAAGTACGCCGACGAACTCGCCGACGGCGCCAAAGTCGCCGACAACGCCGACTCCGCCAAGAGCCTCGACGAAGCCTTCGGCTTCTGCAGCTTCACCGGCAACACCGAAGTCCTCATGGCCGACGGCACCCACAAACCCATCGCCGAGGTCAAAATCGGCGACGAAGTCCTCGCCACCGACCCCGACACCGGCCAACAAGGCCCCCGCCAAGTCACCGCCGTCCTCGTCCACGACGACACCGTCCTCGACCTAGTCACCACCGACGGCGCCACCGTCACCACCACCGAGGACCACC
>NZ_DASTBH010000320.1:0-20876 GCF_035712165.1 Actinophytocola sp. | reverse complement strand
CGGTGGCCGGTCCCCTCAACCTGATCAACACGGAGCTGTCGGTCCCGTCCGAAGCCGACCTCCGCATCTCCGTCTACACCCCCCAGGACCCCGACACCCGCACCCGCCTCACCCAGACCCGCACCCGCACCCCCGCCGCATGACCCGCCCAGCAGGCGACTCGGGTGCTGGCGGGCGTGAGATGGTTGGCGGGGAGATTATCTTGTTACGGAGGGTATGGTGGGGCGGTCGGGTTTGGGCGGGGTATGGGCGGGAGCAGGCGATGGGTGCGGCTCGGGACCTCATGTACCTGTTGGCGCAGGCCAGCCATGTGTTGACGACCGAGCTGACGGCCGGGCTGGAAGGTCTGGGCATCTCGCCGCGGCACTACTGCGTGTTGCGGCATGCCGGTGAGGGCGAGGAGCTGACCCAGATCAGGCTCGCGGAGCTGTGCGGGCTCGACAAGACCACGATGGTGGTCACGGTGGACGAACTGGAGAGGGCCGGGCTCGCCGAGCGCAGCCCGTCGGCCACCGACCGGCGGGCGCGGATCATCCGGGTCACCGCGAACGGCAGGCGGATGGTCGCCGAGGCGGAGTCGGTGGTCGACCGGATCTACGCCGACGTGCTCGGCGCCCTGCCCGCCCGCAACCGGGAGGTCTTTCTGGACAGCCTGGCCAGGCTGGTCGAGAGCCGGTTGTCAACTCCGGTGCGCTGTGACCGCACTGTGAGACGGCGCGCCTGATCGTCCCTAAATAGATCGTCCCGAGTAAAACTATCTGCTACGGTCCCACCTGGAACGAGATGGACCAGGAGGGGAAATCCGTGACTCGACCTACGACGGCCAGGGACTCCCGGTGGGCGGCACTGCTCGTGCTGTGCACCGGGATGCTCATGATCGTCCTTGACATGACCATCGTGAACGTGGCGCTGCCGGCCATCCAGCAGGACCTCGGCTTCTCGCAGTCCAGCCTGGCGTGGGTGGTCAACGCCTACCTGATCGCCTTCGGCGGACTGCTGTTGCTCGCCGGCCGGCTGGGGGACCTCATCGGCCGCAAGCGCATGTTCCTCACCGGCCTCGGGGTCTTCACCGTGGCCTCCGTGCTGTGCGGGGTGAGCTTCACCCCGGAGATGCTGATCGCCGCCCGGTTCGTGCAGGGCGTCGGCGGCGCCATGGCCACCGCCGTGACGCTCGGCATGATCGTGACGATGTTCCCGGACCCGGACGAGGAAGCCCGGGCGATCGGCGTGTTCAGCTTCGTGGCCGCGGCCGGCGCGTCGGTCGGACTGCTGGCCGGCGGGGTGCTCACCCAGGCGCTCAACTGGCACTGGATCTTCTTCGTGAACATTCCGATCGGCCTCGCGGCCGCGGCGCTGACCGCCCGGCTGGTCCCGGCCGACCGCGGGCTCGGGTTCGGCGCGGGCGCCGACGTGCTGGGCGCCGTGCTGGTCACGGCGGCGCTGATGCTCGGCGTCTACACCATCGTCAAGACCGAGGAGCACGGCTGGGGTTCGGCGCACACGCTGCTGCTCGGCGCCGTGACCATCGTGCTGCTCGTCCTGTTCGTCGCCCGGCAGCGCACCGCGACCAACCCGCTGCTGCCGTTGCGGGTGTTCCGCTCCCGCAACGTCACCGGCGCGAACGCGGTCCAGATCCTGATGGTGGCGGGCATGTTCGGCATGTTCTTCCTCGGCACGCTCTACATGCAGAAGGTGCTCGGCTACGACGCGCTGCAGATCGGCCTCGGCTTCCTGCCGACCGCGCTGGCCATCGGCACCCTGTCGGTGGGCATGTCGGCCCGGCTGATCGGCCGGTTCGGCGCGCGGCCGGTGCTGCTGGTCGGGCTGGCCCTGATCCTGCTCGGCCTGCTCTGGCTCACCCGGGTGCCGGTGGCCGGCAGCTACCTGACCGACCTGCTGCCGGCGGTGCTGCTGGTCGGCATCGGCGCCGGGCTCGCCTTCCCGACCATGATGACGCTGGCCATGTCCGGCGCGACGGAAAGCGACGCCGGGCTCGCCTCCGGCCTGGTCAACACCACCGCACAGGTCGGCGGCGCGCTGGGGCTGGCGGTCCTGGCCACGCTGTCCACCGGGTACACGGCCTCGCTGCTGGCCCGGGGCGAGCCCGAGACCGCCGCGCTGACCAAGGGGTTCCACCTGGCCTTCGGCATCGGGGCCGGCCTGGTGGCGCTGGGAATCGTCCTGGCGGTCACGGTGCTGCGCGCCGAACGTCCGGCGGAGCGACCGGAACTGGAACCGGTCGGAGTGGTTTAGCGCGCCCGGCCGAAGGCTCGGATCTGTGGCGGCAGGCCGCGAACCTGCCAGGCGTCGATGAACGGCAGCCATGGCCTGCCCCGCAGATCCGATCGGCGCGCTCTGGAAAGCGCCGCCGGCCCGGGGACCGCCCGGGCCGGTCAGCCCAGCCGCAGTTGGGGGATCACCTCGGTGCCGAACAGCCTGATCACGGCGAGCACCTCGCGCTGCGCGAGGCCGCCGATGTCGACGATCACCAGGTGGGCGTCCAGGCCGAGCACCGACCCGAGGTGGTTGAGCCGGCCGGCCACCTCCGCCGGATCGCCGCACACCGCCGCGCCGGTCATCAGCCGGTCCACGTCCAGCCGGGTGCCGTCCCCGCGCCACTCGTCGGCGAAAGCCGCGTAGGAGGCCAGATGCGGGCGCCACTGCCGGCGGGCCTGCGCGGCCGACGGCGCCACGAACACATGACTGGGTAGCGCCACCCGGGCGTCGGCGAAGCGGCTGCGTTCCCGGTAGCGCCGGACCATCGGCGCGTAGCCGACCGGGTCGCGCAGCGTGCTGGGCAGCATCAGCGGCAGCCCCAGTTCGACGGCCAGGTCGGCCGAGGCCGCCGAGCCACTGCCGACCCACACCGTCGGCCGGGGCGCCTGCACCGGCCGGGGCGTGGTGGTGACACCGGCCAGCGGGCCGCGGAACCGCCCGGCCCAGTTCACCTCCGGCTTTTCCAGCAACAGCAACAGCAGGCGCAGGTGCTCCTCGAACCGGGCGCGCAGTTCGCCCTGCCCGATCCCGAACGCCGCGTCGGTCTCCTGGGACACGCCGCGCGCGACGATCAGTTCGGCCCGCCCGCTGGAGAGCACGTCCAGGGTGGCCAGTTCCTCGGCGACCAGCACCGGGTCGCGATGCGCGAGCAGGGTCACCCCGGTGGACAGCCGCAGGGTGCGGGTGCGCGCCGCGATCGCCGCGAGGACCAGTTCCGGCGCGGAGACGATGTAGCGGGTGAAGTGGTGCTCGCCGATCGCCACCCCGGTGAACCCGGACTCCTCGGCGACCACGGCCTGCTCGACCATCGCGCGCAGCCGCTCGGCCTCGCTGACCGCCTGCCCGGTCCGCGGATCGGGCAGGAGGTCACCGAGGATCAGCAGGTAGACGTCGGGCCGCACGCCTCACCCCTCTCGTTCGCGTCGATCCTGTCCCATTGTCCGGCACCGGGGCACGACAACCGCTCGATCGGGGGGAGCGCATGTGTCAGGCGCTGCGGCGCGCCCGGTCGTAGGCCAGCCGGCCGGCCAGGGCGAGGACGGTCCCGGCCGGCGGCAGCGGGCGGTTCGGCCGGGGCGGCTCGATCCAGCCCGGCCCGCCCAGGTCGGCCGGAATGGCGAGGTAGCTGCCCGCTGGAGTCATTTCAACACCGGGTTCGAAAACAATCGAATTGCGTGCCTTCGCGGCACCGACGAGAAATGTCCAGCGCGCCTGGTCCGGCGTTGCGAATACCGGAACCGGCCAGTCCAGCAGGGCCCGGACCCGGGCCCCGAGCCCGGCCGGCATCGTGATCGCGTTTAGCACCTGACCAAGTGCCACAACGATGTTACGGCCGCCGACCTGAACCGACACCGGCCAGCCGAACAGCTCCTCGTAGCTTGCCCGGGCCTGCGACAATTCTCGTAACCACATCGGCGCCGGTGCCGTCGTGCTCAACGAATTCATGGTGAACCCTCATTTCGGAGGAGTTGTACCAATGCTGTTCGGGGTCACTAGAAAAACGCTCGAATGTGACTCGAATCACAGGAAAGGTGATCAGTAGACTGCCGGCATGCCGAGAAGCGAGGACGGGCGCTGCGTGTTCTGCGCCGTCGTGGCCGGCGAGACGGCCGCGACCGTGGTGCACGAGACCGGGGATCTGCTGGCGTTCCTGGACCACAAGCCGCTGTTTCGCGGGCACGTGCTGCTGGTTCCCAAGCGGCACCTGACAGTGCTCAGCGACCTGCCGGCCGCGCTGCTGCCGGACTTCTTCGGGCTGGCGCAGCGGCTCGAGCGCGCGGTGGAGGACGGGCTGGGCGCGGACGGCTCGATGGTCCTGATCAACAACGTGATCAGCCAGTCGGTGCCGCACCTGCACCTGCACGTGATCCCGCGCCGGCACAAGGACGGCCTGCGGTTCTGGCTCGGCCCCCGGGAGAAGTACACCGCAGAGGAGCCGGCCGAGACCTACGCCGAGAAGATCCGCTCCGCGCTCACGTCGTAGCGGTGGTGCACGGGATCGTGCAGGAAGTACCGGGCGAAGGTGTCGACGGTGAACAGGAATGGGTGACCCGATCGGGGAAATCCGGCGGCACCTGGGTCGCGAGGTGGGGCGGTGAAGTGCGCGCCGTCCGAGCGGCGACCGGTGCGCTGCCAGGCGTCCCCGGTGACCCCGGCGAACCGCGTCGCGAGGGCCTCGGCGGCGGCGAGGAGCTCGGTGGCGACGGTGGCCGGGTCCTGCTCGCCGTAGCGGTCCTCGACGGCCGCGCGGTCCTGGTCCCAGTTGGGGTAGTGCGGGTCGTCCTCGGTCAGCATCAGCCGCAGCCGCTCGTCGAAGACCCGGCAGGCGTCGCGGACGTGGCAGGCGTACTCCAGCGGCGACCACACCTGCGGCGCCGGGCGTACCCGTGGGTCGGGCCCGGCGGTGAGCACCGGGCGCCAGGTCGCGGCGTTCTCGCGCAGCAGGGCGGGCACGTCGGCCGCGCGCACGGTGCTCGCGTCGTAGCCGCACTCGGGGCAGGGTCGGCGCAGGACCCAGGTCCAGTCCTTGGTGTCCGGGGTGATCACGCCTTGAGCATCACCCGGCGCGGCGCCCGGGCACCAGCGAATGTTTCTTCACGCACCCTGTAGCGGCGCTAAATCCTTCACCGCGATGCAGGTGAAGGCGGTGAAGTTCACAGCGCCGCGCACTCGATGATCGAGCCGGGCAACCGCGGCGGCGGCACCCGCCCGTCGATCACATTCACCCGGAACAGCACCGCGAACGCGCGGATCTGACCGAGCCGCTCGCGCACCGCCGCCACGTTGTCCGCGCCCAGGCGCGGGTCGGTGAACAACTGCACCGCGCCGAGCACGCCGTAGGTGTAGCCGCCGGTGCAGATCGTCACGTCGGCGTCGGGATTGGTGGGATTGCCCGCCCGGACGAACAACCCGATGTCCTCGACCACCTGCGACGTGCCGAGCACGGTCGGCCGCACCGCGGTGCCGTCCGGCAGCCGGAACACGTTGGCCGCGCCGTCCGTGGCCGGGTCGGGCTCGAACGGCAGGCCGAGCAGGTGTCCGAAGGTGAGCGTCAGCGGGTTGCCGGCCGGGCCGCCGACCAGCACCAGGTTGCGGGCGGTGCCGATGCCCGGCTCCCGGGCCGAGCGGTGGCTGAGGTTGTGGTAGCCCATCCGGGTCAGGGCCACGAACATCTCGAAGAACGCGTCCAGGTCGCCGTACCGGGCCAGCCGGACGTAGCCGCGTTCGGCCTCCTGGGCGGGCGCCGCCGGCCGCTCGGGAGCGACCACGACCAGCTTCTCGGCGCGGTCGTGGTGCCACAGGTCGTTGGTGTCGAACGCGACCGGCGTGGCCCGGTCCCGCCGGGCCTCGCGCTCGGCGTCCTCGCGCAGTTCCAGCAACTCGCTGCGCAGCCGGTGGAACCGGATCCGCGCCGGCTTGTCCAATGTGGACATGTCGGGCGGCTGGGCGACCAGGCCCGGCCCCCGGGGCAGGCTGAAGATCAGCGCGTACTGGACCAGCCGGGACTCCGACGGCCACTTGTCGACCTCGCCGTTCTCCCACATCGAGATCGCCGCGCTGCTCAGCGGCTTGCCCTTGCCGAGCGCCGCGGCCAGCTGGTCCTGGGTGACCTTCACCGGATAGGTGGTCTCGCGCAACGCGCGCAACCGGCTGGCGAGCAGCCTGCGCGCGGCCCTGGCCATCCCGCTCACCTCCGCAACCCCAGAGGGTAACCATGGATTTCGGTTAAGCAAGTTAAGAGATCCGGCCGGCAGCCCGGCGACTAGCCTGCGCTGGTGAACACGACGGACGATCACCCGCAGGAGTACCGCCAGGCGCGCTTCCAGGCGCCGCCCGGTTCGACCGAACTGCTGCTCATCCGGCACGGCGAGTCCGAACCGGCCCGGATCGGCCAACCGTTCCCGCTGGTCGACGGGCACTCCGATCCGGCGCTGGCGCCCGAGGGCCGCGAGCAGGCCGAGCGGGTCGCCGACCGGCTGTGCGTGGCCAAGATCGACCACATCTACGTGACGACGCTGTGCCGGACCGCGCAGACCGCCGCGCCGCTGGCGCAGCGGCTCGGCCTCACCCCGACCGTGGAACCCGGGTTGCGCGAGGTGTTCCTCGGTGAGTGGGAGGGCGGGGTGTTCCGGCAGAAGATGGCCGAGAACGGCGAGATCGCGCAGCGGCTGTGGCGGGAGGGCCGGTGGGACATCATTCCCGGCGCCGAGTCCAGCGAAGGGTTCGCCGCGCGCACCCGGGCGGCGATCGAACGGCTGGCCGCCGCGCACCGCGACCAGACGGTGGCCGTGTTCACCCATGGCGGCGTGATCGGCGCGGTGCTCGCGCACGCCGCCCAGTCCCGCTCGTTCGCCTTCGTCGGCGCCGACAACGGGTCGATCTCGCACCTGGTGATCATCCCGGACGCCTGGATCATCCGGCGGTTCAACGACACCGCGCACCTCGACCCGGCGTTCAGCCTGACCCCCACACCCCTTACCTAGTAGCCGCCTATGGGTTCGCCATGGGACGGCTCGAACATTCGGCTCACCCGCCGGCCGGCGCCCTACCGTTGAGGGGTGCCGGCCGGTTCGCGCCGCCGGTCGACAAACCGGCCGATTATCGGGACCAAACCGCCCGAGAGACAGGTTCCTTGAGCTGACCTTGAGCACTCCTGGAGTAGGCGTCGCCAATCTCGCCTCACGCCAACGTCGTGAAGTGAGGATCACCATGACCGTAGCCATCGCTGCCCGGTCGGAGCTCAACGAATGGGTTTCCTGCCGGCGATGCCGCTCGTTGATCTACACGAAGCGTCTGCAGCGCAGCCTGGGCGTGTGCCCGGACTGCGGCTACCACTCCCGGGTCGACGCCCACCAGCGGTTCGCCCAGCTCCTCGACCCGGACAGCATCGAACTGCTGGACCTGCCGGTGCATTCCGGCGACCCGCTGCGGTTCGTGGACAGCAAGCCCTACCCGCAGCGCTTCGCCGAGGCGCGGCGCAGCACCGGGCTCAACCACGCCGTGGTGTGCGCGGCCGGGACGATCGAGGGCAACCCGCTGATCGTGACCGTGATGGACTTCCGGTTCATGGGCGGCAGCCTGGGCGGCGCGGTCGGCGAGCTGATCACCCGGGCCGGCGAGATCGCGCTGGAGCGCGGTATCCCGCTGATGATCGTCACCGCGTCCGGTGGCGCCCGGATGCAGGAGGGCGCGGTCTCGCTGATGCAGATGGCCAAGACCAGCCAGATGCTCGGCCAACTCGACGAGGCCGGCATCCTGACCATCTCGCTGATCACCGATCCGACCTTCGGCGGGGTGGCCGCGTCGTTCGCCACGCTGTGCGACGTGATCATCGCCGAGCCCGGCGCCCGGCTGGGCTTCGCCGGCCCCCGGGTGATCTCGCAGACCATCCGGCAGACCCTGCCGGAAGGCTTCCAGACCGCGGAGTTCCTGCTCGCCCACGGGCTGATCGACGCGATCCGCCCGCGCAGCGAGCTGCGGGCGACGCTCGCCCGGCTGCTTGCCAACGGCACCAAGGGAAAGCGCGAGCCGCTCGGCGCCGGCGACGGTTCGGCCGTGATCACAACTCCGGAGCAGGGCGCCCGGCACTACACCGACCCGTGGGAGGCGGTGCAGCGGGCCCGGCACCTGGACCGGCCGACCACCGCGGACTACATCGGCCTGCTGCTCGACGACTTCGAGGAGCTGCGCGGCGACCGGCTCGGCGAGGACTGCTCGGCGATCGTCGGCGGGCTCGGCCGGCTCGGCGGCCTGCCGGTGATGGTGATCGGGCACCAGAAGGGCCACACGGCAGGCGAACTGGCCGCGCGCAAGTTCGGTATGCCCAACCCGGCCGGGTACCGCAAGGCGGCGCGGCTGATGCGGCTGGCCGCCAAGCTCGGCCTGCCACTGATCACGCTGGTGGACACCCCGGGCGCCTACCCGGGCGTGGAGGCCGAGCGCAGCGGCCAGGCGATCGCGATCGCGGAGAACCTGCGGCTCATGGCCGGGTTGCCGATCCCGGTGCTCAGCGTGATCACCGGCGAGGGCGGCAGCGGCGGCGCGCTGGCGCTCGCGGTGGCCAACCGGGTGCTGATCTGCGCCAACGGCATCTACTCGGTGATCAGTCCGGAAGGGTGCGCGGCGATCCTGTGGGACGACCCGGCCGCCGCCCCGAAGGCCGCCGCCGCGCTGCGGCTGACCTCGCTGGAGCTGCTCCGGATGGGCGTCGTGGACGGTGTGGTGCCCGAACCGGACGGCGGCACCCAGGCCGACCATGTCGCGGCGGCCGGGAACCTGCGGGCCGCGCTGGTCGAACAGCTGCGCGAGCTGCTCCCCCTCGACCCGGCCGAGCTGATCGCCGATCGGCGGGCCAGGTTCCGAGCCTTCGGCACCGAACAGGAGAGGCAGAGCTGATGTCGTCATACCGGGTTCCCCGTGCCCTGCAGAACGGGTTCGACGAGCACCCCGACCACGAGGTGATCGAGCTGCGGCACAACGGACTCGACGAGGTGCTGGCCGCGGTCCGGCAGACGGCCGTCGAGCTGCTCGCGGCGGCGCCGCAGTCGCCGAGCACGCTCACCGTGCGGGCCGGCACGGTGGCCGTGGAGATGACCTGGGAGACCGCCGCCGCGGCCACCACCGTGCCCGGCGCCGTGCTGGCACCGCCCGTCGCCGCCACCATCGACGCCGGCGGCGGGAACATCCTGGCCGCCTCGACGGTCGGCGTCTTCTACCGGTCCGCCTCGCCCGGGGCCGCGCCGTTCGTCAAGGAAGGCGACCACGTCGTGCCCGGCCAGCAGGTGGCGATCATCGAGGCGATGAAGCTGATGCTCCCGGTCGAGGCCGACCGGCCCGGCGAGGTGGTCGAGATCCTGGTGGCCGATGGCGAGTCGGTCGAGTTCGGCCAACCGCTGTTCCGTCTCGCGGCCGTCGAAGCCTGAGGGAGACATTGTGTTCGGCACGGTGCTGATCGCCAACCGGGGCGAGATCGCGGTACGGGTGCTGCGTGCCTGCCGCGAGCTCGGCATCCGCACGGTCGCGGTGCACTCCACTGAGGACCGCGACTCCGCCGTGGTGCGGATGGCCGACAGGTCGGTGCAGATCGGGCCGGCGCCGGCCCGGCAGAGCTACCTCAACGCCGCCGCGATCATCGAGGCGGCCCGGCAGACCGGAGCGGAGGCCGTGCATCCCGGGTACGGCTTCCTGTCCGAGAACCCGGACTTCGCCGAGGTGTGCGAGGCGAGCGGGTTGACGTTCATCGGTCCGCCGGCCGAGGTCATCGCCACGCTGGGGGACAAGACCGCGGCCCGGGCGGCGATGTCGGCGGCCGGACTGCCGCTGCTGCCGGGCAGCATCGAACCCCTGGTCGACGTGGAGGGCGCGGCCCGGCTGGCCGGGGAGATCGGCTACCCCGTGATCATCAAGGCGGCGGCGGGCGGCGGTGGCCGCGGTATGTCCATTGTGGAGGACCCCAGCGAGTTCTCCCGCGCCTACCAACAGACCCGGGGAACGGCGCAGACCCTGTTCGGGGACGGGCGGGTCTACGTCGAGCGCTACCTGGCCTCGGCCCGGCACGTCGAGATCCAGATTCTGTGTGACGGCTACGGAAACGCGATCCATCTCGGCGAGCGGGACTGCTCGGTGCAGCGCCGGCACCAGAAGCTGGTCGAGGAGACCCCGGCGCCCGGGCTGCCGGCCGAGCTCACCGCCCGGATGGGCGAGGTGGCCGTGCGCGGCGCACTGGCCACCGGCTACCTCGGCGCCGGCACCTTCGAGTTCATCGTGGACACCGAGAACAACTTCTACTTCATGGAGGTCAACTGCCGCATCCAGGTCGAGCACCCGGTGACCGAGGCGGTGACCGGTGTCGACCTGATCACCGAGCAGATCCGGATCGCCGCCGGGGAACGGCTGACGCTGACCCAGGACGATGTGCGGCCGCGCGGCGTGGCCATCGAATGCCGGGTCAACGTGGAGGATCCGACCCGCAACTTCGCGCCGACGCCCGGGGTCCTCGAGCAGTTCGTCCCGCCGGGCGGCCCGTTCCTCCGGGTGGACACGCACGGCTACGCGGGTTACCGGGTGCCGGCGGCCTACGACTCGCTGCTGGCCAAGGTGATCGCCTGGGCGCCGGACCGCGCCCAGGCCATCGCCCGGATGCGCCGCGCGTTGGGCGAGTTCACCATCGAGGGCCCCGGAATCCGGACCACCGCCCAGTTCCTCGACCGGGTGCTGCGCGACCCGCTGTTCGCCGAGGCCAAGCACGACACCTCGCTGGTGGCCCGGATCCTCGAGGCGGACGCCCAGGCAACCTGACCGGCGCCCGGTACCGTCCTGGGACCATGAACCGGGTCACGATCGTCCTGCTCGCGCTGCTGGCCGCCGGGTGCGGCGGCGCACCGCCGGGTGGTGGCGGGGAGTCGCCACTGCGCGGTCACACGTTCGTGTCCACCACGGTCACGGAGAACGGGCAGCCGCACGAACTGGCCCCGGGCACCCAGGTGACCTTCCGGTTCATGCCCGACGGCCGGCTGCTCGCCACCGCCGGGTGCAACACGCTGGCCGGCCCGGTGTCGGCCGACGGCGGCCGGCTCGAGGTGTCCGACCTGTCGATGACCAATATGGGCTGCGATCCGCCCCGGCACGAGCAGGACGACTGGCTGGCCGGCTTCCTCGGCGGCAAACCGTCCTGGAAGCTGGACGGTGACACGCTGGTCGTGACCTCGGGCGCGAAGGAGCTGACCATGCTGGACCGGAAGGACACCGAGCCGGACCTGCCGCTGCGCGGCACCCGCTGGACGGTCGACTCGCTGCTGGACGGCGAGACGTCGGCCTCGACGCCGCAGGGCACCTCGGCCTGGCTGGAGTTCGGCGCGACGTCGGTCGACCTGCATCCCGGCTGCAACCAGGGCTCGGCGGACTACGAGCTGGCCGGCGAGACGATCAGGTTCGGGCCGGCCATCACCACCCGGATGGCGTGCGAACCCGACGCCATGGAGCTGGAGGCGGCGGTTCTCGCGGTGCTCGACGGGACGGTCGGCTATGCGGTGGACGGCAAGACGCTCACGCTGAAACACCCCTCCGGCAAAGGCCTCGAGCTGCGCGGCTAGACGGCGCCCAGCCACCATCCACCCGATGTCCGGACCGTTCCCCGGAACGCAACGACCGCATCAAAATTCCGGAGAGGCGGCTACCGCTCGTCGTACTGGGACTGGGCCAGCAGGACCGCCGGCATCCGGCCCTCGATCTGCTGGATGAGGGCGAACAGCTGGTCGGCGGTCTCGCGGCCGAGCGGGGTGAGGGTGTAGTCGACCCGGGGCGGGATGGTCGGCTGGGCCGCGCGGTGGATGAAGCCGTCGCGCTCCAGGGTCCGCAGGGTCTGCGCGAGCATCTTCTCGCTGACCCCGTCGACCCGGCGGCGCAGCGCGTTGAACCGCGCGGTGCCGTCCCGCAGCGCGACCAGGGCGAGCAGGCCCCACCGTCCGGTGACGTTCTCCAGGGCGTGCCGGGACGGGCAGTCCTGGGCGAACACGTCGAACAGCAGCTGGCCGAGCTCGTCGGTCGGCACCGGCCGCGCGGGGCGGCGGGTACGGGCGGTCATGGGTAAACAGTACCTGGCACAGCACGATTCGCTGTGCTAGTACTAACCAGAAGTTAGCGACTTTCCCTGAGTTAGTACTGGAGGGCACATGATCGTCGTCACCGCTGCGAGCGGCCACCTCGGCCGGCTCGTGATCGAGGCGCTGCTCGAGTCCCGGTCCCCCGACCGGATCGTGGCGGCGGCCCGCAGCCCGCACAAACTCGCCGACCTCGCCGACCGGGGCGTGGCCGTCCGGCCCGCCGACTACGACGACCCGGCCAGCCTCAAGGCCGCGCTTGCCGGCGCCGACCGGCTGCTGCTGATCTCCGCCGACACCCCCGGCAAGCGGGTCGCCCAGCACCGCAACGCCGTCGACGCCGCGGTGGCCGCCGGGGTCGGGCACATCACCTACACGAGCGTCCTGCACGCGGACACCAGCCCGCTGATCGTGGCCCCGGACCACCTGGCGACCGAGCAGGCCATCGCCGCCTCCGGCCTGCCGTACACGTTCCTGCGCCATCCCTGGTACACCGAGAACTACGAGCAGACCATCCGCGCCGCGGCCGGCTCCGGCGTGATCACCGGCAGCGCCGGGGACGGCCGGGTCGCCTCGGCCACCCGCGCGGACCTCGCCGCCGCGGCCGCCGCCGTGCTCACCGCCGCGCCCCGGCCCGGCGTCATCCACGAACTGGCCGGCGACACCGCCTGGAGCTTCCCCGAACTCGCCGCGGAGATCGCCCGGCACACCGGCACCGAGGTGACCTACCGCGACGTCACGCCCGAGGAGCACCGGGCCGCGCTGGTGGCCGAGGGCGTGCCCGGGCCACTGGCCGACGTCTACGTCAGCTTCGACCGCGACATCAGGCGCGGCGCGCTGACCGAGTCGTCGGCGACCCTGCGCGAACTGATCGGCCGGCCGACCACCACCCTGCGCGACTACGTCGCCGCGACGCTATGACTCCCAGGACCGCCGCCACATGTCGATCACCATGACCGTCCGCATGCCGACGCTTTCGTACAGGCCGAGCGCCGGGGTGGTGTTGTTGCTGTCCACGTGCAGGATCGTCCCGGCCCGGCCGGCCTTCGCGTCCGCCGCGAACGCGGTCCGCAGCAGGTAGCCGGCGATCCCCCGGCCCCGGGCGGCCGGCAGCACCCCGAGCGACGCGACGTAGCCGCAGTCGTCGGTGCTGACGTAGCCGTCGTGGGTGGCCAGCATGGCCACCGGGGCACCGTCCAGTTCGGCCACGGCGAGCATCGACCAGTCGAACGTGGACGATGCGTCGAGCTGGGCGTGCCAGTCCTCGAACGTCTTGGGCATCGAGCCGTAGTGGTTCTTGAACGCCTCGGTCTGCACGCCGTGCGCGGTACGCCGGAAATCCTCGTCGCCGGGCCCGACCCGCAGGGTGACACCGGACGGCGCGACCGGGTCCGGCGGGATCCCGTCGTGGTCGACCCGCATCCGGAAGAACGCCGTCCGCTCGGTGAGGCCGTGTGCGGCGGCCGCGGCGCGCATCTGGCTGTCGACCCGGAAGATTCCCTGGTCCACAGTGGTCGCGGCATGGCCGCCGGATCGCGCCAGCTCCTGCGCCCTGGCCAGGACCCGGTCGTAGAGCCAGCGGCACACCCGCTCGTCGCGGGTGATGACATCGATGTCGGCCAGTTCGCCGGTGCCCTTGCGGTAGGTCCAGCCGTAACCGGTCAGGACGCCGCCGGCGGTGTGCACCAGCCAGGTGTCGGTGGCCGGGTCGAAGCCGGGCTCGGCCAGCTCGTCGCGGATGTCGTCCAGGGTGCTGTCGGCGAACCCGATCGTCTCGGCGTTGCACCGGGTCACCAGCGCCAGGATCTCTTCCGCGTCGGCCAGGGTGGCCCGGCGCCAGGTGTACCCGGCGGGCAGATCGGTTGCCATGCCAGCAGGGTGCGGCGTGCCGGCCGGTGGCGTCCAGGGAATTTCCGGCATTGCCCGATCCGGGACACTTGCCGGGTGAACGTTTCCGCGCAGAGCTACGCCACCCAGATCCTGCGGCTGCTCGACGAGCTGACCGTGTCGTCCCTCCCCGCCGTCCAGGCCGCGGCCGGGCTGTTCGCCGAGTGCGTCCGGGCCGACGGCGTGATCCACGCGTTCGGCACCGGCCACTCCCAGGCGACCGCGCTGGAGATCGCCGGCCGGGCCGGTGGGCTGATCCCGACCAACCGGATCAGCCTGGCCGACCTGGTGATCCTCGGCGGGCAGGACCCGAGCGTGCTCGACGACCCGATGCTGGAGCGGCAGGCGCACGTCGCGGCGCCGCTGTTCGAGCTCGCCGCGCCCCGGCCGCAGGACCTGTTCGTGATCGCGTCGAACTCCGGGGTGAACGGGGCGGTCGTGGAGATGGCCCACCTGGCCACCTCGGCCGGGCACAAGCTGGTCGCGATCACCTCGCTGGACCACAGCCGGCAGGCGCAGCCCAAGCACGAGTCCGGAAAGCGGCTGCTCGACCTGGCCGACGTCACGCTGGACACCGGCGCGCCCTTCGGCGACGCGATCCTCGCCATGCCGGACGGCGCCACGGCCTGCGCGGTCTCCTCGGTCACCGCGTCGGTGCTGGTGCAGATGGTGGTCGCCGAGGCGGTGCACCGGCTGCTGGCCGACGGGCTGACCCCGCCGGTGTACGTGTCGTCCAACGTGCCCGGCGGCCACGACCGCAACGTGGTCCTGGAGAAGAACTACGCGGGCCGGATCCGGCGGATGGCCTACTAAGATCAATTCGTGCGGCTACGGGTGTTGGGGTGCCGGGGCGGTTGGCCGGGTGCGGGCCAACCGTGCTCCGGCTACCTGCTCGAGGCCGGCGGCCGGCGGGTTCTGGTGGATGCCGGCTCGGGGGTGCTGGTCGAGCTGCTGCGGCACAGCACGCTGCCCGAGCTGGACGCCATCTGGATCACCCACCTGCATCCGGACCACGGCGGCGATCTGCCGGCGGCCTGGCACACGCTGGCCTTCGGCACCAGGCGGGAGCGTCCGCTGCCGGTGCTCGGGCCGCCCGGGTGGAGCGCCACGCTGGACGGAATGCGCAGCGGGGCCGCCGAAGTGGGCGAGGTCGTCGAGATCGTGGAACTGGCCGACGGAGCCCGGCACCGGTTCGGCGAGCTGACGCTGCGGGCCGTCGTCATGCGGCACAGCATGCCGACCTTCGGGCTGCGCGCCGACCACGCCGGGGCGATCCTGAGCTATACCTCGGATTCCGGGCCCTGCGCGGGAATGAGCGAGCTGGCCGCCGGCGCCGACCTGTTCCTGGCCGAGGCGTTCCTGTCCCTGCCGGAGCTGCGGTCGGAGTTGCTGAGCACCCCGGAGGACGCCGGCCGGGCGGCCGCTGCCGGTGGGGCGCGCCGGCTGGTGCTCACCCATCTGCATCCGGACGCGGATCCCGCGCGGGCGCTCGCCCGCGCCGCCACCGAGTTCGCCGGACCGATCGAGGTCGCCGAACCGGGACGGGTTTTCGAGGTGTCTCAGGGCGATCCCTGATTCACGCCCCGCTTCGCCGGAGTAGGAAAGGGAAATGCGAACAAGCTGGAGCCGCCGAACCGCGGCGCTGACCGCCGCGATGGCAACCGTGCTGACCACGGTCGTGGGTGTCGCGACCGCCGAACCGGCGGACGACGCGACGGAACTTCGGGAGGCGTCCGGGCGCGGCCTGGCCGCCAACATCCGGTACACCGAGTACGGCGTCCCGCACATCAAGGCGAACGACTTCGCCGGTCTCGGCTACGGATACGGGTTCGCCGCCGCCAAGGACAACATCTGCGTGCTGGCGGACACCTATCTCACCGTGGCCGCCGAGCGGTCCCGCTTCCTCGGGCCGGACGCCCCCGGCAGCAGCGCCTACGGGTCCGCCCGGACCAGCCTGAACAGTGACCTGTACTTCCAGCAGGTCAACGACTCCGGAGTGGTGCAGCGGTCGATCGCCCCGCAGGAGCCGAACGGGCCGCGGGCCGAGGTGCGCGAGATCATCCGCGGCTACGTGGCCGGCTACAACCGCTACCTGCGGGAGACCGGCGTGCGCGGCATCGGCGACCCGGCCTGCCGGGGAGCCGCCTGGGTGCGGCCGATTGCCGAGATCGACGTGTACCGGCACTTCCACGCGCTGGCCACCCTCGGCGGCCAGGGCCAGGTGGTGGACGGGATCGCCGCGGCCGCACCGCCGGCCGCACCGTCGGCGCAGCCGGCCCCGGTACCGGCCGACGCGGCCGACCGGGTCCGGGCCGCGCTGGGCACGAAGGACATGGGCAGCAACGCGATCGCGATCGGCGCGGCCGGCACCCGCAACCAGCGCGGTCTGCTGCTGGGCAACCCGCACTACCCGTGGCAGGGCGGCCGCCGGTTCTGGCAGTCCCAGCTGACCGTGCCGGGCCGGCTGGACGTCAGCGGCGGCAGCCTGCTCGGCATGCCGCTGGTGCAGATCGGCTTCAACCGGGACGTGGCGTGGAGCCACACCGTCGCCACCCCCACCACGTTCGGCCTCTACCAACTCCGGCTGGCCTCGCCGACCAGCTATCTGGTGGACGGCCGGGCGGAGCAGATGACCAGCCGGGTGGTGTCGGTGCGGGTGCGCAACCAGGACGGCTCGCTGGGCACGGTTTCGCGCACGCTCTACTCGTCCCGGTACGGACCGATGCTCGCGCCGGTGTTCGGCCTGCCGCTGAACTGGACCGCGACCTCCGCCTACACGATCCGGGATGCCAACCAGGGCAACATGCGCGGCCTGAACACCTGGTTCGGGCTGAACCAGGCGCGCAGCACCAGGGAGATCGTGGAGGTGCTGAGCCGGACCCAGGGTGTGCCGTGGGTCAACACGATCGCCGCCGACCAGTCCGGCCGCGCGCTCTTCGCCGACATCCAGGTGGTGCCGCACGTGACCGACGAACTGGCCGCGCGGTGCAACACCCCGCTCGGCTCGGCGATCTTCCCGAGCACCGGGCTGACCGTGCTGGACGGCTCCCGGGGCGACTGCGCGTGGGGCAGCGATCCGGACGCGCTGCTGCCCGGGATCTTCGGCCCGCACCGGATGCCGGTGCTGACCCGCGCCGACTACGTGGAGAACTCCAACGACAGCGCGTGGCTGGCCAACCCGCACGCGCCGATCACCGGCTACCCACGGATCATCGGCGACATCGGCACCGAGCGGGACCCCCGTACCCGGATGGGCATCACCGCGATCGAGCAGCAGCTCGACCGGGGCCGGTTCACCCGGCAGTCCATGCAGGACCTCCTGTTCGGCGACCGCAGCTGGATCGGTGAGCAGGCGGCGGCGGACACCGCGGCGATGTGCGCGGCACTGCCCGGTGGCCGGGCGCCGACCTCCGCGGGCGGCACGGTCGAGGCCGGCCGGGCGTGTGCCGCACTGTCCAGGTGGGACCGCCGGATGACCACGACCAGCCGGGGCGGCCTGCTGTTCGAGCGGTACTGGCTACACGTGGTCCAAGCGTTCGACGGGTTCCCCCAGGTGTGGCGGGTGCCGTTCGACCCGGCCGATCCGGTGCGCACCCCGCACACGCTGGACACCGCGAACCCGGTGCTGCCGACCGCGCTCGGTGACGCCATCGCGGAGCTTGCGGCGGCGGGCATCGAGCCGGACGCGCCGCTGGGCCGCAACCACTACGTGGTCCGGGCCGGCGCCACGATCCCGGTGCACGGCGGGCACGCGGTGCAGGGCGTGCTGAACATGATCATCCCGACCTGGGACCCGGCCCGGGGTGACGTCGACGTGGTGCACGGGTCCAGCCACATGCAGGTGGTCTCGTTCACCGGCGGGCCGTGCCCGGACGCGGTCACGCTGCTCAGCTACTCGCAGTCCAGCGACCCGACCTCGGCGCACCACACCGACCAGACCCGGTTGTTCTCGGCCGGCCGGTGGGTGCGGTCCCGGTTCTGCGAGCACGACATCGCCGGCGCGCCGGGGCTGAAGGTGGTGCGGCTGCGGGAACGCTGAGCCACCCGGGCGGTGGGCGCGACAGGCGTGCCCACCGCCCGTTACCGTCCATACCGTGAACCGCCCCTATGTGCTGTTGAGCTGTGCGATGTCGGTGGACGGGTACATCGACGACGCGGGTCCGGACCGGCTGGTGCTGTCCAATGCGGCGGACTGGGCGCGGGTGGACCAGGTTCGGGCCGGTGTGGACGCGATCCTGGTCGGCGCCAACACGATCCGCCGCGACAACCCACGGCTGCTGGTGCGCAGCGGCACGGCCAACCCGGTCAAGGTCACCATCACCTCCAGCGGCGACCTCGATCCGAACGCGCAGTTCTTCACCACGGGCGAGGCGGCCAAGCTGGTCTACGCCACCGGGGACGCCGCCGGGGCGTTCACCGCCGTCGCGACCGTGGTCGACTGTGGTCCGTCGGTCGACCTGCCGTGGATCCTCGCCGACCTGCGGGCCCTGGGCGTGCGCCGGCTGATGGTCGAGGGCGGCGGCACCGTGCACACCCAGTTCCTCACCGGCGGGCTCGCCGACGAGCTGCAGCTCGCCGTGGCGCCGGTCTTCGTCGGTGACCCGGACGCGCCCCGGTTCGTCCACTCCGGACGGTTCGGCGCGCCGATGACGCTCGCCTCGGCGACCCCGATCGGCGATCTGGTGCTGCTGCGCTATCTGCTGGGCACCGCCGCCGCGGACTGGCGCTGGCTGCGGGTGGCCACCGACCTCGCCACGCAATGCCCGCCGGCCGAGACCGCGTTCAGCGTGGGGTGCGTGATCGTGGCCGCGGACGGGACGGAACTGGCGCGCGGCTACTCGCGCGACACCGACCCCAGGGTGCACGCCGAGGAGTCGGCGCTGGCCAGGCTGCACGGAACCGACCTGACCGGCGCCACGCTCTACAGCTCGCTGGAGCCCTGTGGCCAGCGTGCCTCCCGGCCGGCCAGCTGCAGCAAGCTGATCATCGACGCGGGCCTGCGCCGGGTCGTCTTCGCCTGGCGGGAACCGCGGACGTTCGTCGAGGGAGTCGGCGCCGAGGTGCTGGCGGCCGCCGGGGTCGAGATCGTGGAGGTCCCGGAGCTTGCGGAGGAGGCCCTCGCGCCCAACCGGCACCTGGTCCAGCCAACCGATGTGGACACCGCGGCGGGATGAACATGCGAGCTGGTAAGGCCCCCAGGTCGACGTGGGCCCCCAGCCCGGCTACGCATGGCCAGGCATCCCGCCGCGGCACCGACTAGTTTACCCCACTCAGGTCACCGACAGCGCGTGTCCGGTGGTGGCGCCGCCGTCGGCGACGAACTCGGCGCCGGTGCAGTACGAGCTGTCGTCGCTGGCCAGAAACGTGATCAGACCGGCGATCTCCTCGGCCCGGCCGACCCGGCGCAGCGGCACCTTCCGCCCGATCCGGTCCAGGTCGACCTCGATCCCGCCGAGGGCGGTGGGCAGCATCGGTGTGTCGATCATGCCGGGGTGCACCGAGTTCACCCGGATTCCCTTGCCGCCCAACTCCATCGCCGCGACCTTCGTCATGCCCCGGATGGCGAACTTGCTCGCCGTGTAGGCCAGCAGCAGCGGCGCCGCGGCCAGCCCCTCGATCGAGGAGGTGTTGACGATCGAGCCGCCGCCGGCCGCGATCATGCCCGGCACCACCGCGCGCATGCCGAGGAACGTCCCGGTCTGGTTGACCCGGATGACCCGCTCGTAGTCGGCCAGCGTGGTGTCGGCCACGCTGCCGAAGTGCAGGATGCCGGCGTTGTTGACCAGAATGGTGACCGGGCCGGCGGTCTCCAGCACCGCCGCCCATTCGTCCTCTTCGGACACATCGAGGTGACAGAACCGGGCCGCGGGCAAGGGAATCGGTCGATCAGCAGGCTGCCTGGTCTGATCTCCCGGGTCACCCACCGGGAACGCATTCAGCTCGTCGGCCAGCCGTTTGCCCTCGTCGTCCAGCACGTCCGCGATGATCACGGTGGCGCCCTCGGCGACGAACCGCCGCGCGGTGGCCGCGCCCTGCCCGCGCGCGGCCCCGGTGACCAGCGCGGTCCGTCCAGCCAGCTTTCCCATCACATCAGCTCATCGTCAGTGGATGAGCGCCGCCATGCCGCACAACCATCCGTTCCACCTCACATCATCTCGTCGGTCAGTGGCATGAGAACCGTCTTCAGCTCGGTGTAGGCCTCGAAGGCGCTGCGGCCGCCCTCCCGGCCGAGGCCGGACTGCTTGAAACCGCCGAACGGCAGGTGCGGCTCGACCTGGAAACCGTTGATCCCAACGGTTCCGGCCCGCAGCCGGCGGGCCAGCCGGAACGCCCGGCGCGCGTCGGTGGTGTAGACACCGGCGCCCAGCCCGTACTCCGAGTCGTTGGCCAGCCGGACCGCCTCGTCCTCCGACTCGAACGGGATGACCGCGAGCACCGGGCCGAACACCTCTTCCCTGGCGATCTCCATCTCGTTGTCCACGCCGGTGAACACGGTTGGGCGGACGAAGTTTCCGGCCGCCAGGTCGCCGTCCGCCCGGGTGCCGCCGGTGACCAGCGTGGCGCCCTGCTCCTGGGCGCGCTCGACGAGGCCGAGCACCCGGTCCAGCTGCCGGGTGTTGATCAGCGGGCTGGCCAGCACGCCCGCGTCGAACGGGTCGCCGTAGGTGACCGCGCCGGCCAGCATCTCGGCGGCGGTGACGAACTGGTCGTGCACGTCGCGGTGCACCAGGGCCCGGGTGTGCGCGACGCAGGCCTGCCCGGACAGCCCCATCGTCACCGTGCCCATCGTGGTCATCGCGGCCAGCCCGACGTCGGGGGCGTCCGGGAACACCAGGGTCGGGCTCTTTCCGCCCAGCTCAAGGGAAACCCGTTTGAGGGTGCCGGCCGACGCGG
>NZ_DASTBH010000319.1:0-17414 GCF_035712165.1 Actinophytocola sp. | reverse complement strand
AGCGGCTCTCAAGGTGCACGCTGGCTGCTCCACCGCCCGACTCACAATTCAGAAAGGAAGACCATGCCTGAGATCGCCGACTACCTCAATCTGGAAGATGGCCGATTCACGCTGCCCAACAACGACGACGGCGTCAACCGGAGTACTCATTCCCACTTCCGCTGGACATCTCCACCAACAGCCGTGGTGTCACACGTCCACGGGTGCGGCCTGCGCCACGTCTAGCATGCAGGTCAGTGGCGGACAGCCTCAACCAGCCGGTGGCCCGAACGCGCGAACACCTGACAAGGGGACTATTCCAGGTCCAGGGAGCGGCTGAGCTTTTCCCATCGGGTCAGGTCGGTGTGCAGCAGTTGGTGGTGTGCGGCGATGTTGTCGACGGCGTCGTTGCCCAGTGCCAGCCGCAGCGGTGGATGGGGGCTGTCGAGGACCTCCAGGATGGCCAGGGCTGCCTTTCGTGGGTCGCCGGGCTGAGTGCCGTCCATGCCGTCTACCGCTGCGCGGGTCGGGCCGGTCGACACCGCGTACGCGTCGATGATCGGCGACCGGTGCATCCGTCGTCCACCGAACTCGGTGCGGAATGCCCCGGGCTCGACGATCAAGACCCGGATGCCGAACGGTGCGACCTCCGCCGCCAGCGCCTCGGACAGTCCCTCGAGCGCGAACTTCGCCGCGCAGTATGCCCCGAAGCCCGGCATGCTCAGTTGGCCTCCCATCGAGCTGATCTGAACGATCGCCCCGCTGCCCTGCACACGCAGGTGAGGGAGGACGGCCTTGGTCACCGCCACGGCGCCGAAGAACATGACGTCCATCAGTGCCCGTAGGTCGGCCAGGTCGAGTTCCTCGACGGCGCCGACGCTGCCGTGGCCTGCGTTGTTGACCACCACGTCTACCCGACCAAACTCGGTGAGAGTCTGCGTGACCGCGGCGGACACCTGGTCCGCGTCGGTGACGTCCAGCGGCGCGGTCCGCGCCCGCCCGTGGCCCGCCGCGACGAGATCGGCAAGCTGGTCCGGCTGCCGCGCGGTCGCCATCACTTGATCGCCGGCAGCCAACGCCGCCAAGGCCAACTCTCGACCGAATCCCGCCGAGCAACCGGTGATCAACCACACCCGGCCAGTCCCTGTCATCGTCCCTCGCACTTGTGTTCACGTCGGCTTTGCGCTGTCGCCTTCAGCCTGACTGATCACGTCGGAGCCAGGCCAACACACGCTTCCTCCTGCGGTTACAGTCTGATCCTGTGACCATGGAACTGCGTCATCTGCGGTACTTCGTCGCGGTCGCCGAGCACCTCAACTTCAGCCGCGCGGCAAGGCATCTCCATCTCGCCCAACAGTCGCTGTCACAGCAGATCGGCGCGCTCGAACGCAGTCTTGGGGTACGGCTGTTCGACCGCGATACTCGCGGAACCCGTCTCACCGATGCGGGACAGCTGTTTCTGCCGGAGGCCCGCGCCGTGCTCGCCCAGGCCGACCACGCCGTGGCCGTCGCGCAGCGCGCCGGCCGCGGCGAGATCGGCCGCCTCGACCTGGTCTTCCTCGCTTCCACCGCCAACTACATGCTGCCGCCGGTGGTGCGGGCCTTGCGGGAACGTTTCCCCGGACTCGAGCTCACCACCCACAATGCGCAGATCGACGAACTGGTCGCCGGGCTCCGCGACGGGCGCTTCGACGCGGCGTTCACCCGCCCCCCGCTGGTCGCTGACTTGGCCACCCGGACGCTTGCCACAGAACCGGTATGCGCGGTTCTGCCGGTCGGACACCCGCTCGCAACCCGAGTCGAACTCCACCTTGCCGATCTGGCCGATGAGGACTGGGTGCTCACGCCGCGGGAGACCTGGCCGCCCTGGCACGAGAAATACGACCGGGACTTCACCGCCGCCGGCTTCACACCACGGGTCGTCCAGCGGGCCAGCGGAGTGTCCAACCTGCTCGGTCTCGTCGCCGCAGGCGTCGGGATCACCCGGCTCGCCGCCTCGGCAAGCAGCATCCGCCGCACCGGTGTGGTGTTCGTTCCGCTCGCCAACGACCGAGCCGAAACCGTCCTTGCCTGGCTACCCGGCCGCGCCAGGCCGGTGCAGCGCAACCTGCTGGCCATCGCCGACGACCTCGCCGCAACAGCCAACCTCACCCGGTCGGGCTGAGCCTGAGCCACCAACAGCCCGCTCATCGGCAGGTGCGGACGTCCGTGGTAGGCGCCGCCATCGTCCGGCTGGTATTGCTGGTGTTGCCGATTTGGTGGCGGTGGGCGGGTGCGCGCGGGTAGGTTGGGGCTATGCCACATCGTTAGGGTCGTTTTCGTCTCTACCTGGTGACTCGCGCCGATCTTGCCCAGGGCGTCCAGGCCTGCCAGGTGGCGCACGCCGCGCTGGAGTTCGCGCTGGCCCATTCCCACCTGGTCACCGAGTGGCACACGCATTCCAACACCCTCGTGGTGCTCGCCGCGCCCGATGAGCTCGACCTTGCTCGGTGCTACGCCGATGCCAACTCGGCCGGGCTGTGCGTGGTGGCGTTTTACGAACCCGATCTCGGCGGTGCGCTGACCGCCGTCGCGTTGGAGCCGGGCGCACACCGCCTGGTTGCTCACCTCCCACTGGCTCTCGCAGACGGAGAGGAGGTGAGAACATGACCACGCCCATCGAAGCCGCACTGCGCACGCAACTGGTGGAGGCAGTGGCCGAGCGCGACGCCCTCCGCGCCCAACTGGAAGGCGATCTGCCCAAGGCCACCCGCTGGTTACAACGCAAAGTCTGGCGGCAAGCCCATGCGCTCGACACGCTCAACCGCAGGGTCACCCGTCAGCGGTTCGTCTTGCGAACCCTCGACCAACTCGGCCGATCCCTGACCACGGCCGAGTTCCGAGCTGCCCGCGCCCAGATCGCCGACCCACTTCTGGGGGTGCGGATCGACGACCCGGACGCCGCCTGACATCCGGCACCATGTGGGTGAGCGGCAGGCGCCGCCGCTCACCCACACCGCCCTCGACGCCCAACGGCCGGGCAGCCGCCTCTAAAGCGGCCCACAGCGGGTTCGACTCCCGCCGAGGGCACTCGGGAACACCGGATACCGGAAACGTCATCAGCGGCATGAAGGTGCGTCGTCGTCGACTCCGGCAACAACTAGGGGTCTCCTCCTGGCGGTACCTGGGTTGTTGCGGACAACGAGTACGGCCGAATCCGGCGCGCGCTGGTGCGACACTCGTCCGTGGTCGTTGGCGTTGCTGGCGTGCGTGCGTTCTCGCAGATCAGGTCCCGGCGGCTGATCGAACCGGGTGACGAGCTGACCATTCTGTGTCAATGATCGGCTCGGTGCATCCTCCTTCCGGGCTGTCCACGGTTGCCTGGCCACCGCCGGGACATTGATCCAGTCAGGAAAGCCGGCTGGGCTGCCCCGAAGGTCGCGCGTTCGGCCGGAAAGTGCGCGATGGCCGTCGGTTACGGTGCGACGACCGCCAATCGGGGAGGAGAGATCGATGTGCTCCTGGTGTCAGGTAACCGAAGGCTTCTGTTTCTGTGGCAGCTCGGCCGACCCGGACGGCCGCGCCGAGGCGTGCGGCGTGCGCACCGATCCGAACAACGAGTGTCCGCGCTGTGGCCACTACGCGGGCCCAGTTCCGCTGGACACCTCGCAGCATGGCTACGACTATGCCGAGTTCGACCAGTAGTGCGTCGTTAAGTTGATGGTGGATCGCGCCAGCGGCGACTGAACCACGGTGTGCTGGAACCGCTCGAGCGAGGACCACTCCGCCGCCAGCATGGTGCCTCGCGCAGACGCCCGGCCACTGCCTAGCAGGACGCCCAAACGATCACGGACCGAGGCATGTGGCCTCGGCCCGTTTCGCTGGCACAGAGGTGCGCCGCCAGGGACTCGACCCCGAACCCGCTGGCGCGGTTGGCATCGTGTTGGCCGGCGGGCGGGTGCGCGGGTATGTGGCAGGCACGATTGAGGCGTTGGCCAGGTCGGCTCGTGCCCGCCGGGAAGCGGACATCCTGGCCAGAAAGGAGATCGGCGCTTGTGGTCGGCGGTGTTCATGACTCCAGCGCCCACAACCGCCGGCTGACCGTCGAGGGCATCTCCGTCCTGGCATCCGAATTGCGCGCCAAGTTCCGTCAGGTGGACCGGATCGATCGGGCCCGCGTGCCGGGTCGTTGAAGTCCACCCCGAGGTCAGTGTCGCCCACCTCGCCGATGGGCCACTCACCGCACGCAAGAACACCTGGGCCGTCGCACAGCTGTGACCCGCCTGCTCGAAGGCGGCGCAACCGGCACTGGCTACCTGGTAAAGGATCGTGTCCTTGAACCGCTCATGACAGAAGGACTATCGGACAAGGGACAATCGCCGCGTGCTCGCCGTACTCGTCTTACTGCAGCACTGATCGCCCTCGTCGCGGCAGGACCGCTCGTTAGCTGCCCCGACGGGCCATGTTGGGCAGGCCTTGGGATGGTCATCGGGTTGTGTTTCTCCGATCTGCCCACCGAAGAGTCAGCCGGCAGAGCGGCGCCAGTCGACGGTGGGGGAGCGTGGTTGACATCGGCATGGCGCGGGAGCATCGTCGAATATCGTGCTGAATACGGCTTGGCGTGGCCGGTTCTCCTCTGGTCTGTTTCGCCCGGTGGTGGTGGTCGGCGCTGTCGTGGCGCTGCTCGGCGGCGTGCCCGGTACGGCGGTCCCGGCCGGTGCGGACGCCGAAGCGCTCGCACAGCGTCGTGGCGCGACGGTCACCGCGGGGCCGGTCCGCATCCAGGTGATCAGCTCTACGTTGCTTCGGTTGGAGTACGCCGAGGACCGGCGGTTCGAGGATCGGGCGTCGTTCGTGGCGGCAGCCAGGGATCCCCGGCCGAGTCGGTTCACCGTGCTCGACACCCGTGCCGAGTTGCGGATCCGCACCGACGCCCTGGAACTTCGCTACCGCAAGGGTTCCGGCGAGTTCCGGGCGGCCAACACCACACTGGAGCTCACGGTCGGCGCGCGCCGCGTCCAGGTGCACCCGGCGTTCGGCTCGCCCGGCCGGTCCGACGCGCTCGGCGGCTGGTACCGCGGGCTGGACTACTATCCGGAGCAGGCAGGGCCGGTCGAGGGGATCAGGCTGCACGAAGGTCTGCTGCACCGCGACGGCTGGTATCTGCTCGACGACACGGCGACCGCGCTGCGCACCTCGGACGGTTGGGTCACGCCCCGCCCCGGGCGCACCGGTGCCTACCAGGACGGCTACCTGTTCGGATACGGCCACGACTACCAGCGGGCACTGCGTGATCTGCGTGCGCTGACCGGGCCGGCGCCGCTGCTGCCAAAATGGGCGTTCGGGACGTGGTTCTCCAAGTACCACGCCTTCCGCGACCAGGACTACCGTGACAGCCTGCTGCCGGCCTTCCGGGCCAACCGGGTGCCGCTCGACGTGCTCGCGGTCGACACCGACTGGAAGTCGCCCAACGCCTGGGCGGGGTGGAACTGGAACTCGGAGCTGTTTCCCGATCCGCCCTCGTTCCTGCGCTGGACCGCGAGTCAGAACCTGCAGACCGTGCTCAACGTGCACGCCGCGATCTCCGCCGACGACCCTCGCTTCGCCCAGGCGCAGTCCCTGGCCGGAGGCCGCCTCGCGCCGGCCACCCGCAGCTTCGCTCCGACCGCGCACCGGTTCGACTGGGCCGACCGCGCGCAGTACGACGCCTGGCGCTGGCTGCACGAACCGTTCGAGGATCAGGGTGTGCGCCAGTGGTGGCTGGACTACTGCTGTGACGACAGCCTCGCCGCCGTGCCCGGGCTGACCCCGGACAGCTGGATCAACGAGCGGTACCAGCGGGATGCCGAGGCGCGTGGGTTGCGCGGGTTCGCCCTGTCCCGCATGGGCGCGTCGTTCCCGGACTACACCACGCCCGGTGGGTCGGCCGCGTGGGGCGAGCACCGCAGCACCGTCCACTTCACCGGCGACACCAAGGCGGACTGGCCCAGCATCGCCTTCGCGGCCGCGATGACCCCGGCCGAGGGGTCGGTCGGGGTCTCCTATGTCAGCCATGACATCGGCAGCTTCGCCGGCAGGCACCTGCCGGAGGACCTTTACCTGCGCTGGGTGCAGCTGGGCGCGTTCCAGCCCATCCTGCGGCTGCACTCCGACCACGGTGACCGCCTGCCGTGGGAGTACACACCGACGGTCGCCGGCCCGGCGATGGACTTCCTGCGGCTGCGCGAGTCGCTGGTGCCCTACCTCTACGCGGCGGCCCGCGAAGCCTACGACAGCGGCCTGCCGATGACGCGGGCGCTGTACCTGCAGTGGCCAGAACTCGATGAGGCCTACCGTTACCCCACCCAGTACCTGCTCGGGCCGGACCTGCTGGTCGCCCCGGCCACCACACCCGGTCTCGCCACGACGTCGACGGTCTGGTTCCCGCCCGGCACCTGGACCGACGTGTTCACCGGCGAGACCTACGCCGGCCCGGCGGCCGTCCCGGTGACCGCCACGCCGGACCGGATGCCGGTGTTCGCCCGTGCCGGGGCGATCGTGCCGCGCGCCGCGGACGCCCCGAACATCGCCACCCAGCCGAACGACGCGCTGACGCTCACGGTGTATCCGCACGGATCCGGCCGTACGTCGCTCTACGACGACGCCGGTGAGGGGCTGGGCTATCGCGACCACCAGTACGCCACCACCGCCGTGCGCTACGCCGAGGGCGCCGGGCAGTCCGAGCTGAGGATCGCGCCACCGGAGGGGCGCTACCGCGGCCAGCCGGCCGCCCGCGCCTACACCGCCGTCTTCGTTGACGTCACCGAGCCGCGGCAGGTCACGGTGAACGGCCGTCGGGCGCACTACCGCTACGAGTCGGCCAGCCGGACGCTGACCGTCGACGTGCCGGCCGTGCGGCTGGGCAGCGGTGCGGTCGTGCGCCATGACGGGCGGGCGGTGACCGTGCCGCCGGCCCCGGCCGTCGACTTCTCGCTCGAGGCGCCGGACGGCTTGGTCGCCGGCGTGCCGAGCCGCGTGGTCGCCACCGTGCGCAACTCCGGCCAGCAGGCCGTCACCGACGTGACCGTCGCGCTGCTCCGGCCGGACGGCTGGACGATCACCGCCACCTCGCCGACGACGACCGCCCGGCTCGAGCCGGGCGCGCGGTTCACCGCCACGTTCCAGGTCACCGCACCCGGCCCCGCCCGTAACAGTGAGCTGCTCGGGCACGCCGGATACGTGCGCCCAGACGGGAAAGCCGTCACCCTGCCCGCGGTCCTCGCCGTGGCACCCCGCCCGATCCAGGTGACCTTCCGGACCCTCGCACCGCCCGGTACCCCGGCCGGCGACACGCTCTACCTGCCGGGCAGCATCGATGCACTGGGCCCGTGGGACCCGGGCAAACTCGCCATGACCAACCGCGGTGGCGGCGTGTGGGAGGCCACCGTGACCATCGACGACGGCACCGAACTGCAGTACAAGTACACCCGGGGCAGCTGGGAGCGCGTCGAGTGGTGGGGCGGGATCGTCAGCACGAACAACCGCAACGTCGTGATCGCCGGCGACGCCGAGGGCACCATGCTGGTCGACGACACCTCGACCGCCTGGGATGACCCGTCGGCCCCGGACATCCACAAGGCGCCCCGCCTGTGGCGGGATCCCGTGGTCGTGTCGAGCACCCCCGACGCCGGCTCCGGCGGACCCGCGCCGGCGTCGGTGACCGTGCGGTTCCAGCGTGACGTGGACCCGACCGGGCCCGATTTCTCTGGCTCGGTGGTGGTGAGCTCCGGCGGCACCGCGGTGACCGGCACGGTGAGCGAACCGGCGCCGGGGACACTGACCTGGACTCCGACCGCACCGCTGCCGGCGGGCACCTACTCCGTCGAGGTCACCGCCGTACGCAGCGTTCTGGCAGCGGACAGCGTGCCGATCCAGCGGCCGTACCACTTCACGTTCACCGTGACCTGACCCGACGCCTAGGTCCATCGACCGGCAGCGGAACTCGCGTCCCACGAAGAAGACGAGCTTTCACCATTGAATGCGACGCATATGAAGGCTCTGACCCGGCAGTCGAAGTCGTCGCGGATCGGGCGGACCCCGCTCGACCGGAAGGCCGTGCCGCAGGCACCGCTACGGATGCCAACCTCACCAGGGGCCGACTGTGGACACATGCGGCCCCAATGTTGATGACGCCGGTGGACGCGGCGCGCGGATGGTCGGGGAGTCGGGGCGTGGCCACATGGTTCGCCGTGGCTGCTCCAAGGACGGCGGCCGCGCTCATGGGTGGCCGGCGAGGTTGAGCTCCATGGAGATGGTGAGCGGTTCGAACTCCGTATTCGCGGTCTCGGCTCCGTCGAACTTCGCGGTTTCGACGAATTCGAAGGCGCGGTACATGCTTTGGGCGGTGGTCATGAACCGCAGTGTTTCGAGCCGGACGGTGGTGTAGCCCTCGGCGCCGGCGTCCCGGACGAGGCGGGTGAGGATCGCCCGGCCGATCCCACGTCCCTGGGCCGCGGGACGGACGTACATCCGCTTGATCTCGGCCGTCGTGTCGTCAATGGGCTTGAGCGTGCCCACACCGACCGGGTCGTCGCCGAGGCGGGCCACGAGCAGCCGTCCGCGCGAACCGAGCAGCCGCGGGAACTCGGCACGGAACGCATCGTGGTAGCGGTCCTGGTCGGCTTCGGTCAACGTCATCCCGAAGTCCCGTTCGAGATGCCCGACGAGCCATTCGCCGTACTCGCGGAACAGCGGTTCGACGACGGTGGACAGGTCGGTGGCGGTGGCGGTGGTGATGGTCAGCGGTGGACCGGCCAGGTCGGATGTGCTGTGCATTTGACTACCCCAAGTACTCCACTCTTGAGTAAGTGATAGCTCAAGAGTGGAGTATTGTCAAAGGGCGTGCCGCCTCGACCGACGACCAGCACCTACGCCCTGCTCGGACTCCTCGCCCTGCGACCGTGGAGCGCCTACGAGCTTGCCCAGCAGGCGACCCGCAGCCTGCGCTACGCCCATCCGCGCACGGAAAGCCACCTCTACGAGGAGGCCAAGCGGCTGCTGGTGCTCGGCTGGGCAACGACCCACGTCGAGCACCGTGGGCGCCGGCCGCGGACCATCTACGAGATCACCGGCGAGGGGCGCTCGGCGCTGCACGCCTGGTTCGCGACACCGCCACGCAATCCCCAGCTCGACTTCGAAGCGCTGCTGCGACTGCTGTTCGCCGATCAGACGGACAAGGCCACCCTGGACCGGTGCCTCGAGGAGACGGCCGACAACGCGCGCCAACTGGCCGACGATGCGATCCAACGGTTGCTCCGCCCGTACCTGACCGATGACAGCGCGCCGTTCCCCGAGCGCCGGCACATCGCCGCGCTCGTCGCCGCTTTCGTCGCCGACTACCTGCACCTCATCGAGCGGTGGTGCGAGTTCGCTCGCCACGAGATCGACAGCTGGCCGCACACCGACGGGCTCGGCATGACCGACCGCACCCGCGAGATCCTCGAGGCGGTACTCAATGGCAGGAGCGTCCTCAAGCGCGGTGGCTGACCCTGGTTGCTGGCCGTCAGCGGGCTGAGTTTCCGGTGGCAACCCGGTCTACCAGGTTGGACCAAACCGTTCGTGTTCTTCCGCAACCCCCGCCCCGATGACGTTTCCGTCGAGGACGAGTTCGGCGGGCCAATCCGGCGTCAGCGCGCATAATCGGCGTCGAGGTGTCCGACAGCACGCCGACGACCCAGCCGCACTGATCGGCTCCATCGGGGCCGTGCTGCTCGCCACCAGCCTCGTCGAAACGTGATCACAACCGCTGCGCGTCGGGTATCCGGCGTGGCATCGTGAGGAGATGGATGCTGGGGTGGGCTTCGGGCGACGAAGTGTGGTTGCGGCGCTTGTGGTTGTGTTGGCGGCCGGGCTGCCTGCTGGTGCGGGTGCGGTGGATTCCCTTGGTGTGCTCGCGAATGAGGAGTCGGCGCGGACGGCCGTCCTGCCGACTGGGGACCGGGTGACGGTGCTGGGTGGTGCGCGGCCGGCCGTGTCGGTCCGCCCGGCGGCCGGTCGCGAACGGGTGATGTTCCATCGGTACCGTGCCGGGGACCGGCTCTACGTGGTGCCGGAGGACGCTGTCCGGCGGATCGGTACCGAGGGCGGCCGGCGGGCGTTCGATGTTTCCCGGCTGCTTGAGCCGAATCGTGCGGCGAGCCGGCCGGGCAGCGAACCGCGGGCCGCTGCTGGCGATGTCGAGCTGACGATCAACCTGCGTGATCTGACCGGCGCGTTGACCGGCGACTATGCCGTGGCGATCATCGGACTCGACGACGGCGAGATCCGCACGCCCTACGACGCCGATGGGAGCCTTACGGTCCGGCTGCCGATGGGCCGCTACTTCATCGACAGCGTCGTGCACACGACCTCGCCCGATGGGACCCGCAACACCCACGTGCTGCCGAGTCCCAACACGGTGCTGGACCGGGACACCACGATCGACGTGCCGGCCGGCGCCGCCCGCCCGGTCCGGGTGACGCCGCCGGATCCCAGCGCGGGCCTGCTGCTCGGGGAGATCGGCTTCAGCATGGTCACCGCGCAGTCCCTGGCCGACGTCTCGCACCTCACGACCGACCTCGGCACGGTGTCCATCGCCCAGCTCGGACCGGCACTGCCGGCGGACGTGCTCACCACCATGGTCAACACGCAGTGGGCCACCCCCGGTGGGGAGTTCTACGGCCTGGCATGGTTCCCGAAGGGCACGGTGCCGGCCGGGTTCACCAAGCGTGTGCAGCGCAACGAGGTCGCCACCGTGCGGGTCGACCTCGGCGCTCAGGTCCCCGGTGACATCGGTCTGCGGTTCGCCGTCCCGGACTCGGTGTCCGCCGACCTGATCGCCGCCAGCGCGCAGATCGATCTACCGCTGCCGAGTATCCGTACGGAGTACTACAACTCGGACGGCGCGGAGTGGAACATCGTGCTGTTCGAGTTGGAACCATCGGGGTCGTTCCCCGAGCGGGCCAGCATCCAGGGCGGCCAGCACGTGTTCCGGCCCGGCCACTTCTACCAGCTGCCGATCAACCACGCACCGTTCGGCCCGGCGTTCCCGGCCGAGCAGGTGTCGTGGATCTGCCGGTGCGGCGACACCATCGATTTCTTCCTGCCGCTGCTCGGTGACTCGGGCGGCAATGCCGGTATCTCGCTGGTGGATTCCCTTGACATCAAGCTGTTCCGCGACGGGCAACTGGTCGGCCAGGTACAGGGCGAGTTCGCCGCGGCCTTCCCCGTGCCACCCGAGCCCGCCGGCTACCGGCTGACCGCCGAGGCCAGCAGGCCCGCCCTGTTCGACACGTCGACGCGAGTCAGCGCCGAGTGGACCTTCCGTTCCGGCCAGGTCGCCGGTCAGGTCACGCTTCCGCTGTCCACCATCAGGTTCACCCCGGCACTCGATCAGACCAACACCGCGCCGGCCGGACGACCGTTCCTGGTCCCCGTGGCTGTGCAACCGCAGACGAGCAACGAACTGGTCCGGCCCGTGCGGCTGTCCGTCGAGGCCTCCTACGACGAGGGCCGGACCTGGCGGCAAACCACGGTGATCGCGAACCGCGCGGTGCTGCTGCACCATCCGCCCGGTGCAACTTCGGTGTCACTGCGTGGCACGGCGACCGATCGGGACGGCAACACCGTTACCGAAACGCTCATCCGCGCCTACAAGCTGGCCAACCGGTAGCGCGCCAGGACTGACCACGGAGGCTGGGTACAGGGCGACACATGATCGGATGATCTTGGACAAGGGCGGACCTCCGGGTTCGGTGTGGATCACCACATCCACGCCGAACCAATCTGGTCGAGCTGGTGCGGTCCGACTCGGCGTCCATTCGGGACGGTGCCGATGCGATCGGGCAGGCGCTGGGGGTGCTGGGGAACCGGTTGTCGGTCGCCGCGGGCGACGGCCGGCCGCAGCTGGGCGTCGCCGACAAGACAAGGCGTCGGATGTCAGGTCCTCGATGGTGAGCACTCGTTCGGGGCCGCCACTCCGTCCGCGGCCAGACTGACGCCGAGCGCCTCGGCCAACCCACCCATCCGGCCGTCCTGACCAGGCGCCACCTCGATCGACACCCGTCCCCGAAATTCGGGCTCGTCACCGAGTCAGCCATCCAGCATCACCAGCTCGTCATCCGCATCGTCACTGCCGGTGGACAGTCCCAGGCCTCCATGCCGGCTCCCTTCCGCGCCGGATCATCACCAGGCGGTCCTAAACCGCCGGACGGGTCCTGTCGATGTCAGCATGTCAGCTGGGCGGTGCCTTGGCGCTCTAAACCGGCATGAAACCGGCGCGATACGTGCCTGACATGAGCGGGCGCTCTACTGCTTGTGACTTGCCACAGGTGAGGCGCGCCTAGGGTTCCGCGGCCGGCAGGCCGGCTGGTCCGAGAGGCGCAGGCGGCCCAGCCGGGGTCGCTCCACGGCGGGACAAAAGCCCGGGAGAGCGCCGATGTCCGGCTGCTCCCGGCAGCCGGCCAGCGACGGAGGACGCATGGCCGATCCCGATCATCTGCACGAACGCTACGGTCCTGAGGCCCGTTACGCGGTCGCTCGCGAAGCCGAACTGCCCAGCACAGCCTGGGAGCGCGAGGTCGCCCGCGGTATCGAGTTGGGACTGCCCGCCGCAGAGTCTATTGTGGACAGAAGGATCCCTACCTTCTCCCGTGGTGAGTTGCCGCACTTCGCCGGGATCAACACCTTCCTCAAGGCGACCTACCTGGAAGACGTGCGCCAGTGTGGCGAGTTCGACGTCGCGGTGCTCGGGGCGCCGTTCGACGGCGGCACCACCTACCGCTCCGGAGCCCGGTTCGGTCCGCAGGGCATCCGCAAGATCTCCGCGCTGTACGGGCCGTACAGCTTCGAGCTGGGCGTCGACCTGCGTGAGTCGATCACCATTGCCGATCTCGGCGACGTGTTCACCATCCCGGCCAACATCGAGAAGACCTTCGACCAGATCTCCAAGGCCGTCAGCCACGTCTACGCCAGCGGGGCGTTTCCGGTGGTGCTCGGCGGCGACCACTCCATCGGCTATCCGACCGTGCGCGGCGTGGCCGAGCACCTGCCTGGCAACCTCGGCATCATCCACTTCGACCGGCACGTCGACACCCAGGAGACCGACCTGGACGAGCGGATGCACACCACGCCCTGGTTTCACGCCACCGATATCCCCAACGTGCCGCCCAAGAACCTGGTGCAGATCGGCATCGGCGGCTGGCAGGCACCCCGCCCCGGCGTCAAGGTCGGTCGGGAGCGCGGTACCACGATCATGACCGTGACTGACTGCGTGGACATGGGAATCGAGGCCGCCGCCGCGCGGGCGCTCGAGGTGGCCTGGGACGGCGCCGAAGCCGTTTGGCTCTCCTTCGACGTGGATTGCCTGGACGCGGCGTTCGTGCCGGGCACCGGCTGGCCGGAGCCCGGCGGATTCCTGCCCCGCGAGGTGCTCAGGTTCATCCAACTCGTCGCCGAGCGTCCGCTGGCCGGCATCGAGGTCGTCGAGTGCTCGCCGCCCTACGACAACGCCGAGATCACCTCGCTGATCGCCACCAGAGTCATCTGCGACACGCTCGGCTGCCTGGTCCGGGCGGGACACCTGCCACGAAGGAGGGCCGAATGATCCGTCGACGCGTACTCGCCCTGGCCGCCACGCTCCCGCTGGCCGTGCTCGCGGCCGGCTGCTCCAGCGGCGGCGAACCGGCAGCCGGCCCGGGCCGCATCACCATCGGGTTCAGCGCCTGGCCCGGCTGGTTTCCCTGGCAGGTCGCGGCCGAGCAGGGCCTGTTCACCAAGCACGGCCTGGACGTCGAGCTGAAGTACTTCGACAGCTACACCGACAGCCTGACCGCGCTGTCCACCGGCAACCTCACCGCCAACAGCCAGACCCTCAACGACACGCTGTCCTCCGTCAGCGGCGGCGCGCAGCAGACCATCGTGCTGGTCAACGACAACTCCACCGGCAACGACCAGATCATCGCCGCGCCCGGGATCAACGGCGTGGCCGGCCTGAAGGGCAAGCGGGTCGCCGTCGAGCAGGGCACCGTGGATCACTACCTGTTGCTGCTCGCGCTGGAGAAGGCCGGGTTGACCCAGTCCGACATCGAGCTCAAGCCGCTGCTGACCGACGCGGCCGCCGCGGCGTTCGTGGCCGGGCAGGTGGACGCCGTCGGCGTGTTCGCGCCGTTCACCAGCACCGCGCTGCAACTGCCGGGCAGCAAGGCGATCGCCACGTCGGCCGACTTCCCCGGCGCGATCCCCGACCACCTGGTGTTCGACGCCGGGTTCGTCCGCGACCACGGCGACACCGTCCAAGCGGTCGTGCAGACCTGGTTCGACACGCTCGCCTGGATCGAAGCCAACCCGGACAAGGCAACGGACATCATGGCCAAGCGGGCCGGGGTGAGCGCGGCCGACTACCGCGGCTACGACGCCGGCACCACGATCTTCAGCCGGGAGCGGAACCTGGCCGCGTTCGAATCCGGTGACACGCCGGCACATCTTGACCACCAGGCCCGCTCGATCGCCGAGTTCCTGGTCGAGGCGAAGCTGGTGGACAGCATGCCGCCGCTGGACGGGCTGCTGGAACCACGGTTCGTCCGGGCGGTGGCCGCGTCGTGACGGTCATGTCGCGGCAGACGACCGCGGCGGACGGGCGGGAGAGCTGGCCGAAGCTGCCGCGCCGCCCACCGGCGCGCCGCAGGCCCCGGCTGTTGGCCATCCGGGCGCCCATCCCGCGGCCGGCCCGGTGGGTGCTGATGGTCCTGTCCGTCGCGGTGACGCTCGGCCTGTGGCAGGTGGCGAGCCTGCTCATCGACGGGCGACCGGACTTCCTGCCGTCGCCGGGGCAGGCGGTGCGGGCCGGCGTGGACCTGGCGGTGTCCGGCCAGCTCGGTACCGACGTCTGGGCCACGGTCAACCGGGTGCTGCGCGGCTTCGGGCTCGCCGTGCTCGTCTCGGTGCCGCTGGGCCTGGCCATGGGTTCGTTCCGGGCGGTGGCCGCCGGACTGGAGCCGGTGATCGGTCTGCTGCGCTACCTGCCGGCCAGCGCGTTCATCCCGCTGCTGATCATCTGGCTCGGACTCGGTGAGCCGTCCAAGGTGGCCCTGCTGTTCATCGGCACGGTCTTCTTCAACACGCTGATGACCGCGGACGTGGTGCGACTGGTGCCCGGCGAGCTGATCGACGTGTCCTACACGCTCGGCGCGCGCCGGGGCGAGGTGCTGCGCAAGGTGGTCGTGCCGCACGCGCTGCCGGGCATGATCGATGCGATCCGGGTCAACGCCGCGGCGGCGTGGAACTTCGTCGTGGTGGCCGAGCTGATCGCCTCGGAGTCCGGGCTGGGCTACCGCATCGTCCGGGCACAACGGTTCAACCAGATCGACCGGATCTTCGCCGTGCTGATGGTGATCGCCCTGATCGGCCTGCTGATCGACCTCCTCCTCCGCCTCCTCCGCGACCGGGTCGGAAGGTGGGCCTGATGCCTCTCGGGTATGAGCAACGATGAGGACCAACGTGACGACAGAAGTCAATTCCGGAGTGGCGGTACGGTTGTCCGGGGTGGGCCGGCGTTTCGCCCGGCGCGGTGGCGAGGTGCTCGCCCTGGACGGCATCGACCTGGAGGTGTCCCGCGGTGAGTTCGTCTGCGTGGTCGGGGCCAGCGGGTCGGGCAAGTCCACGTTGCTGGCGCTGATCGCCGGGCTGGACCGGCCGTCGTACGGCACGATCCAGTTGGGCGGGCGGCCGGTGACCGGCCCGGGTCCCGACCGCGGCCTGGTGTTCCAAACCGGTGCGGTCTACCCGTGGCGCACGGTCGAGCGCAATGTCGCGTTCGGACTCGAGCTACTGCCGATCGGGCGGGCCGAGCGGCGTAAGCGGGTCGACTGGTACCTAGCGGAGACCGGGCTGGAGCGACTGCGGCGCGCCCTGCCACGGCAGCTGTCCGGCGGTCAGCGGCAGCGGGTGGCCATCGCCAGGGCGCTGGCCGGTGAACCGGAGGTGCTCCTCCTCGACGAACCGTTCGGCGCACTGGACGTGCAGACCAAGGAGGACATGCAACTGTTCGTGCGGCGGGTGTGGCGCGACACCGGCACCACCGTGCTCATGGTCACCCACGACGTGGAGGAGGCGGTGTTCCTCGGCCAGCGCGTGGTTGTGCTCGCCTGCGACCCGGGCCGGGTGGTCGCAGACCTGCCCGTACCGTTGCCCGACGACCGCGACCTGGCCGTCAAACGGGACCCGGTGTTCCTCGGCCTGCGCGCCGAGGTGGAGGACCTGATACGCACCCACCACCACAACGAGTGAAAGATCACCCGTAGCGCTGGGTGATCATGTGAGATCGCCGGACAGCTCTACCTGACCCCAGGCACCGTCAAATCACACGTCAGCCGGATACTCGCCAAACTCGGTCTCCGCGACCGCGTGCAAGCCGTGGTCTACGCATACGAGAACGGTCTGGTACGCGCCGCCGCAGGTCAATGACATCACCTGCCCCCCGCCGCTGTCTGGCCGGGACAGGGCGTTGGACTGTGGTGGTCCGGGGTGGGTGCAAGGCGGGGTGGGTCGGCATCGCGTTGGCCGGCGGGCGGGTGCGCGGTTATGTCGCGGGCACGATTTGAGGCGTTGGTCGGCTCGGCTCTTACTCACTACCGCCGGCATCGCCCTGGACCACGATCTCGGCCTGCGATCGCGGCTGCCTTCACTCCGGTCGTCATTCGTTCCTCCTCTGGTCGTGAGTCGGTTCGTGTCTGCGGACGGTCAATCGACGTCGCTACGGACGAGCCGCACGCCGGTCGCGAGCAGCCAGACGAGCCAGGCGGCGAACCCTGCGAGCCCGACGAAGAGCAGCGGCGAGCCGCCGGCGATCGCGAGGTTGCCGAGCCCCGCGGCGAGCAGCAGGCTCCCGCCCACCAGGCCCAGCAGGAGCTGCCAAGCCGGAGTCAGTCCGCTCGCGTGCGCGGCGAGGGCCGCGCCGATGAAGGTGGTGCCGAGCGCTGGCAGCGCCAGCGCGAACGCCGCCGCGTGAACCCGCCAGACGAGCTCGAACGCGGGCGTCGGCTCGGCGAACCCGCCGGCGGAGAGCGCGAGCCCGATCTGCAGGACGTTGACCAGCGCGAAGATGGCCGACAGCGTCGCGCCAGCGGCCAAGGCGAGGCGCGACCAGTCGGCGCCCGCTCCGCCGCGCCGCTCCACGAGGCCGTGCAGGCCCGACACGAACACGAGCAGCACCGGCAAGCTCAGGGCCACCACCCCGGTCGCGATCGCGACCGAGTCGCGGTTGGCCGCGTAGTGGGCCAGCACTTCCTCGATCGGAGCGCCGTAGGTCGGCGCGCCCGCTGCCCCCAGCACCGCGTTCTCTATCACCACCGACACCGCGAACGCGATCGCCGCGGCGCCGACGAGCCGGCCTCGAACGAACCAACTGCGCGCTGGCGTGGCGGCGGTGTTCTGCGGTGATC
>NZ_DASTBH010000318.1:0-4882 GCF_035712165.1 Actinophytocola sp. | reverse complement strand
CGACGTGCGCGCCGAGCGCATCGAGGCGCGCGAGCACCGCCGGCTCGGCATCGGGAGGAACGAAGACGTGCAGCGCCCGCCCGCCGGCCGCGGCGACGACGGCCGCCGCCAGCGCCGCGCTCGTCGCCGCCACGGGCACGTACACCGAGCGCGCCGAGAACCTCGGGGTACTGGTCGATACCCTGGCCGCGCGCGACATCCGGCACATCTACACCGACTACTGGACGTGCAACCTGGTCGCGTTCGCCACCGAGGAGGGGACCGTGTGCGCGGTGCTCTCCGACGGCATGCGCACCGGTGTGAACCGGTACGAGCCGTACCGGGAACGGGTCGCCCGCGCCGACAGGCCCGCGTACGTGGTGCCGGCCAACCACGTCCTGGCCGGCCGGATCCGGGCGTGGCTCCACTCGACCGGCGTGCCGTACCGGAGCACCACCGTGGGCTGGTACGTGATCTTCGAGCCGGCACGAACGGTCCACCCGGACGCGCGGCCGCATCCCGTGCGGGTCGGGGTCGGTGCCACACCGCCCCGGGACTAGGTCGCGGATGAGCTGGGCCGGCACGGTGCGTGAGTCGTCCCAGGTAAGCGGACCGGTCGTCTCCACCGCGCCGTGATCGACCATGTCGATGCTTCAGGGGTAGCTGGGCGATGAGGTCATGCCCGGCGGCGGTTCATCCGACCTTCCTGCTGAGGCGAGGAGTCGGTACCGTCGGGCGACAACGATGTGGACGGTGTTCCACCGCGCTCGTCGTCGGAGGGACCGTTGTCACCGCAGCCGGCAACGGTCAGTCCGATGACCGTCAAGAGTGCTGCGCAGACGGCCGCGCGTGAGGCTGGCATGGCACCTCCGTGTGTCGGGTGAGACCGTCCCGGACGGGCCTGGTGCTCCTTGTGTACACCGCAGAACCCGGCTCGCCGTCGGCCGAACGCCTTCGCCTGCTCGACGCCGCCCAGCGCATGCCGAATCCCGCGATCCGGGCGCGCTACCGGGCCTGACGCGCCAAGAGAGCGTCAAGGTCGCCGGTGTTCGTGTTGAGACAACATCAAGATCAGCCACTTGGCGTCGATCCCGTTGTTGGCTCGATCAGTGCTGAGGTGGACCAAGCGGCTGTTGGTGGGCCGTCCGCTACGTACGGAGCGGTTGGGCGAGACCCTGCTGCCCAAGAAGCTGGCGTTGCCGGTGTTCTGCTCGGACCCGCTGTCGTCGAACGCGTACGCCACCGAGGAGATCCTGCGGGCGTTGAGCCTGGGCGGGCTCGCGCTGTTCTTCCTGACGCCGTGGGTGGCGCTGGCTGTCGTGGTCCTGTTGGCGGTGGTCGTCGCGTCGTACCGGCAGACCTGCCACGCCTACCCCAGCGGCGGCGGCGCGTACGCGGTGAGCCGGGCCAACCTGGGCCGAAACGCCGCACTGGTGGCGGCCAGCGCCCTGCTGGTGGACTACGTGCTCACCGTGGCAGTGTCGGTGGCCGCCGGGGTTGACGCGATCACCTCGGCCTTCCTCGTGCTCAAGCCGCACGCGGTAATCATCTCGCTGTGCTTCGTCGCGGTGCTGGCGTTGATGAACCTGCGCGGGGTGAAGGAGTCGGGCACGGTGTTCGCGGTGCCCACGTACGGCTTCATCGCGGTGGTCTTCGCGATGTTCGGCTGGGGCGCGTTCCGCGCGCTGACGGGGGAGGCGCCGGTGGCCGAGTCCGCCTCGTTCGG
Organism: Actinophytocola sp.; assembly: GCF_035712165.1. Taxonomy (GTDB): domain Bacteria; phylum Actinomycetota; class Actinomycetes; order Mycobacteriales; family Pseudonocardiaceae; genus DASYTH01. The sequence continues at coordinate 3,177 of NZ_DASTBH010000318.1, read as the reverse complement.
TGTCGCCCCGGTGCGTCAGGCCGCGGGGGCCGCGGCGCTGCTGTTGGCGGTGCGGGCGTTCTCCCAGGGTTGTACGGCGTTGACCGGGGTGGAGGCGGTCAGCAACGGGGTGCCGCACTTCGCGGAACCGAAGAGCCGCAATGCCGCCAACACGCTGGCCATCATGGGCGGCATCACCATTGCCATGTTCGCCGGCATTACCGTCCTGGCTCTGACATCCAAGGTGCGGGTCGCCGAGGATCCGGCGCAGCTGGTCGGCGCGCCGGCAGGCTACGAGCAGCGGACCGCGATCGCGCAGGTGGCCGGGGCGGTGTTCGGCTACGACACCGTGTTGTTCCTGCTCGTGCAGGGGTTCACCGCGGCGATCCTGATCCTGGCGGCCAACACCGCGTTCAACGGCTTCCCGATCCTGGCCTCGATCCTGGGCCACGACGGTTACCTGCCCAAGCAGTTCGCCCGCCGCGGTGACCGACTGGTGTTCAGCAACGGCGTCGTGATCCTGGCCGTCCTGGCCGGCCTGCTGATCTGGGCGTTCGATGCCTCCACCAGCCGGCTGATCCAGCTGTACATCATCGGTGTGTTCGTGTCGTTCACCCTCAGCCAGGCCGGCATGGTCCGGCACTGGACCAAGGAGTTGGCCGCCGGACCGGACCCGGCGGCCCGGCGGCGTATCCACCGCTCGCGGGCCATCAATGCCCTCGGCGCCGTGTTCACCGGTGTGGTGCTACTGGTGGTGTTGGTCAGCAAGTTCACCCACGGCGCGTACCTGGTCGTCGTCGCGATGCCCGCGCTGTTCCTGCTGATGAAAGCCATTGCGAGGCACTACCGCCGGGTGGCGAAGGAGTTGGCGCCTGAGCCCGGCGGCGTCGTGCTACCCGCCCGCATCCACGCCGTCGTCCTGGTCTCCAAGCTGCACAAACCCACCCTGCGGGCGCTGGCCTACGCGCGGGCCACCCGCCCGGACACCCTCACCGCGTTGACCGTGGCCGCCAACTCCGACGACGTGGCCGACCTGCAAACCGAGTGGACCGAGCGCGGCATCCCGGTGCCGCTGATCGAGCTGGACGCCCCGTACCGGGACATCACCGGGCCGGTGCTGGACTACGTCTCCGGGCTGCGCCGGGAGCACCCGCACGATCTGGTGGTGGTCTACCTGCCCGAGTACGTCGTCGGGCACTGGTGGGAGCAACTGCTGCACAACCAGAGCGCGCTGCGCCTGAAGGCCCGACTGCTGTTCCAACGCGGCGTCATGCTCACCAACGTGCCCTGGCAACTGGCCTCCAGCCGCCCGGATGACACCCACCGCGGATCCGACGACGCCGGCCGGGCCGAGGTCGGCGCAGGCCGTATAACTGGACCATGACCAGCAGCGCGCGTCGAGGGCTTCCCGCGCGGCGGACCCGGGCCGGCCTGGGCGTGGCCGTCGTCGGCCTGGCCGGGCTCACCGCGCTGCTCGCCCCGGCCCGGGTGGAGCTGTCGCTGGCCAGCGTCGCACTGCTGTACCTTGTGCCGGTGGTCGCCGCCGCGGCCATCGGCGGGGTACGGCCGGCGCTGGCCGCCGCCATCGCTGCTGACCTGCTGGTCAACTTCTTCTTCGTCCCCCCGTTCCACACGCTGCTGGTCGAATCCGGCGACGCCGCCATCGTGCTCGTGGTCTACGTCCTGGTCGCCGCCACGGTGGCGGTCACCGTCGAGGTGGCTGCCCGGTACCGCGCCCGCGCCGCCCGCCGCGACGCCGAGGCCGCCCTGCTCGCCCACGCCACCGCCGAACCGGTCACCGAACAGTCGCTGACCCGGCTGCTCGAGCAGGTGCGGGACACCTTCGCCATGGCCGCTGTGGCGCTGCTGGAAAGCGGCCCCTCCGGCGAGCACCCGGTCGCGTCGGTGGGACAGCCGCCGCCCGGCCGGCCGGTGCTGTCCGCCCCGGCCGGCAACGGACTGCGCCTGGCAGCCTGGGGGCCGGACATCTTCGCCGAGGACCGCCGAGCCCTGTCCCGGCTGGCCGCGGCCGCCGCCCGGACCCTGGAGGCGCAACGCCTGGCCGACCAGGCCGCCCGCGCCAGAGAACTCGCCGAGGTCGACCGGGTGCGGTCGGCGCTGCTGGCCGCGGTGGGCCACGACCTGCGCACACCGCTGGCGGCGGTCAAGGCCGCCGTGTCCAGCCTGCGCCAATCCGACATCGACCTACCCTCCGAGGCGAAGGCCGAGCTCCTGGCCACGATCGAGGAGTCCACCGACCGGCTCGACGCGCTGGTGGACAACCTGCTGTCGATGAGCCGGCTGCAAGCCGGCGCGCTCAGCGTCCATCCCCAACCCGTCGCCTTGGACGCCGTCGTCGCCCAAGCCCTGCTGCACACGGCGGCCGGCGGCGCGCCGGTCCGCGTCGACATCCCGGACGACCTCCCGCTCGCGTACGTAGATTCCGGCCTGCTCGAACGCGTCGTGGCCAACCTGGTCGCCAACGCCCTGGCCGCCAGTCCACCCGATCGACCCATCCGGCTGCACGGCCTGGCCGACGCCGACGGGGTGCGGTTGCAGGTTGTGGACCACGGTCCGGGGATACCCGAGGCCGACCGGGACCGCGTCTTCGAACCGTTCCAGCGGCTGCACGACCGCACCACCGTCGCAGGTCTCGGCCTGGGCCTGGCCATCGCGCGCGGCTTCACCGAAGCCATGGACGGCACCATCACCCCGACCGAAACCCCCGGTGGCGGGCTGACCATGACCGTCGGCCTCCCCACGGCACCCGGCCCCGTATCGGTTGGCGGATCATGACCGAGGTGCTCCTCGTTGACGACGACCGCCAACTGCTGCGGGCACTCACCATCACCCTGACCGCCCGCGGCTACACCGTGACCGTCGCCGCCGACGGCGCGACCGCCCTGGCCGCCGCCAGCCGTCGCCCGCCAGATCTGATCATTGTTGACCTCGGCCTCCCGGACATCGACGGCGTCGCCGTTGTCGAAGGCCTCCGTGGCTGGTGCACCGCACCGATCATCGTGCTGTCGGCCCGGCACGCCGAACCCGCCAAGGTCAATGCCCTGGACGCCGGTGCCGACGACTACGTCACCAAACCCTTCGGCATGGACGAGTTGCTCGCTCGCATGCGCGCCGCCCTACGCCGCGCCACCTCGGGCACCGCGGCCGCGGTCGTCACGACGGAGGCGTTCACCGTCG
>NZ_DASTBH010000317.1:0-13364 GCF_035712165.1 Actinophytocola sp. | reverse complement strand
GACAACCTGGATCTGACTTCCGAGGAGGTGGGAGCGTCCAATCGTGGGGTGCGGGTTGTTGCGCACTCTCCGGATCAGGCCGACGACCTCGCCAGCCGGGGACTTCCGGATGATTCTCCTATTGAGCAGGTCGTGGCCGGCTGATGTGGGGTACTGAGGATGTCCTGAACCCGGTCGCGTTCGTGCTGTTCGACCAGCAGGCCGAAGATCGGGCGCGCAACCAATTGTTTGTAATCGCTATTCTGCTGGGGACGGCGGCCTCGTGTGTGGTGGCCGCGCTGCAGTCGGCTTTGCGATTGCGACCGTCCAGACGGTTACCGACACCTACCCCGTAGAGATCAGCTGGTGGCGGCGACGGAGCGACGGCTCCAACAACTCGCCGTACGGCCCGTGTTCGTCGAAGTGCACCTCGCCGGCATGTACCACCGCCCGTAGCCGCATCGCCACCGCCGGGTATGGCGCGTTGTAGCGGGTGAGGAACTGCTCAGCTCGGGGACGACCGCTCCCAGCAGCAGCGTCTTGGGCACTCGGTCGGATGGGCAGATGAGGCCCATCACACCGCCGCCGCGGTCCAGGAGCCGGTCGACGTCGTCGTCGAGGACCCCGTGGACCCGTTCCCGCTCCGATGAACCACGCCGGGTACCGCGACAAGGTGATCAAGCCTCAGATCGACCTCATGCACGAGCGCGGAGTCTGGGTACGGCCCGAACGCTGACCCACTACTCATGTGCCCGGTACTCGAATGGCGGCGGCGTCATTTCAGCGGTACAACATGACTCCCGCGATGAGCCCGCACATGAGACAGGTGGCGAGAAGCTTCACCATGACCGAGACCGTGCAGTAAATCTTCATGCCAGAGATGGTGCGACCCGGCGGCGCGGCGCACTGTGCGGCCGGTTACAGCTCGGCTGTGCTTCGGGTCGCCTCATACCCCGGCCCGCCGCCGCAACCCGAGCAGATCGCGCAGCACGATCGAGTGACCGCTGATCTCGACGAGGCCGCGGGCGACCAGCGTCTGCAGCACGCGGTTGACCGCCGGCCGGCTGGCGCCGATCATTCCGGCGAGATCAGACTGGGTCAGACCCAGCTCGACCACGATCCGGTCCCCGGTCTGGCCGCTGTCTTCGGCCAGCCGCAGCAGCAGCTTGGCGAGCCGGGCGCCGAGATCGAGGAACACCAGGTCGCCGGCCTGCTCGGTCAGCCGGCGCACCAGCGCCCCCAGCGAGGTCAGCAGGGCATCGCGGACGGCGGCATGGGTGCCCATCAGCTCCAGCAGCACCGGGCGGGTCAGCATGAGCACGGTCGTCGGTACCACCGCGACCACCGAGGCGGACCGGGGACCCTGGTCCAGAACCGCGAGCTCGCCGAACATCTCGTGCGTGCCCAGGGTGATCAGGACCATCTCGCCGCCCTGGTCCGAGACGAGAACCACCTTGACCAGACCGCGCCCGACGATGAACAGCCGATCCCCGGGGTCACCTTGGTAACACAGGTATTGTCCCTTGCCGTAGGTGCGCCGCAGGCACCGCGCGGCTACGGATTCGAGCTCGGAGTCCCCCAGCGCCGCGAACAGGGTGGTGCCACCGAGAATGCCGACCGGGTCGAGCGGCTCTGCGTTCGGCGGCATCGACCGAATCGCCCCTTTCCGGCCGGTGCGACAACGGCAGTTCCCATTGTCGCCGTTCCCGACCAGGGCGGCAAACGCTCGCCGGCAAATGCCGGCAGCAGCGCAAAGTTCTCCGTTCTGAAACGTCCCTTGTCGGCACGGCGACACCGGCTGTGTGCTCTGTGGCACAGCGCCGACGGCTCTGCGCGAGGACAGTCCACAGACGCACCCTGGAAAGCAGTTAGTTGGAGGACCGCCCCATGCGCCCTCACCGCCTCGTCACGCTAGCCATCACGATCGCCGTCACGATCACCCTTGCCAACCCCGGTCTCGCGCCTGCCATGTGGACCTCGGTGAGCGAGGACATGTTCCAGACCGAGCACGTGTGCCGCGACGGCCTGACCATCGACCTCGCCTCGACGCTCGACGGGCCGAGGAGTGTCCACGTCTGGGTCGCCGACCAGTCGAACCCGCCCGGCCAGTGGTTCTTCCACACGTCGTTCCTGATTCCGGCGCACCTGACAACGAACAACACTCAGCAGATGCGGGACATGACGCTGTTCTCGGCCAAGTCCTTGGGACGGCTGAACAAGGTCATCTGGGGGCCCCTGCGGAACCCGGCCGTGGGAAGCCAGATTCGCGTGGCGGTCGAGTCGACCGACACCTTCTACACCCGCACCGTGGAATCCTGCTCGGTGAACGGCCGGCGGGACCTGTTCACTACGGGTTACGTGTGGCAGCACCGCGAGCCGTGGACCTGGCCGGCCGCCGTCCCGTACCCCTTCACGCCCGACCAGTACTGGTCCTACAACAGCACCGGGCAGGCCAACAGCATCACCAGGACTGGCCGCGGCGTCTACACCGTCCAGTTTCCCGGCCTGGGGAGCCCGGGCGGGAACGCTCAGGTGACGACCTATGGGACGACGCCGTCGTTCTGCAAGATCGCAAGCACCCGTTGGGCGTCCGCGGGCTCGCTCCTGCGCCTGAACGTTCGCTGTTTCGACCCCGGGACCGGCGGGCCGGCCGACGGTGAGTTCCTCGCGTCGTACACCTCGGGCGGCGGCACCGCCAACACCTACGCCTTCGCCCTGGTCGACCAGCCCAGCGGGGACGGCAGGTCCCCGGCGAACCCGTCCTACCAGTACAACAACCGGGGCGGCCCGATCATGGTCGACCACTCGCCGAAGGTGCCGGGCCGGTACACCGTCACGATTCCCACCATCTACGCGGTCTCGCCGGGCGGAACCGCGAAGGTCACCGCGGTGGGCGACACGGCCGCCGACTGCCGGCTCGTCTGGTTCGGGCCCGCGCAGGCCAGCCAGATCGCGGTCGTCCAGTGCTACACCGGCACCGGCCAGGCGGCCGATCAGCAGTTCACCATCGCGTACATGGACCACATGAACGTGATCGGCGACAACATGATGTCCTACGCGTACGCGCTGGTGGACGAGCCCTGGCGGCAGGACCGGGGTTACACCACGAACCCGGCCTACCAGTTCAGCCGGGCGATGGACCGGACCGGGTCGGTGCGGATCGGAGCGCGGGACTACGACGACAGCCCCTTCGACGTGCTGCTGCCGTACCAGCGCGGCGGCTTCTCGCCCCAGGGCCAGAGCTGGGACGGCGGCACGGTGCACGTCACCGCCTACGGCAATGGCACCACCCGCTGCCAACTCGGGGGGTGGAGCGACGGCGGCGACGAGATATGGGGGAGCATGCCGGGCGAGGTGCCCCAGGTGGGCCGGGTGGCCACCGTGATCTGCTTCGACGCCAAGGGCGCCAGGGCGGGCAGTGCCTTCACCCTGCAGTACACCGGGCAGATCCAGTAGGAGGCCACCGGGTTGAGCTCGAGTTGGCGGCCCTTCGTGCCGGACCAGGTCATCGATCTGGTCCGGCACGGGCCGCCGCCGGTGGGTCGCCCGGTACGCCACGACGCGGTGGTGCTGTTCGCCGACGTGGCCGGGTTCACCGCGCTGAGCGAGACGCTCAGCGCGTCGGGACCGCGCGGCACCGAGGAGCTGAACCGGCGCCTCAACGTCTACTTCGGACAATTAATCGAACGGGCGGTTCGGTACGGCGGGAACGTGGTGCGGTTCGCCGGGGACGCGGTGACCGCGGTGTTCCCGGCGGACGACCCCCGGCTGGCGGTGCGGTGCGCGCTGGACATGCGGTCGGAGTCCACCAGGTTCGAGCTGACCATGAAGGCCGGGCTCGCCCTCGGCACGCTGCACGGTGTCGTGCTCGGCGACCCGGACGTCCGGCTCGAGTACGTGGTCATGGGCGACGCGGTCGACCTGGCCGCCGCGGCCGAGCACGTCGGCGCCCCGGGCGAGGTCCTGGTCGACCAGACCTTGCTGGACGCGTGCGCCGGAATCGAGACGGCGCGGCGGCGGGGCCGGGTGCACCTGGTGTCCGGCCTGGTGCCGCCGGTGGCCGCCCCGCCGGAGCCGGAGCCGGAGCCGGTGCCGGCAGCCGAGGCGGCGACCGCCCGGCTGGCGCCGTTCCTGCATCGCCCGATCGCGGCCCGGCTGCTGGCCGGGCGTGGCGGTCTGGTCAACGAACACCGCAAGGTCAGTGTCGCGTTCGTGGGCCTACCCGAATGGGCCGCCGAGCGGTTCCAGGAGTTCGCGGTCGAGGCGGTGCGCACGATCGACCGGCACGGCGGGCATCTGCTCCAGATCGACACCGCGGACAAGGGCAACCTGCTCGTGGTCTGCTTCGGCGCACCGGTCAGCCACGAGGACGACGAGGAGCGCGCGGTCCGCTGCTGCCTGGACCTGCTCGGCCTGCCCGGCGGCCCGTTCCGCGCCGGGCTCACCACGGCATACGCGTACTGCGGCGAGGTGGGCTCGTTGCGCCGCAAGGAGTATCTGGTCATGGGCGACGCGGTGAACCTGGCCGCGCGGCTCATGCAGGCCGCCCGGCCCGGTCAGGTGCTCGTGGACCGGAGCACCCACGAGCGCGTGGCAGAATCCGTTGTGGCCCAAGCACTCCAGCCGGTTGTGGTGAAGGGCAAAGCCGCGCCGGTCCCGGTCTGGCAGGTCGACGCTGTCGCCGAGCGGGCCGGCCGGGCGGCGGCCGGTGAGCGGCTCATCGGACGCGAACCCGAGGTCGACCGGCTCCGCACGCTGGTCGACCGGGCCGCCGCCGGCCGCGGCCAACTCGTCGTGATCACCGGAGAGGCCGGGGTCGGCAAGTCCCGGCTGGCCGCCGAGGCGGTCCGCATCGCCACGAGCGCGGGCTTCGTGCCCTACCAGGGCGCGGCCAGCGCGCGGGAGACCCTGACGAGCTTCTTCGGCTGGCGCCCGGTCTGGCACCGGTTGCTCGGACTGACCGGCGACCAGTCGCTCGCCGCGCGACAGGACCGGTTGCGCGAGCGGGTCGCCGCCATCGACGGCGGCTCGACGCACCGGGCGCCACTGCTCGCCCCGGTCGTCAACCTCCCGATGGCGGACACGGATCTCACCGCCGGCCTGGACACCGCCACCCGGTCGGAGGCCTTGCGGGTACTCCTCGCCGACGTGCTGCGCCGGCGCGCCGCGGCCGGCCCCACCATGATCGTCCTCGAGGACTGCCACTGGCTGGATGCGGCCTCGGCCAGGCTGCTCGCCTTCCTCGCCGGCACGATCGCCGCCGCGCCAGTCCTGTTCGTCGTCACGGCTCGTCCGGACAGCGGGGCGGCGACGGTGCTCGAGCCACTGACCCGGCTCGAGCATCATCGCGGGCTGGCCCTGCCGGAGCTCACCGCGCCCGACGCCGAGCGCCTGGTCACCGGCCGGCTGCGGCGGCTCTATGGCGCGGACGTCGTGCTGTCCGCCGAACTGCTCGACGCGCTGACCGCCCGGGGCGCCGGCAATCCCTTCTATCTCGAGGAACTGGCCAGCCTGGTGCACGCTCGCGGGCTCGATCCGGCCGACCCGCAAGCCGTCGCGGCCATCGAGCTGCCGGACACGCTGCGCAGCCTGCTGACCGCGCGGCTCGACCAGCTCGACGAGGGCGAGCAGGCGACGGTCAAGGTGGCCAGCGTGATCGGCCAGGTGTTCCCGGCGAGCTGGGTCTGGGGTGCCTACCCGCAGCTCGGTGGCGCCGACGTGGTACGCGGCTACCTCAATCGGCTCGACCGACTCGACCTCACCCCGGTGCGGCACGCCGGACCGGAGCCGGAGTTCGCGTTCCGGCATGTTCTCACCCAGGAAGCGGCCTACGGCACACTCACCTTCGCAATGCGCGCGCAACTGCACGAGTCGGTCGCACGGTTCATCGAGCGGACCTACGGGCCGGACCTCGCGGCGTATGTCGACGCCCTGGCCTACCACTACGGCCGCGGCGACAACCCGGCCAAGCAGCTCATCTGGTTTCGCGCGGCGGGCGACGCGGCGCGGTCCACCTACGCGAACGAGGCCGCGGTCGGCTACTACCAAAGGCTGCTCGCTTTGCTGCCGGCCGAGGAGCGGGGTGCGGTGCTGGTCGACCTCGGCGGCGTGTGGCACCTGACCGGGCAGTGGACCGACGCCGAACAGGCCTACCGCGAGGCGATCCGGCTCGCCGGGCCGGCGGGTGACCGGGCAGTGGTCGCCAGGAGCCAGCGCGAGCTCGGCCTGCTGTGCACCTACCGCCGGGCCTACGCCGACGCCGTCGACTGGCTGACCCGGGCCGGGGCGGAGTTCGAGCGGCTCGGTGATCTGCCCGGGGTGGCGAGCACGCTCGACCGGCTGTCCTTCGCGCACTTCCAGCAGGGGCGCTACGCCGAGGCGCTGGCCACCGCCGAACGGCACCTGGCCATCGCCACCGAGGCCGGCGACCAGACTGGGCGGAGCATCGCGCTGGAGAACATGGGCCTGGTGCACGGGCACACCAGCGACCACCGGACGGCGGTCGATCTGTTGGGGCAGGCACTGCGAATCGCCGAGGACACCGGCAACCTGCGCGGGGTGAGCTACGCCGCCAACGACCTCGCCGGCGTGTACGTCCGGCAGGGCGACCACATGCGGGCGATGGAGTACCTGGAACGGGCCCGGGCCGCCGCCGAGCGGATCGGTTTCCGGTCCCTGGCCGCCGTCCTGATCGGCAATGCCGGCGAGCTGTACCGCGAGCACGGCGACAACGCCCGCGCCGTCGGCTGCCTCGGCTACGCCCTGCGGATCGCGCTCGACCTCGGCGACTGGCACAGCCTGCTCGGCCAGTTGGGCAACCTGGGGCTGACCGCCGCCGCGCAGGGCCGGCTCGACGTCGCCGACCGGTTGCTGGACCGGACCGTCGGGCTGGCTCGCGTCCTCACCTCGCCCTACGTGGTGTGCGAGTACCTCTACTGGTTGGCCCGGCTGCGGGCCGACCGCGACCGGCCCACCGAAGCCGAGCGGCACAACGCGGAGGCGCTGGAGATCGCCGACCGGATCGACCATCGCCACCACCGGCTGCACTGCCGCCTGCTGGCACTGCGGTTGGCGCACACGGCCGGCCAGCTGGACTCCGGCACGGTCGCGCGGCACCTCAACGACCTGCTGCCGGACTGGCCGGAACCCGCTGAGCAGGCCGCGATCCACGCCGAACTGTGGGAGCTGACCGGTTCCGCCGCCGACCGGGACCTCGCCACCAAGCTCTACCGGTCCCACTACGAGCGCGCGCCCGACGAGGAGTGCCGGCAACGCCTGGCCCGACTCACCGACGACCCGCCACCGCCGGCTCCGCCACTACCGCAGATGCCACCCGAGGTCACCGACGCCGACCTCGACATCGAGACCGTGCTCCGGCGCATCGACCTCGAACTCGCCGGCCGGACCGGGCCGTCCCCGCCCTAGGCAGGTTGCGGACGGGACCGGTCCCGCGCCGCGGGCCGACGAGCCCGCCAGATCTCTTCCAAGCTGCGGCTACGCGGAGCGCAAGCCAAGGACGAGGCCCACGACGCCCGCCGGGCGCTGCCCGGGTTGACCGGCCCCGCAGCCGGGCGGGCACGGCGCGCCCTCAACCACTGGCGCACACGATCGGATACACCGACACGGTCGTGGCCCAGACCCGGTCCCGGCTGGCCGGCAGCATGCCCAACTCAGCCACCCGCTGGCCGACTTCCTCGTCCGGGGCGAGTTCGACCGGCACCTGCGCCGGATGCGGCCGATCTTCCGACGCCGCCGCGACGTGCTGCTCACCGCGTTGCGGGAGCGGGCGCCGCTGTTGCGGCCGGCGGGCATCGCCGCCGGTCTGCACCTGGTCGCCGGGCTCCCGCCGGAACTGGACGAGGCCGCCGTGGTGGCGGCCGCCGCCCGGCGCGGTGTGGCCGTGCACGACGTGGCGGCATACCGGCTGTCCAGCACCGGCCCCGGCGGACTGCTTCGACTATTCCTCGCTGACCGAGCGGTCCATTGTGGACGGAATTGTGGTCATTGCCGAGGTGCTCGACCAAATGGTGGCTAGATTGTCTAGACCATCGCCAATATATTGACCTTTCGTTCGATCGTCGCAGTTCAGCCTTGTTTACTCGGGGATCTGAGGAGGACCTATGCGGCACACGCCCGTCGAGTTGACCGCGCGAAGACCACCGATCGACCAGCCGCCGGCGCGGCGGCGGGGCACCTGGCGGCGACGCCTGACCGCGATCGTCTCGTTCACCATGCTGGCCACCGCAGTGGCGGTGGTGGCTACCGAATCGACCGCGCTGGCCATGCCGGCGAACTGCACGACCGTCAACGGGGGCACCTACGCGCAAAGCCTGTGCACCAGCGGTGTCGGGGAACACCGGGTGATCATGACCCAGCAGCACTTCCAGCCGGGTGCTGGCCCCATCGTGTGCGTGGGTCCGTGGACGCCTGTGGGATCGGTCTCCCACACCAGTTGTGCCCCGCACACGGTCATCTCGGTACAGGTCCAGACCCGGGAGCCCACCGACCCGGGCATGGGCGGACAGCCGGAGCCGCCACCGACTGAGCCGCCGCCGTCCGGCGACGGGCTGGACTGCCGGTCCTTCGGTCAGACGATGCAGACCTACATCGAGCCGCTTCATTACCGGGCGATGCGGTTCACCTTCATCATCCAGTACTGCTACAACAACGCACGCGACCTCGTGCGGGTCCTACCCCGCATTCTGCCGCCGGAGATCCAGCTACCGGCCGAGGAAGTGGCCCACGGCCGACCGGTCGGCTCGGTCGGAACCATGCAGATCAACTCGCTCGTCGCGACCTTTCCCATTGTCACGCAGAATGACCCGCCGGTGCGGACCAGCCAGGGCCAGACGTACTCCGGCGTCTACACCATCAATGGCTCGTTCACCCCGAACCCCGGGTTGGGGGTGCCCCGAGTCCAAAACGGCCAGGCGACCATTGGCGTGCTCATCAACAATGACCGTGCGTTCCCGATCCCGCCGGTCTTCATCCGGCTGACCTGAACAGGCGGTACGGCCCAACAGGACCGGGGCGGCCAGGACATGGCCGCTCCGGTCCACTGGAACCGTCGAATGCTCCAGCGTCCGCCCCGGTCCTCCCGTCGGTGCGCCGGTCGCTTCCCGATCGGACAACCGGCGGGGATGGTCGCCGCGGTGCGGACCGGCGAACACTCGCTGACATGAGCGAAGCGGAAAGCAGCGAGGGCGCGGACACTTGCCATTGAAGTCAGCAACGGCCTGGTCGCCGCGCCGGCGTGGGCGGCGCCGCTACGTCGCCGGCATCGGCGAAGTGGCGGTGAGAAGTCAGGTCGACCATCGCCCTCGTGGGTGACCATGATCCCGCTGTGGTCCGGTGCGGTGTAGGGGTTCCCGTCCGCCGCGGCCACGATCGCTGGAACGAGGTGATCATCGCCAGCTTTCTTGGTAATAAAGGCTTTCGTGCCCATCCGGATACATTCCAGTACGAACTCCCGCGAGGTTAGGCCTGAGAAGACCAGCGCCCGAGCCGCCAGGGCTCACGCCGGGCTCTCAAGGCGGTAGCGTGTGGTGCCCGCGTGCCGGTCCGGCCGAGGCGGCGCTGACCGACCCCAGCCCACTGGTCCGCGTCATCGCACGGTGATCCTGCGCCGGGCCGGTCAGGCCGCAGCCACCACCTACCGCACGTCGTTGCCAAACCAGCGGCCACCCGCTCCGGACGCACTCGCCGACCGCGGGACCCGGCGCAGTGGACTCCTAAGCAGTCGCTATCCCACGGTCCGGCACATATGAGCCGAACGCTTCCTCTCGCTTGACGGTCACGCGTGAGCACCCCGGCATTCCCAAGTTACCTGAGCCGCGGTCGAGCCCGAATCGGCGATGCCGCCCGAGCCATCTCCGAATTCGAGGGCCTGCTCGCCGATCAGCGACGCAACGTAGGAGCGGGCCGGCGTGAGGCGATCATGGAACCGGACCGTCCTGGGGCGGGAGGAGATACCCGCCGTCTGCGAAGCCGACGGTCTGGTGTGGACTCCTCGGCAGGTGCGGCAAGCGAGGATGTGCTTCAGGGAGCCGGAACGTTCACGACGTCCGCTTCTGCCGACGTGTGGGTGTATTCACCCTGGGTTGAGAGGTATTTGGCTGAGGTAGCCTTTCAGGCGGTGAGGTCGTCCGGCGTCGGGGGCGGCGACGGAGCCACGACGTTGGCCGCAGGAGGTGCGACAGGCGCAAGGAGGCACCGGAGCCGGCAGGAGGTCCGGGAACAGTTGCCGGTTGCGCGCACGCGGAAAGCCCGAGATTGGTCACCCCCGTTAAGGCGACGGCCGAAGCACCGAGAACGTTGGTCGTCCGGGCAATCCGATCCAACTGTCATGAAGACCTTGGGTCACGCCGAACCAGGTGGCTGTTTCCTTGGCCGCGGGCCCCGGCCGGGTGATGGTGGGGCCGGGTGTGCGTTGCGGCTGTCCCAGGCTACTGGCAGGGAGATGACGCCGTGGATGGCCGCGTTCTGCCGCAGTGGGATCTTGTCGGCGGGCACGGCCAGGCGGAGGTTGGGCAGCCGGCGCAGCAGGTGGGTGAACGCGATGGTCATCTCGGCCCGGGCCAGTTGCTGGCCGACGCACAGGTGGATTCCGTGCCCGAACGCCAGATGCGGCCCCTGGTCTCGGCTGATGTCCAGCGTCGCGGCGTCCGGCCAGCGCCTGGCATCCAGGTTGGCCGCGAGGGTCGAGATCAGCACAAGGTTGTTGGCCGGAATCCGGACACCGGCCAACTCGACGTCTTCCGTCGTCACCCGAAACAGTCCCAACTGGACGATCGACAGGAAGCGCAGCAGCTCGTCAACCGCGCCGTCGATGAGCGTCGGATCGGCGCGCAGCGCGGAGAGCTGATCAGGGTGCTCCAGCAGGGCGAACGTGCCGAGTGCCACCGTGTTCGCCGTGGTCTCGTGGCCGCCGATGAGCAACTGGTTGGCGATGTTGGCCAGCTCGACATCGGTCAGTGGCGGGTGCGCCGACCGGTCCTGGACCAGTGCGGAGATGATGTCGTCCGCCGGCTCGACGCGCTTACGCCGCACCAACTCCACCATGAACTCGTGCAGCCGCCGTTCCGACTCGTGCCGCTCGTCGACCGAGATGTCCAACCGCTGAAACGTCGCCGTCCAGTCCTGGAACCTAGCCCGGTCGGCGTAGGGAACCCCGAGCAACTCGCAGATGATCAGCGTGGGAACCGGCTGGGCGAACTGGGCGACCAGGTCAGCGGGACTGCCCGCGGCCAGCATCGTGTCCAGCCGCGCCGTGACGGTCTCTTCGATGAACGCCCGCAGCTTTCGCATGCGTCGCATCGTGAACTGCCCGGCGAGCAGCCGCCGGTACCGGGTGTGTTGCGGCGGGTCCAGTTGGAGCAACGCCCCGGCACGTCGCTGCGTGTCGGTCACGACCTTGCGCTGCTCCTCGGTCAGGCTCCCCATGTCGGCGGTGCGGTATCGGTCCGAGCTGAACCGCGTATCCGCCAGCACGGCGCGGGCCTCGGCGTACCGGCAAACCAGCCAGACCGATTCCCCGTTCTCCCTGACGGTATGGTGCACCGGACCCAGGGAACCCAGTGTCGCCAATCCCGGGGGGAGACCGAATGGATCCGATCTTCTCATGATCTCGGCCAGCAGGGGCGACTGCGGCGCCCTCCCCCGTTTCCCGGTCACGCTCACCAATTCACTGTAGTGATTCGGCATCGGGAAGCAACCGCCGCACGAGCCCGGCTGGCGGGCATGGTGCCGGTTGCCGGGTTGGGGAGCTCCCGTTCGAAGCCGAAGGCCGATAGCGTTGGGCAAAAGAAGAGGAGCTGTCTGTGGAGACTCGGCCCGTCGTGCCCGGGGGAATAGCGGCAACGATCGAGTTGGGCGGCGACCTCACGGTCAGCCGACTCGGGTTCGGCGCCATCTGGCTCACCGGCGAGGGAATCTGGGGATCGCCGCCAGACCGCGACGGGGCGAAGGCGGTGTTGCGCAAGGCCGTCGAGCTCGGGGTGAACTTCATCGACACCGCGGACTCGTATGGTCCCGGATTCAGCGAGGAGCTCATCGCCGAAGCCCTGCACCCCTACCCCGGCGATCTGGTGATCGCGACCAAGGGCGGGCTGGAGCGGCCCGGGCCCTTGCAGTGGTCGGTCAACGGCCGTCCCGAACACCTGATCGAGGCCTGCGAAGGCAGCCTGCGCAGGTTGCGGCTCGAACGGATCCCGCTCTACCAACTCCACCTGCCCGACCCGGACGTACCGCTGGAGGATTCCATCGGTGCTCTGGTCACTCTGAAGGACCAGGGCAAGATCCGGCATATCGGTCTGTCCAATGTAGACGAAGCGCAAGTTCGGCGGGCGCGGCTGCTCACCTCGATCGTGTCCGTCCAGAATCGCTACAACGTCCCCGACCGCAGGTCGGAGCAGTTGGTCGACCTCTGCGCGCGGGAAAAACTGGCCTTCCTGCCGTGGGCGCCACTGCAGGACGCCGACGAGACCCCTCTGGTCCGGGAAATCGCGCGACGCCACCAGGTGACACCACGGCAGATCGTGCTCGCTTGGCTGCTGGCCAGGTCGCCAACGATCCTGCCCATTCCGGGC
The DNA here is from genome assembly GCF_035712165.1 of Actinophytocola sp. GTDB lineage: Bacteria > Actinomycetota > Actinomycetes > Mycobacteriales > Pseudonocardiaceae > DASYTH01. The sequence continues at coordinate 798 of NZ_DASTBH010000317.1, read as the reverse complement.
ACCTCGTCCGTGCCGCACCTGGAGGAAAACGTGGCCGCGACGGCCGTCCGGCTGACCGCTGCCGAGGTCAGCTCGCTCACCGAGCACGCCGGATGATCCAGACCCCGGCTTGGCGGGATCCGACTTCCAGGTGCGGCTGCTGGCGCAGCAGGCGACTTTGAAACAGGCCCTACGGTTCAGCCAAGCGGACAGAGCACAAGGTATCCGTCCAGACGGGACACGTGCTCGGTGTCCGGATCGGGCGGAAGCGCGTGGCCGAGCGGGCCGGCGCGAACTTCGCCGATCCACTGGTCGTGCTGGTACTCGTGGTTGATCAGAGCCGTCAGCAGGTGGGTGGCGACGATGCTCAGCTGAGCCGGTGCTGCGACCCGGCCGCCCGCGATCGCGTTCATCCGCGCGTGCACGCGTTCGGCCACGGTCTCGCGGAAGGCGGTGAGCCGTTGGATGGTGGGCAGCGCGCCGCGGAAGCGTTCCGGCTGCGCGGAGTCCATGATGCCGTCCAACTCGGGGTCGGGGCTGGGTTCGGCCGCGGTGAGGTTGCGGACCATGAAGTGGGCGACGTGGGCCTGATGGCCCAGGTGCCAGCCGATCGCGCTGGAGTTCTCGTCCGGCCGCCAGGTCACCTCGTCTGGGCTGAGGTCCTGCCATAGCTGGTCGGTGTAGGTCCGGGCACGGTCGTACTCGCGGAGAAGCGCTGTCACCTCGTGCATGCGATCACCTCCGATATGGCGGTCAGGACGGCGACGTCAAGTTTGACAGTCCCACACGGGGACAGTTCTGTGACGAATCCCGCCGGGG
>NZ_DASTBH010000316.1:0-6958 GCF_035712165.1 Actinophytocola sp. | reverse complement strand
GTCCCAGTCTCCACCTTAGTCGAGGAGTTGTGGGGGCTCGAGCCCCCACGCAAACCCCTGCAGTCCGTGCAGACCTACGTTCTGGTGCTGCGCCGAATGATCAACAAGGCGATCGACGGCCCGGACTCGGCGAAGTCGGTTCTGGTTACCTCGCACGGCGGTTACACGCTCAACGTGGCCGCCGAGGACCTCGACGTGCGGCGCTACGAGCGGACCGCGGCCTCCGGGCAGCGCGCCATGCAGGCCGGCGACTACGAGTCGGCCTCCCGGCTGCTGCGTTCGGCACTGTCCATGTGGCGCGGACCGGCACTGGTGGACGTCCAGGTCGGCGGTCCGCTCAGCGTCAAGGTGAACGGGCTGGAGGAACACCGCCTCGGCATCCAGGAGACCGGCATCGAAGCCGAGTTACGCCTGGGGCATCACCACATGCTGCTCGGCGAGCTCGGTGAGCTGTCCGCCCGCTACCCCATGCACGAGAACGTGTGCACCCAGTACATGACCGCGCTCTACCGCTCCGGGCGGAAATGGCGCGCCCTCGAGGTTTTCCACAAGCTCCGCGACACGCTGGTCGACGAGCTCGGCGTCGAACCGTCCCCGCACGTGCAGTACGTGCAGCACGCGATCCTCAACTCCGACCCCCGGCTGGACGAGCCGGCCAGTTGGCGGCAGGCGCCGCACAACGGTTTCGGGCAGGCCGGGGCGGATCCCCGCGCGGATCTGGCGCACCGGTTCCGCAAGGCGGTCGCGCGATCGGCGACCATCGTCAGCCGGGACGCCGAGCCCACGGCGGGTGCGGTGTAACCAAGCACCGTCCCGCCGATTGGAGACCAGATGCCGACGTTCGCTCAGAAGGTCGCAGTTGCCAAGGAACTGTGCCGGGAGCTGATGGCCGTCGGGTTCGGCCCGTTCCTGGGCAGCCCGAACACGATCCTCTCGCCGTTCTATGCCGCGCTGGACAAACATCGCGGGCTGCTCGTGGTGACCAGGGACGACAACGCGATCGGCGTCGCCGCCGGCGCGTCCCTGGCCGGGCAGTACCCGGTGGTGCTGATGCCGAGCTCCGGCCTCGGTCAGTCGGTGGCGGCCATCGCGTCCCTCGTTGTGCCGTACCGGATTCCGATGCTGCTGGTGGTCAGCCTGCGCAGCGGCAACCCGGAGGCGACCAGGGACAACATGATCATGGGGCGGCTGACCGAGCCGCTGCTGGACGGCCTGGGTATCGAGGCCGTCGCGCTCGACCCGGAAGTTCGGCCCACCAAGCAGGTCAACCGCCTGCGCGACATCGTGCGCGGCCAGCAGCGGCCGGCCGCGCTGCTTGTTCCACCGGAAACCTTAGGGGGACGTCCGTGAACCGGACCGCGGCCATCCAGGCGATCATCGACGCCACCGTCGAGGAGCCGATCATCTTCGCCGCCGGTGAGCCGGCCCGGATCGCGCGGCGGATCGCCGACCGCCCGAACCACTTCTACCTGACCGGTTCCAGCGGCCTGGTCTCCTCGGTCGGCATCGGGGTTGCCCTGGAAACCCGGCGCCCCACCGTGGTCGTGGACGGCAACGGCAGCCTGCTCACCAACCCGGGCGGACTGATCACCGCCGGCCTGCTCACGGATCTCCCGCTGGTGCACGTGGTGCTGGACACCGCCATGCAGACGGCCGGCGGCGGCACCATGATGCTGTCCCGCCGGGTCGATCTCTGCGGGCTGGCCCAGGCGGCCGGGTACCCGCACGTGTACAGCACCGGCACGCTGGACGAGTTCGCCGGCCTGGTGCGCAGCCAGATCGCGGTGTGCACCTCCCCGGTCTTCATCCGGGTCGTGCTCGCCGAGGATGACGAGGTGACCCCGGTCCGCCTCGGCGCCGACCTCGAGCAGCACGCCCGACGGTTCTACGACCACGTCAGCGCCCCCGAATGGCTGGCCGGCGCCGCCTGACGCGGCGGGCTGGGGACTCGCCGGTTGTCAGGGGCGGGTGAGGGCGGTTTCGGCCAGGTGTCGGCAGTCGGCAAGGGTGTGGGCGGCCAGAGCGGCACGCACCGCGGGGAGGCTGGCCGCTGACATGGACAGGCTGGTGATGCCCAGGCCGGCGAAGACGGGAGCCAGGCGGGGCTCCGCGGCGGACTCGCCGCAGATGCCGACCGGTTTGCCGGCGGCGCGGCCGGCGGCGGCGCAGGTGGCGATGAGCTGGAGCAGGGCGGGTTGCCAAGGGTCGAGCAGGTCGGCCAGGTCGCCGGACTCCCGGTCGGCGGCGAGGGTGTACTGGCTGAGGTCGTTGGTGCCGATGCTGAGGAAGTCGACCACCTCCAGCAGGCGGTGCGCCTGGAGGGCGGCGGCGGGGATCTCGACCATGACGCCCGCGACCGGGAGGCCGGCGGCGTGTGCCTGGGCGGCGAAGGCGGCGGCCTCGGCGCGGGTGGCGACCATGGGGGCCATGACGGAGACCTGGGCGCCGGTCGCCTCGGCGGCGGCGTGCACGGCGGTCAGCTGGTCGGCCAGGACGTGCGGGCGGGTTCGGGCGACGCGCACGCCGCGCAGGCCAAGGGCGGGGTTGGGTTCGGCGGGCAGGCCGAGGAACGGCAAGGGTTTGTCGGCGCCCGCGTCGAGCGTGCGCAGCACCACCGGGCGGCCGCGCGCGGCCTCGAACACCGCCGCGTAGGCCTGCCTCTGCTCGTCGATGGACGGCGCGGTGTCGCGGGACAGGAACAGGAACTCGGTGCGGAACAGGCCGACGCCCTCGGCGTCCGGGTCGCCGTCGAGGTCGGCGGCCGATCCGATGTTGAGCAGCAGGCGGACCGGATGGCCGTCGGCGGTGCGGCCGGGGCCGGTGTGCCGCGGCTGGCCGGCCTTCGACCGGCGGGCGGCCGCCCGGATCCCGGCCACCGCCCCGGCGGGCACCGGCTCGACGGCGCCGGTGTCGCCGTCCACCAGCACGGTCGAGCCGTCGGCGAGGTCGAGTATGCCGGGACAGGCGACCACCGCGGGCAGGCCGAGGGCGCGGGCCAGGATCGCGGTGTGGCTGGTCGGTCCGCCCCGGGCGGTGACCACGGCGAGCACGGTCGCGGGGTCCAGCCCGGCGGTGTCGGCGGGGGCCAGGTCCTCGGCCACCAGCACGAACGGCTCGCCCGGGTCGGGCACGCCGGGCATCGGCGCCCCGAGCAGGTGCGCGACCGCGCGGTCCCGGATGTCGTCGAGGTCGGTCACCCGCTCGGCCAGGTACCCGCCGACGGCGGCGAGCCGCGCGCGCTGCTCGGCCAGTTCCTCGGTGACCGCCCACGCCGCCGGGCGGCCCTGCCGGATCCGCTCGGCCACGCCCTCGGCCAGGGTAGGGTCGGCGGCCATCGCCGACGCCGCGTCGAGCACCCCGGCCGCGGTTCCGGTCGCGGCGGCGGCCAATCCGGCCAGGGTGTCGGCCACGAACCTCAGTGCGCCGGACGCCCGCGCGACCTCCCCGCCCAGGTCGGTGCTCGCGGGCAGTTCCTCCGGCAGGGTGGGCGGCGGGGCCTTGCGGTAAAGCGGTCCCGCCGTCCGTCCCGGGCTCACCCCGATCCCGGCCGGCATCACGCCCGCCCGGTGGCCAGACCGATCAGCCGGTCCAGGATGCGCGCGCCGTCCGCCCGCAGCCCGTTGTGGTCGTACTCGTTGGTCACCCAGGTGCGCATGCCCCGGACCAGGCTCGCCGTCTCGATGGAGAACCGGGACTCCACATAGGGATCCTCGACGTAGATCGCCGCCGCGACCGGAACCTCGTTGTTCTGCAAGGTGTCCGCGTCGTACAGCCGGGGCCAGGACTGCTCGGCGAGCAGCTCGGCCGCCTCCCGGAACACCGCCAGGCCGCCGTAGTCGGCGAACATCCACGGAAACACGTGCTCCCCGGTGAGCAGCGAAGCATCGGTCTCGTACGCCTCGGGCCGCACCCGGTCGGCCGACCACCGGGTGACGCCGCCGTCGGCGTAGCAGGCCTCGTGCAGCACCGCGTAGATCGGGTTGCGGGCGAACGGCATCGGCATCAGTTCCATGTCGTACCGGAACGCCCGGGAGGACAGCGGCAGCTCGAGCAGGTGGTGCAGCCGCTCGGCGCCGTCGCTCATGCCGAGGAGGTTGCCCGCCTGCCGGAACCGCCGGGCGGTGAGCCGGTCGCCGCCGGGCAGCCGGACGTCCTCGGCCGTCAGCTCGGCGACGATGTCGCGCACCCGCTGCCGGTCGGCCGGATACCGCTGGTAGTACCGCTCCACCCGGTCCATGATCCGGAGGTAGGTGGCCCGGTAGACCTCGTCGATGTCCAGCCCGACCGGCGGGACGCCGCCGGTGATGAACGCCTGACGCAGTCCGTGCGGCGCCTGGGAAAGGTAGGTGCCTACGCAGAACCCGCCGAACGACTGGCCGAGCACGCTCCACGGCTGCCCGCCGGCGAGCTCGGCGCGGATCAGCTCGGCGTCGGCCACGATCGAGTCAGCCCGGAAGTGGGTCAGGTAGTCGGCCTGCTCCCGCGCGGTCTTGCCGGGCGGGTCGTCCAGCGGGGTGGACCGTCCGGTGCCGCGCTGGTCCAGCATCAGCACCCGGTAGTCGCGCAGCGCCCGGGCCAGCCAACTCGGCGCCGACGGGTTCCCGGACGGCCGGGGCGCCTCGAAACCCGGGCCGCCCTGGAGGAACACCAGGAACGGCCGGTCCCGCCCGTCCGGGTCGGCGACCTCCCGGGCGAACACCGTGATCTGCTCGGCGTCCGGCCGGGAGTGGTCGAGCGGGACCGGGAACTCGTGCTCGACCAGGACCAGCCCCGGCGCGGTGGTGGTGACGGGCATGCCGTCGATCCTCGCACGTGCTAGGCCGCCGGCCGCACGATCATCTGGCTGACGTCGAAACCCTTCTCCAGCGCGCCGAACTCGACCATCAGGTCGACCACCCGCTGGATCTTGGCCGGATCCAGGCTGGCGACGAACTCGGTCAGCGCGGTCTGCTTCGCGATCTGCGGGTCCACCTTGGCGATCTTCACCAGCAACGGGTCGACCTTGGCGCGGTCGGCGCGCACCTCGTCGGTGGCCCGGCGCAGGCCCTGCTGGAAGGACCGCACGGCGTCGCCGTTGGCGTCGATGAACTTGCTGGTCGCCCCGTAGCCGGTGAGCGCGATGCCCTCGGTGGGCCCGGCGAGCGTGTCGAACAGCGGGCGGGCCTTGATCTGCTGGATCGCCTGCTGCAGGAACGGTTCGACCAGGAACGCGGCGTCGATCTGGCCGCTGGTGAGCTGTCCGGACATCTGCGGGAAGGCCATCTCGATCCACTGCACCGAGTTGTGGTCCACGCCCGCGGCCTTGAGCTGGGCCTGGGTCAGCAGGTGCGAGATGGTGAACCGGGCGGTGATGGCGACCCGCTTGCCGGCGAGGTCCTTGATGCTCTGCAGCGGCGAGTTCTGCGCCACCACGACGACCGCGTACCCGGGGGCGGCCGAGGTGGCGTCGGCGACCAGCTTGATGTCCGCGGCGTTCTTGGACTTGGCCACGAAGAACGGCGTGTAGCTGGAGAAGGCGAAGTCCACCTCGCCGCTGGTCAGCTTGGCCACGCAGTCCGCGCCGCTGGCCGCGGTGACCGGTTCGACGTCGAGGCCGTCCTGCCGGAAGTAGCCGGAGTCGATCGCCAGGTGCAGCGGCACGGTGTCCATCGTCGGCAGCACCGCGACCTTGACCTTCTTCGGTTGCCCCTCCTGGGCGGCGGGCTGCTCCTCACCGCCCAGCAGGCCGCAGCCGGCCACGGTCAGCAGGATCGACAACAGGATGGCTATCCGCCGGGCAGTCCCCATCCCTCCAGGATCCCCCTGGCCGGGCGAACTGTAAGTAGGCTGCTCCGGTGAATCTGCCGGCCCGGCCGGTTACCGTCCGGCTCCGGACCGGCCACTGTGGACGGTCACTCGGCCAGCGCGTAGCCTGCCTCGTCCACCGCCGCCCGCACCTCGGCCGGGTCCAGCGGGGCGGCGCTGGTCACCTCGACCCGGCCGGTGGCCAGGTCGACCGCGACGTCGGTGACGCCGGCCAGGGCGCCCAACTCCTGCCGCACGGCGTTCACGCAGTGCGCACAGGTCATTCCGGCCACGGTGTACGTGCTGGTCGTCACCGGCATACCCTAGCAGGGTATGTCCGGGGCGCACCGACCTGGCCCAAAACCCCTAGTGGTCTAGACCTCTATCGTCGTGGGTGGCAGCGTGAGCCCATGGCGGCGACACGGACGCGAGCCCGCACGGTCGTCATCCGCTTCCTCGACGCGCTGCTCCGCGACACCGTGGCCGTCTGGGTCGACTCGCTGGCGGGTTACCAGGTCACCGGTGCCGTGTCGGGCCGCGCGGCCCTGGTGGAGCTGTGCCGGGAACACCCGCCGGACGTGGCGGTGGTCCAACTCGGTTCGGCCGCGGCCGACGAGCTGACCATGATCTCCGCGCTACGCGGCGTGCGACCGAACCCGCACGTGGTCGGCCTGCACCCGGCGCTCGACCCGGCGAGCCTGCTGCGGTTGCACCGGGCCGGGGCGAACCGGCTGGTCAGCAGCCGGGCCGGGCTGTCCGGCCTGCGCGCGGCGCTCGCCGAGACGCAGGCGCGGCGCCCCGGACCGAGCCGCCCCGCCGGCCTGAGCGAGCGCGAGCTCGAGGTGCTCACCCTGCTGTCCGCCGGCTGCCCGGTGACCGAGATCGCCGACACGCTGGAGATCAGCCCGCACACCGTCACCAACCACAAACGGCACATCTTCACCAAGCTCAACGTGCACAGCCGGGCGCAGGCGGCGGCCGAGGCGGACCGGCTCGGCCTGGACCGCCCGGCGCGCGGCACCGGAACCGAACGGGTGGTGGTGGTCGGCGGCGCGCAGGACAGCCGGGCGGCCGTCGCCGACCTGCTCGACCGCGGCGCGAGCGCGGTGCTCGGCGCGGCCGACGCCGCCGACCTGCTGCCGGCGGCCAGCGCGCTGGTGACCGCGGGCTACCT
>NZ_DASTBH010000315.1:0-3057 GCF_035712165.1 Actinophytocola sp. | reverse complement strand
GGTGCTCGACGTGCCGTACCCGTGTGACGTCGAGTTGGTCATCGTCGACGACGGCTCCTCGGACGGCACCGCGCCGCTGCTGGCGGCGATCGACGACCCCAGGGTCTCGGTGCACACCCACCCGGTCAACCGGGGCAAGGGCGCGGCGATCCGGACCGCGGCGGGCGCGGCCACCGGCACCCACGTGGTGATGTGCGACGCCGACCTCGAGTACTCGCCCGAGGACCTCCCGGCGCTGCTGGCCCCGGTGGTCGAGGGCGAGGCCGAGGTGGTCTACGGGACCCGCTCGTTCTCCAGCCACACGGCGTTCTCCTTCTGGTTCGTGCTCGGCAACAAGGGTGTGACGTTCGTCGCCAACGCGCTGTTCGACTGCTGGATCAGCGACCTGGAGACCTGCTTCAAGCTGATGCCGGCCGAGCTGTACCGCTCGCTGGACGTGCGCTCGGCCGGCTTCGGCATGGAGGCCGAGATCACCGGAAAGCTGCTCAGGCGCGGCATCCGGCCGTACGAGGTGCCGATCCGCTACCGGGCCCGCAGCCGGGCCGAGGGCAAGAAGCTGACCTGGCGGGACGGCGTCGAGGCGATCTGGATCCTGAGCCGGATCCGGCTCGGCCGGTCCCGCTGAGGGCAGGGTCCGCGGGGGGCTCGCGGTGCCCCGCGAAGGTCAGGTGTCGGCGCGGGATCGGACGATGAGGTCGGCCAGCAGGGCCATGGAGGCGATGATGAGTCCGCTGACGACCAGCAGCAGCGTGCTGGTGGTGACGCGCAGGTCGTAGCGGATCACGTCCGCGATGCCCTTGGCCACGCCGAGGAAGAACAGCCACAGCGCCAGCGGCATGAGGACCTTGATCGGGTTGAAGTACATGACCATCCGCAGCACCTGCAGGATGTAGCGGTAGGCGTCCTTGATGAAGTGGAACTTCGAGGTGCCCGCCCGTTTCGCGTAGTCGATCGGCAGGTAGTCGACCGGGTGCTGGTTGGACAGGAACGACATCGTGATCGTGGTCACGCAGGAGAACCCGGGCGGCAGCAGCCGCAGGTAGGGCAGCGAGACGTCGCGGCGGAACGCGCGCAGGCCCGAGTTGAGGTCCGGGATCTTGGTCGCGGCCAGCCGTTCGGCGACCTTGCGGATGACCCACTTGGCCGGCACCCGGAGGAACTTGTGTGTGCCCTGCTCGGTGGTCCGGGCGCCGACGACCTGGTCGACGTCGGGGTTGTCGAGCAGGTACTGCACGAACTCCGGGATCCGCTCGTTCGGGTAGGTCATGTCGGCGTCGGTCCAGACGACGATCCGCCCGTAGGCCTCGTTGGTGCCGATCCGCCGGGCGGTGCCCGATCCGCCGTTGCGGCGAAACGGCATCAGCCGCATGTTCGGGAACCGCGGCATCGCCTCCTGCAGCACCGCCAGGGTGTTGTCGGTGGACTTGTCGTCGATGACCAGCAGCTCGTAGCTGAACCCGGTCTCGTCCATCGCGCGGGTGATCCGCTCGAGCTCGAGCAGCACGTGGTCCTGCTCGTTGTAGCAGGGCAGCACGACGGTGACGTCCAGCGTGTTCGGACCACCCCGCCGCGGGGCGAGGGTCTCGCTGCTGTGGCCGAGCGCCGGGACAGGCTGCGCCGGCTGGTCCAGCGGTTCGGCAATACTCACGGGCCGGGATCGTACGCTCGCGTCTGTCCGGTCCCGACATCCTGGCCTGCCTCACCTCGGTGCCGAGCGGCGCCGGCCGCCAGCGCCGGTGACCGCACGCCGGCTCGCCGTCCGGGCCGGCGGTAGGGTCGTCGACTGTGACCGGCGGACCGGAAGTGACCGTCCTCGTCGTCACCTGGAGGGCGCGGGACCTGCTCGAGCAGTGCCTGCGGGCGCTCCGGGAGCAGACCGTCGGGCACCGGCTGCTCGTCGTCGACAACGCCTCCACCGACGGCACCGCCGCGCTGCTGCGCGGCTTTGGCGAGGCGAGGATCCTGCGGCTGGACCGCAACCGCGGTTTCGCCGGCGGGGTGGCGGCCGGACTGGCCGAGGTGGACACCGAGCTCGTGGCGTTGCTCAACGACGACGCCGTGCCGGCGCCCGGCTGGCTGGGGGCGCTTCTCGACGCCGCTCCCGGCGCCGCGGCGGTGACCTCCCGGCTGCTGCTGGCGGACGGCACGCTCAACAACGCGGGAGTCGTGCTGCGGGCGGACGGCTACGGCGCCGACCGGGCTCTCGGCGAACCCGACGGGCCGCCGTACGACCGGCCGGCCGAGGTGTTCGGCTTCTCCGGCGGCGCCGCGCTGCTGCGGATCGCGGCGGTGCGTGCGGTCGGCGGCTTCCCCTAGCGCTTCTTCCTCTACTACGAGGACACGGACACGTCGTGGCGGCTGCGGCTGGCCGGGCACCGGGTCGTGTATGCGCCGGCGGCCGTGGCCTGCCACGCCCACTCAGCCAGCACCGACCAGGCCTCCGATCTGTTCGCCTTCCAGAACGAGCGTAACCGGCTGCTCACCCTCACCCGGTGCGCGCCCGCGGGGTTCGCGTTCCGGCAGGTGCTGCGGTTCCCATTGACCACCGCGTCGATCTCGGTACGCCGGGCGTCCGGCGGGCCGACGCCGCCGGGGGCGCACTTCCGTACTGGTGTGCGGCTGCGGGTGCTCGGCTCGTACCTGCGGCTGCTACCGTGGGCGCTGCGCTCCCGCCGGCGGATCGGCCGCATGTCCACTGTGCACCGTCGCCGCGTGCTGCGGGAGTGGGCCGGTGTGGCCGAGCGCGACCGCTGAGTCCCGTCCCGTTCCTCCCGGAGAGGAACGGGACCTAAGTCTCTCATTCCGCGGTGCCGGACGGGCCATAGTGGACTTGGTTCTACAGTGCGAGGGCGGTTGCAGCGATGAGGCGAGAGCATCTGTCCAGCCGGCTTCTCGTGCTGGCGGCAGCAGTCTGTACGGCGACCTTGCTTGCTCAGGGTGGAGCGTCGGCGGCACCCGGGGATCCGGCATCGCCATCCGGTCGGGACCTGCCCGCCGGACCCTGGCCGCCCTCGCAGGTGCTCGCCGTCGACCCGTCGACGGTCGCGCCGCCGGCGG
>NZ_DASTBH010000314.1:0-3823 GCF_035712165.1 Actinophytocola sp. | reverse complement strand
AGGACAGGATCGGGTGCTGCCGGGCCCTGTCTGTGTCGAGGGCCTCGAAGAGCCGGTGCAGCGGTCGGTACCTGGGAACGGGGAACGGCGGGCGTGGGAGTGCGTGCAGCCGGCGTAGCAGTTCGGCCAGGTCCGCGAGCGTGGGCGGTGGGGTGGTCTGCTGGCACGGCCAGAACGTTGCTACCGCTGTGTCGGTGACAACGGGTTGGTCGCCGGGGAGCGGCGGCAAGGCGATGGGGTTCGGTTGGGTGGCCAACCATCGGGTCACAGCGACCACCGTGGCCGCGCGCGCTTGTCGCAGCGGCGTGGCGGGAGCGAGACGGGCGACGATTTGTTCTTGGGGGAGTAGGTAGACGGCGTTGGATCGGTGGTGCAGCAAGACGGCGTCGTTGTGGTTCACGCCGAACGTGCGGCATACGTGTGCGAGGGCGTCGAGGCCGGGGAGCCCGGAGGGCATGAGTGGATGATCGCGTCGGTTAGGCCGCGGTGACCAGGGCATGGTGGATGCGCCCGCGCAGCTCGGCCACATCGGCGTTGTGCTGGAACGGTTCGGCGCTCTCGGCCAGGGTCTTGAGTCGGGCGTAGGCGCGTTGGGAGGACAGGGAGCTGATCTCGGTCAGGGCTTCGTGGCCGATGGTCACGGCGGTGGTCAGCTCGCCGACTCGGAAGTAGCTGCTGGACAGGCCGGGCAGGTTGACCGCTCGGGACCGTGCGTAGGTGGGGCCGAAGCCGTCCACGGCGTCGCGGAGGTGCTCGATTGCTGCGTGCGCGTACTGCGGCTGGGTACGTGCCAACAGGAAGAACGCGTGTCCGTGCTGCGCTGTGAGCTCGGCCGGGATCACGTGCACGGCCCAGGGTGGTGCTGCGGCCGGGTCGGTGTCGGCGTAGGCCTGGTGCGCCTCACCGAGTGCCCGGTGGCAGGGTTCGGGGTGGCCGAGTGCGGCGTGGCACCAGGCCGTGGTCGCGGCGATGTAGCTGCGGGTGCCGGCGCTGACCGGGTAGGTGCGGCTTGTCGCTGTGGCTGCGCTGAGTTGCACCAGCCGCAGCGCCTCGTCCGGTCGGTGCAGGTGCAGGGCTTGGTGGGCGAGGTCGAGCAGCAGGATCACGGTCAGGTCGGTGCTGCGCGGGTGGTCGGCGCGGCGGGCGGTGTCCAGGGCGATCATCCACAGCCGGCGGGCGGCGTCGTGTTGCTCGACGTCGTAGGTCATCCAGGCGGCGGTCATGGCCAGGTCTGCCGTGGCGAGCAGTAGCTGGGCGCGTACCGGTTCGGAGCATCGGATGTCTTGCAGAGTGAGCACATAACCGAGTTGGGCGACGGCGGCAGCGCGGGACAGGCCGCCACCGTGGCGATAGTCGGACAGGCGGAAGGCGGCGGTGGTCTCCTCGACGGCCTTCACGTCGGCAGCGCCGATGCGGCGTGGTGGGGGTGGGTCGCTGCGGGTCGGCAGAAGGGCGTCCAGCCGTTGGAGTTCGGGGTGGAGTCCGGCGCCGAGGGTGATGGCGGTGACGGCGGTGAAGAAGTCTCTGCGGTCCACCCAACTCACCTCCTGGCCGTTCACGCTACCGGCCGGTGAGGTCGGGAAGCCGAGCAGCGGCGCGGGGATGCCCAACGCCGCCGCGACGCGGGAGATGACCGCGACGTCGCGCAGCCGGTGCTCGCCGCGTTCCACAGCTGACACGCGGGACTGGTTGAGCCCGACCATGAGCCCGAGTTCCTCCTGGGACAGCGCTGCCTGGAGGCGCACGGCGCGGAACACCGGGCCGAAGTCGTAGGTGGCCAACGCGGCGCGCAGGGCGGGGGTGTCGTAGAAGCCGTCCGGGACGGGGCACTGGCCGTAGGAACGCGCGGCCCGCGCACACGGATCGCACAGCACGCCGGGGTGTCCCCGGCGCAGTGCGCACCCGCAGGCACGGCAGCGGTGTCCCGCGTCGCTGGTCATGATCCTTTCCGTACCGGCCATTCCGCACCGTAGCGCCGATCGGCGCGTTGGGCGCGGCGATCACCGATCACCTCAGCATCGGCCGCCAGCCCGAGCCGGTCTAGCCCGGGTAGGTCTATCCACTGGTCTAGAACGTCCCGGTACCGGGAGCGACCGTGAACGGGTGCCTCGAATTCTCCGCCCGAGCGCCGGTTCACTGCCGCAACTGCGCTTCGACGACCTGTATACAGCGGTGTACGCGCTGATCGACGACGCCAAAACCGATTACTCGGTGGTGAAGCTGTACAAGGGTTCGCACGGCTCGCCAAATCCGCACCCTGTCGTCACCGACTTCGCCGGATGGTTCTTCGAGCATCGCCGCGGGTTGGTCGGCTACGCCTGCCACACCATCCGTCCGCGGGCCGCGAGGTTTGTGGTGGACGATCTCGTGGCCTTCGACAGCACGCACCGGCCTCGCGTGCCGACGCTGGAGGTGTTCGGGCTGCTGGACAAGGCGCGGCGGCAGCCTGGGGAGAGCAGCGAGGGCTACCTCAACTACGTGGCGGATCGGGAACACTGTCTCGGCGCGTACCGGGGCGGCTCCTCGGGCTTCGACGACGAGGCACGCGCGTTCGCCTGCGCCCACTTCCGCCAGCTCGGCATTCCCTCCGACCTCGACGACGTGATGGTCTTCGCCGGGGGCGCGAAGGGCGTGTTCCTCGCCTGCTGCGCGGCCCTGATGTGCCAGCGCCGCTTTGACGAACTGCGCCCGACGGGCGGGGTCATCCTCGCCCCGAGCGGCTACTACCAGTCGCTGCGGTTGATCCCGCCGATCTTTGGCGGCATCCTGCACATCGAGGACGACCTGACCGGGGACACGGTCGCCGCGTGGGTAGACGACACCGCCCACCTGTCCGGCCGGGTGGTCTATGTACCGCTGGTCAACAATCTCGACGGCCGGGTCCTGACCCGCGATCAGGCCCACGGCATCGCGGCCGCCGTGGTAAGCCACAACGCCACCCACCCGGACAACCCGGTCTACGTGATCGGCGACGACGTATACGTCGGCTCCTACCTCGACGACCACCTCGTCCCAGAGCCGATCGGTGCCGCCCCCGGCATTGGCCCGTGGTGCGTCTCGGTCGTCACCCCGTCCAAGACGTTCACCCTGCCCACCGGCCGCGTCGCGTTCGCCACCACCACCAACCCGGCACTGCGCCGCGCGCTGGCGCACTACCGAACCGTGTTCTCCCACGGCCGAGTCCCCCAGGTCGGCGAGCTGACCAGCGCCGCCGCACTCTGCCTGACCCCACCCACCTGGATCACCGAGTGGAACGCCTGGAACCGCCAGCAACTGTCCTACTTCACCCGAGAGCTCCAGACCCTCAATCGCGAACTGGGCCGCGAGATCTACCGCGTCGAGCTACCCCAGGGCGGCTGGTACGTCCCTGTGCACGTCGCCCGCAGCCTGTTCGGCGACCGAGTCCAATCCGGGGTCGACGCCCAAGCGGTGCTGCTGTGCTACGGCGAAGGCGACCCCCAATCCGGCCTGGCGATGCTCCCCGGCGAGCTGTTCGGCCACAGCGACAGCGACGGCTGGTACACCCTGCGCGCCAACCTCGCCGTCGACACCGGCACCGTCGCCCGGACCGTCACCCGACTGCGGGACTTGGCGCGCGCGATGACCGGCGGGCGCCGCGACCGCATCCTCGGCTACGCCCTCACCCGCGCCCGCCGAGCCGTCCCCCACCTCGACCAGACCGTGGCCCACCGGACCTACTGAACCCCCGGTCGGGTCGGCGTGGCACGGCCGGCGTTGTCGGTGCCGTGCGCTACGGTTCGCCCCCACATCTAGTAGATGCACCCGTGTAAGACACCACCAGTTGTGCAGGGAGGGCACGCCC
>NZ_DASTBH010000313.1:0-2036 GCF_035712165.1 Actinophytocola sp. | reverse complement strand
CGCCGGTGTTGCCCGAGCGGGTCGGGGCCCGCGGCCCGAAGCGGATGACCGTCGGCATGCTGACCGGGTGCGTGCAGGGCGCCTTCTTCCCCGGCGTCAACGCCGCCACGGCGCGGGTGCTGGCGATGGAGGGCTGCGACGTCGTCATCCCGGCCCGGCAGGGCTGCTGCGGTGCGCTGTCGGTCCACAATGGACGCGAGCCGGAGGCGAAGGCGTTCGCCCGCAAGCTCATCGACATGTTCGCCGGCGCCGGCGTCGAGCGGGTGGTCGTCAACGCGGCCGGCTGCGGCTCGTCCATGAAGGAGTACGCCGACCTGCTCGCCGACGACCCGGTGTACGCGGATCGCGCGGGCGCGTTCGCGGGCAAGGTCAGGGATATCTCCGAACTGCTGACCGAGCTCGGCCCGGTCGCCCCCCGGCACCCGTTGCCGGTGACGATCGCCTATCACGACGCCTGCCACCTCTCGAATGCGCAGGGGATCCGGGACCAGCCGCGGGAGCTGCTGACCGGGATTCCTCAACTGAAGCTCAAGGAGGTCGCGGAGGCTGAGCTGTGCTGCGGCTCGGCCGGCATCTACAACCTGCTCAACCCGGGGCCGGCGGCCGAGCTCGGCGACCGGAAGGCCGCGAACGTGCTGGCCACCGGCGCGGAAGTGCTCGTCACCGCCAACCCCGGCTGCCTCATGCAGGTCGCCGCTGCCCTGCGCCGCAACGGTGGCCACATCGCCCTCGCACACACCGTCGAAGTGCTCGACGCCTCGATGCGAGGCCACTCGATTGAACAACTGACCAACCGCTAGGAATTACCGAACCGGGGTGACCCGGATCACGTATCGCCGTAACACGGGGGTCCTGTCGCTGGAAGGTGGACGCCGATGTATCGCCAGGTCCTGGATCCGGTAGCCGACTCGCTCGGCTGGAGCTCGTTGTTCGCGGCGCTACCCCTGGCAGCACTGTTCGTGCTGCTCGGTGTGCTGCGGATGCGGGCCTGGATCGCCGCGCTGCTCTCGCTGCTCGTCGCGATCATCGTCGCGGTGTTCGTCTATCCCATGCCGTTCGACCAGGCGGCGCTGGCCGCAACCGAAGGCGCGGCATTCGGCTTCTTCCCGATCCTCTGGATCGTCATCAACGCGATCTGGATATACAACATGACGGTCGAGTCCGGGCACTTCGACGTGCTCCGGCGGTCGTTCACCTCGGTGAGCGACGACCAGCGGATCCAGGCCGTCATCATCGCGTTCTGTTTCGGGGCGCTGCTGGAGGCGCTGGCCGGCTTCGGGACGCCGGTCGCGATCAGCTCGGTCATGCTCATCGCGCTCGGCTTCCGGCCGCTGAAGTCCGCGGTGCTCTCGCTGGTCGCGAACACCGCGCCGGTCGCGTTCGGCGCGCTCGCCACTCCGATCGTCACGCTCGCCACGGTCAGCGGGCTGCCCCAGGACGACCTCGGCGGCATGGTCGGCCGGCAGACCCCGCTGCTGGCGCTGTTCGTGCCGCTGATCCTGGTCTTCATCGTCGACCGCAAGAACGGCATCCGCGACACCTGGCCGGCCGCGGTGGTCTGCGGCGTGGCGTTCGCGATCGTGCAGTTCGTGGCGTCCAACTACGTCTCGGTCCCGCTGACCGACATCCTCGCCTCGCTGCTGTCCGCGGGTGCGGTCGTCCTGCTGCTGCGGGTCTGGCAGCCGGCCCACACGTACGTGGAGCCGGAGGTCGAGGAGCCGGTCGCGGTCGGCGGCGGCGTCGCCACCGCCGGGCGCACCGGTGCGGCCGACGGCCTCACCACCACCCCCGCCACCACCGGCCCCGCGACCACCGGCGGCGCCGGGACCGGCGGCACCGGCCGCGACGTTCCGCGCGACGTTCCGCGCCGGCACGGTGCCGTCGACGAGCCGGTCGGCGTGCTGCCGGGGCGGCCGAGCGTCCCGGACGTGCCGGACAGCCGCGCCGAGATCGCGCGGGCGTACGCCCCGTACCTGATCATCGTCGCCGTCTTCGTGATCGCCCAGCTGCCCGGCATCAAGCCCCTCATCGCGAAG
>NZ_DASTBH010000312.1:0-4882 GCF_035712165.1 Actinophytocola sp. | reverse complement strand
GCGGTGGTAGCCGGTGCGGGCGTAGGCATAGGCGGCCACCGGGTTCCCGGCGGTCAGCGCCTGCTCGGCCAGCACCGCCCAGCCCTCGCTGAAGTCCGGCCACGCGGTGACCACCTCGGCCGGGGCGGTGCCGGACTCGATCGCGGCCTGCGGCTCGGGGCGGTCGGGGAGCAGGGTGGGCTCCGGTCCCAGCAGGTTGGTCATCAGCCGGCCAGCATCCGGCCCGCGGAGCGCAGGTCGTCGCACGCCTGGCTCACCCGCGCCGCCATCGCCTGCTCGGCTGCCTTCAGGTAGCCGCGCGGGTCGTAGGTCTTCTTGTTGCCGACCTCGCCGTCGATCTTCAGCACGCCGTCGTAGTTCTTGAACATGTGATCGGCGATCGGCCGGGTGTAGGCGTACTGGGTGTCGGTGTCGATGTTCATCTTCACCACGCCGTAGGACAGCGCCTCGTGGATCTCCTCGAGCAGCGAGCCCGACCCGCCGTGGAACACCAGCTCGAACGGCTTGGACCCGGCCGGCTTGCCCAGCTTCTGCGCGGCCACCTCCTGGCCGCGCTTGAGCACCTCGGGGCGCAGCTTGACGTTGCCCGGCTTGTAGACGCCGTGCACGTTGCCGAACGTCGCGGCCAGCAGGTAGCGGCCCTTCTCGCCGGCGCCGAGCGCCTCGATGGTCTTCAGGTAGTCGTCCTCGCTGGTGTAGAGCTTCTCGTTGATCTCGGCGACGACCCCGTCCTCCTCGCCTCCGACCACGCCGATCTCCACCTCAAGGATGATCTTCGCCTTGGCCGCCCCGGCGAGCAGATCCGCCGCGATCTCGAGGTTCTCGTCGAGCGGCACCGCCGAGCCGTCCCACATGTGCGACTGGAACAACGGCTGCTGTCCGTTCGCGACCCGCTCCTGGCTGATCGCCAGCAACGGCCGCACGAAGCCGTCCAGCTTGTCCTTCGGGCAGTGGTCGGTGTGCAGGGCGACGTTCACCGGGTACTTGGCGGCCACCACGTGCGCGAACTCGGCGAGCGCGGTCGCGCCCGTGACCATGTCTTTGATCTTGGTGCCGGAGGCGAACTCGGCGCCCCCGGTGGACACCTGGATGATGCCGTCGCTCTCGGCCTCGGCGAACCCGCGCAGCGCCGCGTTCAGGGTCTCCGACGAGGTGACGTTGATGGCCGGGTATGCGAACTCGTTCGCCTTGGCCCGGTCCAGCATCTCGGCATAGATCTCGGGTGTGGCGATAGGCATGGGGAAATCCTCCTCGAAGCCGGCGCGGGCCCTTCTCAGCTATGGATCCTATTCACCCCGCTCGAAGCGCAGGCGGCGCGTCGGGGGCATATTGGAAGCATGGCAACGGCACGTTGGAACGGCGAGATCATCGCCGAGAGCGACCAGACGACCATCGTCGAGGGAAACCACTACTTCCCGGCCGAGTCGGTGCGCCAGGACTACCTGCGTACCTCGGACACACATTCCACCTGTCCGTGGAAGGGTGAGGCCAGCTACTACACGCTCGACGTCAACGGCGAGCAGAACCAGGACGCGGCCTGGTACTACCCGCAGCCGAAGGACGCCGCGGCCGAGATCAAGGACCACATCGCGTTCTGGAAGGGTGTCGAGGTCACCGGCTGACTTCCTGACTCTCAGTAGCTTACTATCGGTAAGTTACGGTACGGTGCCGCCATGGGTGTGCGCGGACGGTCGGTCAGGGGCAAGGTCGTGTTGATCACCGGGGCGGCCCGGGGCATCGGCGCCGCGGTGGCCGCCGACCTGGCCGCCAAGGGCGCGAAGGTGGCCCTGGTCGGCCTGGAGCCGGAGGAGCTGGACCGGGTGGCGGCCGGCTGCGGGCCGGACGCCAGCGCCTGGGTCGCGGACGTGACCAGCTGGACGGACCTGGAGGCGGCCGTCGCCGGGGTGGTCGAGCGGTACGGCGGGATCGACGTGGTGATCGCCAACGCCGGCATCGCCGCCATCGGCTTCACCCGTTCCATCGACCCGAAGGCGTTCGAGCGGGTGATCGAGGTGGACCTGCTCGGCGTGTGGCGCACGGTCCGGGTCGCCCTGCCGCACCTGATCGAGCGCCGGGGCTACGCGATGCTGGTCTCCTCACTCGCGGCCATCGTGCACATCCCCGGCAACGCCGCCTACAGCGCGGCCAAGGCGGGGGTGGAGGCGTTCGCCAACAGCCTGCGGGCCGAGGTCCGCCATCTCGGCGTCGCGGTCGGGGTCGTGCACCCCACCTTCATCGCCACCGACATGGTCAACGGCACCGGCGAGCACCCGGTGTTCGGTCCGCTGCGGGCGGCGAGCCCGGGCCTGGCCGGCAAGACCTACCCGCTGCCGGTCGCGGTCAGGCTGATCAGCGCGGGGGTGGCCCGGCGGTCCAGGGCGGTGCACGTGCCGGGCTGGGTCGGCGCGGTGAAACTGTTCCGGGCGCTCATGCCGCGGGTGGTCGAACGGCAGGCCCGGAAGATCGTCCCGCAGGCCGATGCGGCGATACTGGCCGACATCGCCGAGCGCGGCGCGGTCGAGTCCAGCATGGTCGGCCCGGGCGCGCGGGCGGCGGCGCAGAGCGCGGAGACACGGACGGCGGAGTAGCGGCATGGCATCGCGGCGCGACGAGATCAGGATGACGCCCGGGGAGATCACCGGCTTCGTCGAGGCGGAGCTGACCGCGCACGTGGCGACCATCGGCCCGAACGGCCGCCCGCACCTGGTGCCGGTGTTCTACGTGACCCGCGGCGAAGCGATCGCCACCTGGACCTACGCCAAGTCGCAGAAGGTGGCCAACCTGCGGCGCGACCCGCACGCCACCGTCCTGATCGAGGCCGGCGAGTCCTACGGCGAGCTGCGCGGCGTGTCCATGGAGTGCGACGTCGACATCATCGACGACGTCGAGGCGGTCGCCCTGATCGGCAACGAGCTGACCGTGCGGATGCTGCCCGAGGCCGACGTGGCGACCTCGGCCAGCCAGTTCGTCCGGGCCCAGGCGGCCAAGCGGGTCGGCCTGGTGTTCAACCCCACCAAGGTGATCAGCTGGGACCACCGCAAGCTCGGCGGAGGTTACTAACGACTCTTCTCCGAGCAGGATCCCGTGCCGCGCTTCGATCCGCGGACAAGGCGTCCGGGCTAGGTATCTGACTCCTCCGACCACGGCCCGAGCGTGATGGTCCACTCCTTGACCACCCGCCGGGCCGCGATCTCCTCGGTGGTGTACGGATCGGCCGCCAGCAACAGGTTCAGCTCGTCGATGTCGGCGACGCGGTAGACGGCGAACCCGGACAGGTCGTCGGAGTACGGGCCGCCGGCGAGCACCTTGCCCTTCTCCGCCAGGTCCATCAGGTACTCCCGGTGCGCCGGGCGGGTGGCGTCGAGCAGATCCCGGTTCTCGGTGTAGTGGGTTTCGACGGTGAACCAGGGCATGGGCACCTCTCTCGCTCCCCGGTATGGTCCATCCGTGCCGGGGAATGGCTTGGACCGCAATGAAGGCAACGCCGAACGCAGCGTGGAACGAACGCTGACCCGGCTACACGCCATCGACACACGCGCCGCGCCGACCGCGGCGCCGGAGGCCCCGCTCACGCTTGAAGATCTCTACCGGACGCATCGTATGCGGCTGATCCGGCTGGCGCTGCTTCTGGTGGACGAACCGGCCACCGCGGAGGACGTGGTCCAGGAGGCGTTCACCGGCCTGCACCGCAACTGGGGCAACCTGCGCGATGCCGCGGCCGCCGTCGGCTATCTGCGCACCGCCGTGGTGAACGGGTCGCGCAGTGTGCTGCGCCGGCGCAAGACCGCGCGGGAGTACACCCCGCCGCACGCGGTCAACGCCCGCTCGGCGGAGAGCCTGGCGATGCTGACCGCCGAGCACCAGTCGGTGGTGCGGGCGCTGTCGCACCTGCCGCCCCGGCAGCGGGAGGTGCTGGTCCTGCGCTACTACGGAAACCTTTCCGAGTCGGAGATCGCCGAGGCCGCCGGCATCTCCAAGGGGACGGTGAAGTCCACCGCGTCCCGCGCACTGGAAGCGCTGCAGAAGATCATGAACCCGCCGCACTGAATCCCACTATGGTATAGACCAATGGAGCGTTGGTCGTCGCCAGGGAGAGTGGGTGCGGCATGGGCGGGCAGCTGATCGCCGGGGGCCGGGTGGTGACACCCGGGGGCGTGCTGGATCCCGGATGGGTGCTGGTCGAAGGGGGCGCCATCAGCGCCGTCGGAACCGGAGCGCCACCCCCGGCCGAGGAGGTCGTCGACGCGACCGGCGCCTGGGTGGTCCCCGGGTTCGTCGACATCCACTGCCACGGCGGCGGCGGCGAGTCGTTCGCGGGCGCCGAGCCGGACCGGGTGCGCCGGGCGGTCGCCGCGCACCGCCGGCACGGCACCACCACCCTGCTGGCCAGCCTGGTGTCCCGGCCCGTGCCCGAGCTCGCCCGGCAGGTCGCCGAGCTCGCCGAACTGGTCGAGGACGGCCTGCTCACCGGCATCCACCTGGAGGGACCGTTCCTGTCGACGGCCCGGTGCGGCGCGCACGACCCGGCCATCCTGCGCCCGCCGGACGAGGACGCGGTCAACACGCTGCTCGCGGCCGGCCGGGGCGCGGTCCGGATGGTCACCATCGCCCCCGAACTGGACGGCGCGCTGCCGGCGGTGAAGCAGTTGGTCGGCGCCGGGGTCCTGGCCGCGATCGGGCACACCGACGCCACCGAGGCGCAGGTGCTGCCGGCGGTCGACGCCGGGGCGAGCGTGGCCACCCACCTGTTCAACGGGATGCGCCCGCTGCACCACCGCGAGCCCGGGCCGATCGGCACCCTGCTCGACGACGAGCGGGTCACCGTCGAGCTGATCTGCGACCTGGTGCACGTGCACCCCAGCGTGATCCGGTTGGCCGCGCG
>NZ_DASTBH010000311.1:0-2828 GCF_035712165.1 Actinophytocola sp. | reverse complement strand
GAACTCGATGCGTGGGCAGTCCTTCCAGAGCCGTTCCAGGGCGTAGAAGGCGCGCTCCTCGGCGTGCTGGACGTGCACGACGATGTCCACGAAGTCCAGCAGCACCCAGCGGCCCTCCCGGGCGCCCTCGCGCCGCACCGGTTTGGTGCCGGCGTCGCGCATCTTCTCCTCGACGCTGTCGACGATCGCGCCCACCTGCCGCTCGTTGGGCGCGGAGGCGATCACGAAGCAGTCGGTGATCACCAGCTGGTCGGAGACGTCCAGCACGATCACGTCGCTGGCCTTCTTGTCCGCGGCGGCGTTTGCGGCCACCAGAGCCAGCCGGCGTGCGTCGTGCGTTGCTGACACTTCGGTCCCCTTGTCGGTACTTCCGGATACAGATTTCCCCGAGAGTACCGGGGCGGGCCAGCGTCGCCACGAGCGATTTCACCCCGGTGCGTACAGCCCGCGCTTGGAGATGTACTGGACGACCCCGTCCGGGACGAGGTACCAGACGGGTTCGCCGGCGGCCACCCGGTCGCGGCAGGCGGTGGAGGAGATGGCCATCGCGGGCACCTCGATCAGGCTGACGGCGCCCCGGGGCAGATGGTGGTCGTTGAGGTCGTAGCCGGGCCGGGTCACCCCGACGAAGTGGGCCAGCCCGAACAGCTCGTCGGCCTCCCGCCAGGTGAGGATCTGCTCCAGCGCGTCCGCTCCGGTGATGAAGAACAGGTCGGCGTCGGGGTATCCGCCACGCAGGTCCCGCAGGGTGTCGATGGTGTAGGTGGTGCCGACGCGGTCGATGTCGACCCGGCTCACCGAGAACCGGGGGTTGGACGCCGTGGCGATCACGGTCATCAGGTACCGGTCCTCGGGAGGGCTCACCGTCTGGTGGCTCTTCTGCCACGGCTGACCGGTCGGCACGAAGATCACTTCGTCCAGTTGGAACCGGGACTGGACCTCGCTGGCGGCGACCAGGTGACCGTGGTGCACCGGGTCGAACGTGCCGCCCATGATCCCGACGCGCTTGCTCGCTGCCATAGTCCGACCAGCGTAGGGCCACCGGAGCGGGACCTCGGGATAGGTGTGGGCGGCGTCTCCCGGGATGAGACGCCGCCCACGCCAGTGATCGGAGCACACCGACCATGCGCTCCGATGAGTTGGGAGCGGTGCGGCGAGTGGGCATGACGCGAACGGGCGAAGAATTTCGTGAAGATCCGGCCACCGGTTCAGCACGGGACGGCCACGGCCCACCAAACCGGATGGATGGACCATCCTGCCGGCCTGTCGCTGGCCCTTGTCGGTGCCCTGCGTCAGGGTGGGCACATGGACGAACTCGCCCTCCGCGAATCCGCCGAGGCTCTGCTCCGCGCACTGGCCGGCGCCGACGCCCGGCTCCGCGACGACCAGTGGACGGCCATCGAGGCGCTGGTGGCCGGCCGCCGCCGCGCACTGGTGGTGCAGCGCACCGGGTGGGGCAAGTCCGCGGTGTACTTCGTGGCCACGGCGCTGCTGCGCGAACTGGGCGAGGGTCCGACGGTCATCGTGTCGCCGCTGCTCGCGCTGATGCGCAACCAGGTGGCGGCCGCGGCCCGCGCGGGCGTGCACGCCGCGACGATCAACTCGGCCAACATGCAGGAGTGGCAGGACATCCAGCGGGTGGTGCTGGAGGGCAAGGTCGACGTGTTGTTGATCAGCCCGGAACGGCTCAACAACCCCGACTTCCGCGACACGGTGCTGCCCGAGCTGACCGCGTCGGCCGGGCTCCTCGTGGTGGACGAGGCGCACTGCATCTCGGACTGGGGGCACGACTTCCGGCCGGACTACCGGCGGCTGCGCACCCTGCTGGCCGAACTGCCCGAGGGGGTTCCGGTGCTGGCGACCACCGCGACCGCCAACGACCGGGTCGTCCGGGACGTCGCCGACCAGTTGGGCCTGGGCGAGACGGACACGCTGGTGCTGCGTGGCCCGCTGGACCGGGAGAGCCTGCGGCTGGCGGTGGTCATGCTGCCCACCATGCAGGCCAGGCTCGCCTGGCTGGCCGAACGGCTCGGTGAGCTGCCCGGCTCGGGCATCATCTACACGCTCACCGTCGCCGCGGCCGCCGAGGTGGCGTCGTTCCTGCGGGACCGGGGGTTCACCGTGGCGTCCTACACCGGGCGCACCGACCCCACCGAACGCGAACAGGCCGAACAGGACCTGCTGGCCAACCGGGTGAAGGCCCTGGTCGCCACCTCCGCGCTGGGCATGGGCTTCGACAAGCCCGACCTCGGCTTCGTGATCCACCTCGGGGCGCCGCAGTCGCCGATCGCGTACTACCAGCAGATCGGCCGGGCCGGCCGAGCCGTCGAGCGGGCCGAGGTGCTGCTGTTGCCGGGCACCGAGGACCGGGACATCTGGGCCTACTTCGGCTCGCTGGCCTTCCCGCCCGAACCGGTGGTGCGCCGGGTGCTCACCGCGCTCGACGGGGCGGGCCGGCCGCTTTCCCTGGCCGGCATCGAGCCGCTGGTCGACCTGTCCCGCAGCCGGCTGGAGATGGTGTTGAAGGTGCTCGACGTGGACGGCGCGGTGCGCCGGGTCCAGGGCGGCTGGACGGCGACCGGCCAACCCTGGACCTACGACGCCGAGCGCTACCGGCACATCGCGGCCGCCCGCAAGGCCGAGCAGGAGGCGGTGCTGGCCTACCAGCGCACCGACGGCTGCCGGATGGAGTTTCTCCTTCGGCAGCTTGACGACCCGCATGCGGCGCCGTGCGGGCGGTGCGACAACTGCACCGGCGAGCGGTTGACGGCCGACCTGGCGCCAGCGGACGTCGCCGCCGCCGTGCAGCACCTGCGCTCCCAGGCGCT
>NZ_DASTBH010000310.1:0-4224 GCF_035712165.1 Actinophytocola sp. | reverse complement strand
CTCACCGAGCTGGGCGTGGCCCGGCACCGCACCGGGGTGCGCGAGGAACTGCGGGACCGGATCGCCGCGGCGACCAACGTCCGCTGGCCGGAGGGCATGCCGCCGCGGGCGCTGCGGGTGCTGCAACGCGCGGTGGAGGTGTCGGCGATTCTCGAGCTGGCCGGCGAGGACGAGCCCGGCGGTGCGCTGTCCGCCTCCGCGGCCCACAAACGC
The DNA here is from genome assembly GCF_035712165.1 of Actinophytocola sp. Classification (GTDB taxonomy): domain Bacteria; phylum Actinomycetota; class Actinomycetes; order Mycobacteriales; family Pseudonocardiaceae; genus DASYTH01. The sequence continues at coordinate 4,011 of NZ_DASTBH010000310.1, read as the reverse complement.
GAGCAGGCCCTGCGCCCGCTGTTCGACGCCGTGCGGATCGCCCGCTGCGCCGCCATCGACGAGGCCGTGCGCACCCTGTCCAACCAGGCTGGACGCGTCTAGTTGTTGATCGAGAAGCGCCTGCAGGCGGGCATCCGGGACGGATCGATCACCGTGCTGTTCCGCCGCTGGCGGGCGCGGCAGGTCACCGCCGGCAACACCTACCGGACCGCGGCCGGTCGTGTGGCGGTGGACGAGGTGCGGGTGGTGCCGCCGGCCAGGATCACCCGGCGCGACGCGCTGGCCGCCGGGTACCGCTCGGCCGACGAGGCGCGCGCGGACCTGCGCGGTGACCCGGCCGACCCGGTATACCTGCTGCGCATCCGGCCGGTGCACGACCCGGACCCGCGGGACCTGCTGGCCGCCGACGACCGGCTCGGCCCGGCCGACCTGGCCGCGATCGGCCAGCGCCTGGACCGGCTGGACCGGGCCAGTGCCGCCGGCCCCTGGACCGCGCAGACCCTCGCGATCATCGCCGAGCGGCCCGAGGTGCGCGCCCCGGACCTGGCCGCGACCCTGGGCCGGGAGACGGCCCCGTTCAAGCTGGACGTGCGCAAGCTGAAGAACCTGGGCCTGACGATCAGCCTGCCGGTCGGCTACCGGCTGTCGCCGCGTGGTGCGGCCTACCTGCGGTCACGCAGCAACCCGGAGCACACGGCGCCCCGTTGACCGTGCAGCCGGCCGCGGTGAGGCCGGACAGCTTGCGCGGCTCCTCGCCCTCCAGATGCTCCCGGACCAACTCCACCACCAGTTGGGCGAACCGCGGGTCGGTGCCTGGAGTGGCCGCCCTGGCGAAGGCCAGGCCCAGCTCGGCGGCCCGCTGCGCGGCCTCGGTGTCCAGGTCCCAGACCACCTCGAGGTGGTCGCTGACGAAGCCGATCGGGCACACCACGACCGCACGCACGCCGCGCTCGTGCAGGACGTCCAGATGGTCCACGATGTCCGGCTCCAGCCACGGGATCCGGGGTGGGCCGGACCGGGACTGCCACACCACGTCGTAGCCGCCGGCACCGATCTCGGCGGCGACCAGCCGGGCCGCCTCGGCCACCTGGCGGGAGTAGCGGTGGCCGCCCTCCTCCGGGGTACCGGCCGCGGCGTCGGCCGAGACCGGCACCGAGTGCGCGGTGAACACCAGCCGGAACTCCCCCGCCGTCCCGGCCGGCAGCGCCGCCGCCGCCAGCCGCACGGCGTCGGCCACGGCCGCGACGAACAGCGGGTGGTCGAAGAACTGGCGCAGCTTCACCAGCTCGGGCGCCGCGTCGCCGAGCGCTGCCCGGGCCCGGGCGATGTCCTCGTCGTACTGGCGGCAGGCCGAGTAACCGCCGTAGGCGCTGGTGCTGAACACCAGGGCGCGCCGCACCCCCGCGTTGGCCAGTTCGGCGACCGCGTCCTCGACGAGCGGATGCCAGTTGCGGTTGCCGAAGTAGACCGGCAGGTCGATCCCGGCCTGCGCCAGCTCGATCCGGGTGGCCTCGATCGCCGCCCGGTTGAGCCGGTTGATCGGCGAGACCCCGCCGAAGGACTGGTAGTGGTGCTCGACCTCGTCCAGCCGCTCCGGCGGCACCCCGCGCCCACGGGTCACGTTCTCCAGGAACGGCCGCACGTCCTCGGGTCGCTCCGGACCCCCGAACGACAGCCACAGCAGGGCCTCGTAGTCAGTGCTCATGGCGGGGCCTCCAGGTCGGTCCGGCTCACTGCCTATGTCACCCATGCCTACACGCCGGATCTCACATCCCCAACGCGTGCACCCCGCCGTCCACCCACACCATGGAGCCGGTGGTGGCCGGCAACCAGTCGGACAGCAGCGCGCAGACCGACCGGGCCACCGGGGTGGCGTCCGAGGTGTTCCAGCCCAGCGGGGCGCGCTCCCCCCAGGCGTCGCGGAGCATGGTGAAGCCGGGGATGGACTTCGCGGCCATGGTGCCGAGCGGACCGGCGGCCACCAGGTTGACCCGGATGCCCTTCGGACCCAGCTCCCGGGCCAGGTAGCGGGTGGTGGACTCGAGCGCGGACTTCGCCACGCCCATCCAGTTGTAGGCCGGCCAGGCCATCCGCGCGTCGAAGTCCAGGCCGACGATCGAGCCGCCGGAGCCCATCAGCGGCAGGCAGGCGACCGCGAGCGACTTCAGCGAGTACGCCGAGACCTGCACCGCGGTCGCCACGTCCTCCCACGGCGCGTCCAGGAAGTCCTCACCCAGGCAGGACGGTGGCGCGTAGGCGATCGAGTGCAGCACCCCGTCCAGCCCGTCGGTGTGCTCGCGCACCCGGTCGGCCAGCCCGTCGAGCTGCTCGGTGCTGGTCACGTCCAGCTCGATCACCGGCGGCGGCTTCGGCAGCCGCTGGGCGATCCGCTCGACCAGGCTCATGCGGCCGAACCCGGTCAGCACGACCTCGGCGCCCTCGTCCTGGGCGACCCGGGCCACGTGGTAGCCGATCGACGAGTCGGTGATCACCCCGGTGATCAGCAGTCGCTTGCCCTCGAGCAGTCCCGGCACAGTGGTCCTCCCGCGATTTCGGTTCAGTGGCCCATGCCCAGGCCACCGTCGACCGGGACTACGGCTCCGGAGATGTACCCGGCGGCGTCCGAGGCGAGGAAGGTTACCGCGGCCGCCACCTCGTCCGGTTCGCCGTACCGGGCGGCGGGCACCTGGGCCAGGATCTGCGCCTTGCGTTCCTCGGGCAGCGCGCCGGACATGTCGGTGGTGATGAAGCCGGGCGCCACCACGTTCGCGGTGATGTTGCGGGAGCCCAGCTCGCGGGTGATCGAGCGGGCGACGCCGATCAGGCCGGCCTTGCTGGCCGTGTAGTTCACCTGGCCGGGCGAGCCGAGCATGCCCGTGACGGACGAGATGAAGATCATGCGGCCCCACCGGGCGCGCAGCATCGCCCGGGTCGCCCGGCGGGCCACCCGGTAGGCGCCGGTGAGGTTGGCGTCCACCACCCGGACGAACTGCTCCTCACTCATGCGCATGAGCAGCGTGTCGTCGGTGATCCCGGCGTTGGACACCAGCACCTCGACCGGCCCGTGCGCGTCCTCGACCTGGGTGAACGCCGCGTCGACGGCCGCCGGGTCGGTCACGTCGCAGGTCACCCCGAACAGGCCCTCCGGCACGCCGGAGCCGCGGTGGGTGACCGCCACCTTGTCGCCCTGCGCGGCGAACGCCCGGGCGATCGCCAACCCGATGCCGCGATTGCCACCCGTGACCAGTACCGACCGTCCCACGCCCACTCCTCGACCCGCGCGATTCCCCTGGCAGCTTCGCAGGCTATCCGGACGGTCCGGGGCGGACGCCCCTAGGGCAGTCGTTGGCCGATCAGCAGTGCGGCGCCGGCGGCCACCAGCGCCATCAGGGTGCCGAGGATGAGCCAGGGCCGGCTCGCGTCGGCGTCCTTGGTCTCGTAGCCGATCTGCTCGCCGAGCGTGTCGTAGACGGAACGGAGTTGCTCGGCGGTGGCCGCCTTGTAGAACTCGCCGCCGGACAGCCGGGCGATCTCCTTCATCGACTCGTCGTCCACCGGCACGCTCTGCGGCTTGCCGTCGATCGACACCTCGCCGTGCTCGGTGCCGAACGAGATCGTCGAGATCGGGATCTTCCGCTCGGCGGCCGCCCTGGCCGCGGTGAACGCTCCCCTCGGGTCGTCGCCGACCGGCGTGGGGATGGTCTGCTTGCCGTCGGTCAGCAGCACGATCCGGGCGGGCGGCGGTCCCTGCGGTCCGCTGACGACCTGCGAGAAACCTTCGATCGACTGCAGCGCCGCGAAGATCGCCTCACCGGTCGCAGTGGACTGGGCCAGCTTGAGCCCGTCGATCGCCTGGACCACCGGCGTCCGGTCGGTGGTCGGGCCGACCAGCACCGTCGCGGTGCCGGCGAACGAGATCAGCCCCAGGTTGATGCCCTGGGTCAGACCCTGGGTGAAGGACTTCGCCGACTCCTGGGCGGCCGCCAGCCGGGTCGGCCGGACGTCGGTGGC
>NZ_DASTBH010000309.1:0-12618 GCF_035712165.1 Actinophytocola sp. | reverse complement strand
CCCGGCGGCGGTGCTGGCGGCGGCCCGGGCCGCCCGGGCGGCGGGTGCCGAGGTGGTGATCGCGAGCCTGCACTGGGGGATCGAGGACCGGTCCGAGCCGACCGCCGACCAGCGCCGCATCGCCGCCATGCTGCTCGCCGACCCGGCGGTCGACCTGATCGTCGGCCACCACGCGCACGTGGTCCAACCCTTCGAGAACCTGGGCGGCAAGTGGGTCGCCTACGGCCTCGGCAACCACCTCGCCCGGCACGAGCGGCCGCGCGGCACCACCGAGGAGGGCGTCATCGCCCGGTTCCGGCTGGTCGAGACCCCGGCCGGCTGGCGGACCGCGAAGGCCGAGTACCTGCCGACCCTGATCGACCTCGGCCCCCCGATCCGATTACGGGAGCTCACCACCGACCCCGCCGTCGACCCCGCCCGCCGCGCGCAGGCCGTCACCCGCACCGACCAGTTCGTCCAGAGCCAGGGCGCCGACCGGTCCGGCCTGACCCGCCCCTGACCCGGCAGCGGGCGGGCGGTCAGACCTCGGGGATGGCGGGTCCGAGGAGGTCGTCGGCGTCCATGATGGTGTAGGAGTAGCCCTGCTCGGCGAGGAAGCGCTGGCGGTGGGCGGCATATTCGGTGTCGAGGGTGTCGCGGGACACCACCGAGTAGAAGTGGGCCTGGCGGCCGTCACCTTTGGGGCGGAGCAGGCGGCCGAGGCGCTGGGCCTCCTCCTGGCGGGAGCCGAAGGTGCCGGAGACCTGGACGGCGACCGTCGCCTCGGGCAGGTCGACCGAGAAGTTGGCCACCTTGGACACCACCAGCACCCGCTGCTCGCCCCGGCGGAAGGCGTCGAACAGCGCCTCGCGGTCGGCGACCTTGGTCGAGCCCTGCACGATCGGCGCGTCCAGCGCGGCGCCGAGTTCCTCCAGCTGGTCCAGGTAGGCGCCGATGACCAGGGTGGGCTCCTCCGGGTGCCGGTCCAGGATGCGCTGCACCACCGGCAGCTTGGTGGCCACCGTGGAGCACAGCCGGTACTTCTCGTCGGCCTCGGCGGTGGCGTAGGTCAGCCGCTCACTGTCGGTCAGCGTGACCCGGACCTCGGTGCACGACGCCGGCGCGATCCAGCCCTGCGCCTCGATGTCGCGCCACGGCACGTCGTAGCGCTTCGGGCCGATCAGCGAGAACACGTCGCCCTCCCGGCCGTCCTCGCGGACCAGGGTGGCGGTGAGGCCGAGCCGGCGGCGGGACTGCAGGTCGGCGGTCATCCGGAACACCGGCGCCGGCAGCAGGTGCACCTCGTCGTAGACCACCAGCCCCCAGTCCCGCGAGTCGAACAGCTCCAGGTGCCGGTACTCGCCCTTGGTCCGGCGGGTCATCACCTGATAGGTGGCGATGGTGACCGGGCGGATCTCCTTGCGTTCGCCGGAGTACTCGCCGATCTCCTCGTCGGTCAGCGAGGTACGGGCGATCAGCTCGCGCTTCCACTGCCGGCCGGCGACCGTGTTGGTGACCAGGATCAGGGTGGTGGCCTGCGCCTGCGCCATCGCCGCCGCGCCGACCAGGGTCTTGCCGGCGCCGCACGGGAGCACGACGACCCCGGACCCGCCCGCCCAGAACGCGGTCGCGGCCCGGCGCTGGTAGTCGCGCAGGGTCCAGTCGATCTCGCGTAGCTCGATCGGGTGATGCTCGCCGTCGACGTAGCCGGCCAGGTCCTCGGCCGGCCAGCCCACCTTGAGCAGCAGCTGCTTGAGCCGGCCGCGCTCGCTGGGGTGCACGATCACCGTGTCGTCGTCGATCCGCGCGCCCAGCATCGGGCTGATCTTCTTGTGCCGGAGCACCTCCTCCAGCACCGCCCGGTCCACCGACGCCATCACCAGGCCGTGCGCGGGGTGGTTGACCAGGGTCAACCGGCCGAACCGGCCCATGGTGTCCACCACGTCGATCAGCAGCGGCTGCGGCACCGGGTACCGGGAGAACCGGGACAGCGCGTCGACCACCTGCTCGGCGTCGTGCCCGGCCGCCCGCGCGTTCCACAGCGCCAGCGGGGTGATTCGATAGGTGTGCACGTGCTCCGGCGCTCGCTCCAGCTCGGCGAACGGGGCGATGGCGATCCGCGCGTCCTCGGACTGCGGATGGTCGACCTCGAGCAGCAGGGTCTTGTCGGATTGAACGATCAGCGGGCCGTCGGTCACGTGGTTCAGTGTCCCATTTCACCCAACCGGCGTACGGCGCCCCGTTCGGCACGCTAAATTGCGTCGCCGCATTGAACGACCCCCTACGAGGACCCCCATGAACCAGCCCCCGAACCAACCCTGGCAGCCGGGTCCCTACGGCTCGCCGCCCGGTGGCAACCAGCCGCCGTCGCCGCCCTATGGCGAGCCGCGGCCGTACGGCCAGCAGCCCTACGGCCAGCCGCCGCGGCAGCCGCAGCAGTACGGCCGTCCGCCCTACCCGCCGCCGCCGTCCTACGGTCAGCAGCCCTACGGCCAGCCGCAGCAGCCGCAGGACTACCCGCCGGCCAACCAGCCGCCGCCGTACGGCCAGCAGCCGCAGGACCAGGCCGGGCCGCAGGACTACCCCGGGCCGCAGGACTACCCAGGGCAGCCCGGGTCCCCGCCGCCGCCCCCGCCCTACGGTCAGCAGCCCGTGCAGCCGGAGTCGCCGCCGCCCGGCAAGAAGTCGGTCAAGCAGCGCGTCGTCGGCATCGTGGTGGTGCTGGTCCTGGTCGTCGCGGGCGCCGCGGCGTATCTCTATTTCAACCGCAACAGCGCGAGCCAGGCCGAGACCGGGGACTGCATCAAGGTGCTGTCCGCCTCCACCACCGACGCCAACGTCGAGAAGATCGACTGCAACGACCCGGCCGCGGTGTTCAAGGTGGCCAAGAAGCTCAGCAACGACACCGACAAGTGCCCGGACGAGAAGCTCTACGAGAAGTACGAGCAGAGCGGTGGCCGCGGCTCCGACTTCGCGTTGTGCCTGATGCTCAACGCCAAGGAGGGCGACTGCTTCGCCAGCTACGACTCCCCGGACAAGCGGGCGCGCACGGACTGCGCGGGCGCCGAGGTGAAGGTCACCAAGGTGGTCGCCGGCAAGGCCGACGAGGCCGCGTGCGAGGACCCGAGCATCCCGCTGGTCTACCCGGAGCCGGCCACCACCTACTGCCTGGCCCAGCCCTGAGTTGTGGGCACGATCAGCGGCGCAGGTCGCCGCTGATCGTGTGCCGGTCCTCCTGCAGCTGCTCCTCCCGCTCGGCCCGCAGGAAGCGCTCCGCCGCGGTCTCCTCGACGGGGCCACTGTCCTCGCCGTTGTCCTCGCCGGTGTGCAGCAGGCGGGCGATCTCGGTGCGCAGGTCGACGAACTTCGTCGAGCCGCGGGTGGTGATCTGGTCCCGGTCGGCGGGCAGGTTCACCGGCAGGTCGGCCACGATCCGCGCGGGCGAGCGGGACAGCACCAGCACCCGGTCGCCGAGGTAGACGCTCTCGTCGATGTCGTGCGTCACCAGCAGCACCGTGCTGTTGTGCTCGCGGCGCACCCGCAGCAGCAGGTCCTCCAGCTCGGCCCGGGTCTGGGCGTCGACCGAGGCGAACGGCTCGTCCATGAGCAGCAGCGCGGGCTTGCAGGCCAGCGCGCGGGCGATGGACACCCGCTGTTGCATGCCGCCCGAAAGTTGCCAGGGGTACTTGTTGCCGACGTCGGACAGCCCGACCGAGCCGAGTGCCTCCATGGCCGCCGCGCGCCGCTGGCCCCGGTTGCGGATCCGGCTGCGCAGCGGGAACTCCACGTTGCGCCGCACCGACAGCCATGGGAACAGCGAGCGGCTGTAGTCCTGGAACACCACCGCGAGGTCCCTCGGCACGCCGTGCACCTCGTCGCCGTGCAGCCGGATCGACCCGTCGGTCGGGGTGATCAGTCCGGCGATGCAGCGCAGCAGCGTGGACTTGCCGCAGCCGGACGGGCCCACGATGCAGGTCAGCTGTCCGGTGTTCACCGTGAAGGACAGGTCGTGCACCGCGGTGTGCGCCTGTGCCCCCGTGCCGTACCGGTGGACCAGACCGGTCACGTCCAGCATGGTCGGCATGTCATCCTCCTACCTGCATGGCGCGTTCGGTGTGCCGGCTCGGCTGCCAGGCGAGCACCCGGCGCTCGATGATGAGCAGCAGCGAGTTGAGCCCGTAGCCCAGGAAACCGAGGAACACGATCCACGCCCACATGATCGCAAAGTCGAACTGGCGCTGCGCGAAGATCAGTTGGTTGCCCAGGCCGCTGGCCCGTCCCACCAGTTCTGAGACAACCATGAGCAGCAGGGAGATGGAAAGGCTCAGCCGCAGTCCGGCGAAGATCTTCGGCATGGCCGCGGGGAGCACCACCCCGAAGATCCACTGGTGCCGGGGGGTGCGGAAGGCCCGGGCCGTCTCGGCCTGCAGCGGGTCGACGGTGCGAACCCCGTCGACGGTGTTCATCAGGATCGGCCAGATGGTGCCGAAGATGATCGTGGCCAGCCGCATCTCGGTGTAGATCCCGTACAGCGCCATGAACACCGGGATCAGCGTGACGGGCGGGATCGCGCGCATGAACGCGAACAGCGGGCCCACGTAGTCCATGCCGGTGCGGGACCGGCCGAGCGCGGTGCCGAGCGCGATGCCGACCACGGCGGCGATCGCCCAGCCGCCGAGCGCCCGGGCGATGCTCGGCAGGATGTCGTCGAACCAGGTCCGGGTGAGGAACAGGTGCGACGCCGGCCCGGTGAACCACGTGTCGAACCCGGCCTCGGCGATCGTCGTCGGCGGCGGGAAGTAGACGGTTCCGCCCGAGCGCGCGGCGAACTCCCAGAGCACGACCAGGACGATCAGGGCGACCCAGCGCTGCACCATCGCGGTGACCTGACGGTTCATCGCCGCTCCCCGGTGACCGTGCTCCACTTGAACTTCCGCCGGCCGAACCGTTCCAGGCCCTCGTTGATCAGGTAGCCGATCGCGCCGGCCACCAGGGTGGCGGCCAGCAGCAGGTCCATCCGGCCGCCGCCTTCGTAGGCCTGCAGGGAGAACTTGCCGATCCCGCGCAGTGCCCCGGCGATGAACTCGACACTGATCACCACGATCAGCGCGATCGCCGCGGAGAGCCGGATGCCGGTGAAGATGAACGGCGCGGCGTGCGGCAGGGCCACCGAGGTCAGCACCCGGGTCTTGCCGGCGCCGAAGGACCGGGCGGTCTCCTCGAGCAGCGGGTCGATCTCGTCCAGCGCGTAGATGGTGTTGAACAGGATCGGCCACACCGCGGCGTAGATCGCCAATGTGATCTTGGTCTCCGGGCCGCCGCCGATCGCCACCAGCGCGGCGGGGATCAGGGCGACCGAGGGGATCGGCCGCAGCAGTTCGACGATCGCCCTGGTCGCCACCCGCAGGCCGGGGATGCTGCCGAGCAGCAACCCGGCGGGCACGGCGATCGTGACCGCGATGACCACCGCGATGGCCCAGGCCAGCACGGTGGCGACGATGTCACGCAGGAACGCCTCGTCGCCGAGCAACTCGACCAGCCTGCTCAGCACGACGCTGAACGGTGGAATGGATTTCGTCACCAGACCGAGCCTGGCGGCCGCCTCCCAGATGACGAGGAAGCCGCCAAGCCCGATGAGGTTCCGGACTATCGGACGCACGTGCCTCAGCCGCTACTCGGCGCCTTGGCGATCATCGACGCCACGTCGATCCGTTCCTTGATCACGCCGAATTCCAGCATCAGGTCCGGCACCCGCTGGATCCGGGTGGCGTCCAGAGCGGACTGGAACGTGAGCAGGGTGGCCAGCTTGGCGGTGTCCGCGTCGATCTTCGAGTACTCCTGCAGCAGCGGCTCGACCTTGCTGCGGTCGGCCTTGGCCTCGTCGGTGGCCCGCTGCATGACCTTCTGCCAGGCGGCCAGCGTCTTCGGGTTGTTCTTGACGAAATCGGCGCTGGCACCCCAGCCGGCGGTCGACATGTTCGACGTCGGGCCGACAGCGGTGTCGAAGACCGGCACGGCGCCGAACTGCTTCTGCGACTGCGTCAGGAACGGCTCGGTCACGAAGGCCGCGTCGAACTCACCCTTGGACAGCCGCTCCGCGGTCTGCGGGAACGGGACCTCGACCCACTTGATGGTGTCGTAGGGGACACCGTTGGTCTTCAGGGTGGACATCACCAGCAGGTCGGAAATGGTGTTACGCGCGGTTACGGCAACCCGCTTGCCGGCCATGTCCTTGATGCTCTTGACCGACGAGTTCGGCATCGCCACCACGACACAGCTGTTCGGACCGGCCGAGGAGGCGTCCGAGACCAGCTTGATGTCGGCCACCTTCTTGGACTGGGCCACGAAGAACGGGGTGTAGCTCGAGTAGGCGATGTCGACTTCCTTGGCCGCGAGCTTGTTGACCGAGTCGCCACCGCTCTTGGCCACGACCACGTCCTTGGCCGGGTCGAAGTTGAAGCCGGCCTCCTTGAAGTAGCCGTTCTTGACCGCGAGCCAGAACGTGGCCACGTCGGTCGTGGTCATGACCGAGATCTTGATCTTGGGCTTCTCCAGGCCACCGGAAGTGTTGTTGGCCTGCGGGGTCTCGTCGTCGCCGCCCAGCAGACCGCAACCGGTCAGCGACAGGAACAGGGTCGCGGCCACGGCGAGGACGGGGAAGCGTACGCGTCTGACGGAGGTTAAGCGTCGGGGCATGAAGCCTTCTCCTCATGGATGAGGTGTCCTGTGGATGGAATGGACAACCGGGCAACACTGTAGAGACTGTGGCCAGGGCGTCACAATCAGTGTCGGGTTTCGGCAAATTTTGCCTGTTGACACCACCCGTTCGAGTGCTCTAGACCGTTCTGCGGCAGTTCGTATCTACGCAAACGATCATGCCGACGCAGTGACTACTACCAGTGAGTGATAACTACAAAGCGTTCAGCCAAGTTGTCAGATTGATACCAGGTTGTTAGCTTGGCGATACCAGTGACCACGCGGTGAATTGTTGCCAGAGTGTGACAAGTGGCCTCACCTGTGTGACCATCACCCAACGGACTTACATCAGGGCGTAGACTCCGCTACCTTCGGTTGCCACAGTGAGGTTGAGGTTCATCGAAAGCGGCGATGGGGTAGCGCCCGATGGGTTCGGCGTTCTCACTGGGGTAGCTGTCCGTATTGAAGAGAAGCTGGCCTCAGGGGTAAGGGCTAACTGGCTGAAGAAGCAGGGAGAGTGCTGGGAGTGCCCGACCACACTGCCGGGGTTCAACCTGGCCCCGGGATCGGCGCCCTACCGGGTGGAAACGACGTGTCTGACCGAGACCGTGCCGCCGCGAATGACAGGGCGCGAGCCCTCGCATCTCGTCGAGCGGTAAAGGGTGGGTCGCCGTGGCGCATGCGCAACTGGCGACTGCGCACCAAGTTGATTGCCGTGTTGTTCGTCCCCACGCTGACCGCGCTCGTGCTCGGCGGTCTGCGGGTGAAGGCCGACCTGGACAGTGCTGCCGCGTTCCGGCAGACCGTCAGCCAGGTCGAGTTCGCCCAGGACGTGACGCTGCTGGTCCAGGAGTTGCAGCAGGAACGCACGCTGTCGGTGGCCCGCGTGGCCGACAACCGCAGCGGCGCCCGCAACGACCTGGACACGCAGATCGGCAAGGTGGACCAGGCGGTGCTCAAGGCCCAGGCGGCCGCGGCCCGACTCGACGCGCCGGCCGACCTGAAGGAGCGGTACACCCGCAACCTGCAGCGCCTGTCCGCGCTCAAGCCGATCCGAACCGCCGCCGACAACACCGGCTACCCGGACGTGGCGGTGTTCTCCGCGTACTCGAGGATCCTGGACGAACTGACCCAGATCGGCCGCGAGGTGAACACCTCGGTCACCGACCGGGAACTGCTCCGGCAGGGCACGGTCATCCAGGCCCTGTCCGAGGCCAAGGAGTTCGCCGGCCAGGAGAACGCGATCCTGCAGATCGCCTTCGCCGGCCCGCGTGACTCCTTCCCGGCCGAGCTGCTCAACCAGGCGCGCAGCGCGCAGGCGAGTGCGGCGGCCGCCCTGGCCACCTACGACGCGAGCGCAACGCCCGCCCAGCAGCAGCTCTACTCCGACACGGTCTCCGGTACCCAGGTCGACAGCCGGGAACGCCTCAAGCAGACCGCGTTCAGCCGCGCCGAGAACAACCAGGACGGCAAGCTCGGCTTCAGCGACCAGGAACGGCAGCTGATCGCCAAGGACGGCGCCGCCACCCTGGACCGGATGCGCCAGGTCGAGGGCAACCTGCAGAACAAGCTGCGGGAGGACGCCCAGGCCCGGGCCGACGCGGCGACCGGTTCGGCGTTCCGCAACGCCGGCTTCGTGCTGCTGGCTCTTGCCCTGGCCGTGCTGCTGATGCTGATCGTGGCCCGAGCGCTGCTCAAGCCGTTGCGTGTGCTGCGGCGCGACGCACTGGACGTGGCCAACCGCCGGCTGCCGGCGACGGTGCAGCGGATCCTGGCCGACCCCGACCCGGTGGCCGCGTCCAAGACCGCGGTCGACCCGGTGCCGGTGTTCACCCGGGAGGAGACCGGCCAGCTGGCCCGCTCCTTCGACGCGGTGCACGACCAGGCCGTCAAGATGGCGACCGAGCAGGCCCTGCTGCGGGACAACATCAACTCGATCTTCGTCAACCTGTCCCGGCGCAGCCAGGCGCTCGTCGAGCGCCAGCTCGCGCTGATCGACCGGTTGGAGCAGGACGAGCAGGACCCCGACCAGCTGGCCAGCCTGTTCGAGCTGGACCACCTGGCCACCCGGATGCGGCGTAACTCGGAAAGCCTGCTGGTGCTCTCCGGCTCCGGCCTGTCCCGCCAGCTCTCCCGGCCGGTCCCGGCCTCCGAGGTGGTCGGCGCGGCGGTCTCCGAGGTGGAGCACTACGCCCGGATCGAGGTCGTCTCGGCTCCGGACGTGACCGTGCAGGGCCGGGCGGTGTCCGACCTGGTGCACCTGATCGCCGAACTGCTGGACAACGCCACCTTCTTCTCCGAGCCGGACAAGAAGGTCATCGTCCGGATGGCGGTCACGCGCAAGAAGGAACTGGCCATCCAGATCACCGACTCCGGCGTCGGCATGTCCGAAGGCGAGATCGAGGCCGCGAACATGCGGCTGGCCGACCCGCCGGACCTGGACGTGGCCGTGACCCGGCGGATGGGTCTGTACGTGGTCGCCCGGCTGGCCAAGCGGCACAACATCGTCGTGCGGCTGCGGGACAACGAGGACATCGAGGGCGGCCTGATCGCCCGGATCAACGTGCCGGCCGAGCTTGTCGCGCCGGCCGGACCGGGTGGCGTGCAGTCCACCTCGATGACCCTGTCCGGACTCTCGCCGCTCACCGGCGACCTGGACACCACGTCGAGCCTGGGCGCTCCGATCAGCACCGCCAGCCGGGCCAGCGGTATCGCCGGTGCGTTCACCGGCGGCATCCCGCGGTTGCGGCCGGACGGCGCGATGGTCGGCGACTCCCAGGTGGACCGGCCGGTCCAGGAGGTCGCCGGATACCCGCCCTACGCCCCGAACTACAGCTCGACCGGCGCGGCCCCGGCCAACGGCGGCAGCGACGGCGGCTGGTCCAACCGGACCGCCGAGACGGTCGTCGACGAGGGCCACAACGGATCGCACGACCAGTCGGGCGCCCCGCTGTTCGGAAACCCGGTCGCCGAGTCGGGCAACGGCGAGCACGCGCACGTCGCGTCGCCGCCCCGGGGCGGCGACGGGGCGCTCAACACCGATGCGCCGACCGAGCGCCTGCCGATCTACGAAGCCGTGCTGTCCCAGTGGTTCGAGGCCACCGACACCGGCGCGCAGAAGCGGGTCGTCGAGGCGGCGCCGGCCACCAATGGCGGTGCACCCGCCGAACCGACCGAAGCGCCGGCCATGGAGCAGGCGGAAGAACCGGAGCCCACACCGTGGGTCTCGCCAGGCGACGAGGGGTGGCGAGCCGCCCGTGCGTTGCTGGAGAACACCGAGGAGGATCCGCTGACCTCGGCAGGACTACCCAAGCGGGTGCCGAAGGCCCATCTGGTACCGGGTTCGGCTGCGCCGAGCCAGGAGGCGAACGAGGAGCAGTCGGCGATCATGCCGTTGCCGCCGCGGACCGCCGATGCTGTACGGGGCCGGATGTCCAGCTATCAGCAAGGGGTACGGCGCGGACGGCACGCGCTGATCGAGGCCTACGCTGGTGACCAGTCCGGTTCGGACGAAAGCCGTCGAAACGAGGAGCAGGAGTGACCACCACGTCAGTACAGCAGCCCGGCAGTTTCGGGTGGCTCATCACGGATTTCGTCCGCCAAGTGCCCGGCGTGGCGCATGCGGTGGTGGTATCGGCCGATGGTCTGCTGCTTGCCAGCTCCCAAGGCCTGCCCCGGGATCGGGCCGAGCAGCTGTCCGCTGTCGCCTCTGGACTGGTCAGCCTGACCCAGGGTGCCGCCCGGTGTTTCGAGGCCGGCGGCGTGAACCAGACCGTGGTGGAGATGGACCGCGGTTACCTGTTCCTGATGTCCATTTCGGACGGTTCGTGCCTGGCCGTGCTCGCGGCGCCGAACTGCGACATCGGTCTGGTCGCCTACGAGATGACGTTGCTGGTCGAGCGAGTCGGCCAGCAGATGACTCCGGAACTGCGCGCCCAGCTGCAAGGGGCGCAGCGCAGGTGAGCGAAGGCACGTCAGCGGTGTCGGCGTGCCAGAGCGGAGGGTAGCCGAAATGCCGGAGAGAGGTTGGGAGGATCTCCCCGAACACGGCGACGCGCCGAACCGCTTCGATGTAGGCGGGTTGGGTGCGCGTCTGTTCGGTGGCCCCAGCGCCACGCTGTACGGCGATCCGGGGATCCCCGCTCCGACCGACTGGGACAGCAAGGAGATCCCTTCGGTGATCTCCGGCTTTTCAGACACGGGCCTGGGTGGTGTCGTCGAACCCGATTTCGGCGGCGCCCAGGAGACCGGGTCGATGGTCCGCCCCTACACCAAGACCGGTGGCCGCACCCGATCCGACTACGACCTCGCCATCGAGGCGCTGGTGTCCACCAGCGAGCGGGGCAGGGCGCCGGACGGGGCCGTACGGCCGGAACATCGATCCATTTGTGGACTGTGCCTTGACACCAGGTCCGTCGCGGAGGTCGCCGCGCACCTACGGCTGCCGCTCGGCGTCGCCAGGGTGTTGATCGGAGATATGGCTGGCTTGGGGCTCGTCCTGATCCATCAGAGCGGCATGGTCGTCGGCGACCGGCCGTCTATCGAATTCATGGAAAGGGTGCTCAGTGGTCTCCGCAGGCTCTAGTCCCCTCAGCTCGCGCGGCGCCGCCGCGCCGCAGCCGACCACCTCCGCCAAGATCGTGGTCGCCGGCGGGTTCGGCGTCGGGAAGACGACCTTCGTCGGCTCGGTCTCGGAGATCGTTCCGCTGACCACCGAGGCCGTCATGACCGAGGCGAGCGTCGACGTCGACGACCTGTCGGCCACCCCGAACAAGGTCACCACCACGGTGGCCATGGACTTCGGCCGCGTATCGCTGGACAAGGACCTGATCCTGTACCTGTTCGGTACGCCGGGTCAGCACCGGTTCTGGTTCATGTGGGACGACCTCGTGCGCGGCGCCATCGGGGCCGTGGTGCTGGTCGACACCCGACGCCTGGCCGACGCGTTCGCCTCGATCGACTTCTTCGAGGACCGCCAACTGCCGTACGTGATCGGCATCAACTGCTTCGACCGGGTGCTGCACCACCGGGTGGACGACGTCCGGGACGCGCTGACCGTCGAGCAGACCGTGCCGATCGTCACCTGCGACGCCCGGGACCGTGAGTCGACGAAGGAAACGTTGATCACTCTGGTCGAGCACGCCATGCATCAGCGGATGTCCGCCCGCGCGGTATGAATTGCCGGCGCTCGCAAGCTCGCTTCGGCGGCTCGCGAGCCTCGGTGCGGTGTCTTCCCTCGTGCGCTGCTCGGCCGCTCGTTCCTCGCGCCCTGCGCTGCGCTGCTCCTCAGTCCAGACACCGCCGGCCCGCGAGCGGTTTGGGGTGCTTAGGCGGCCTCGCCTAAGGCCTTGCGGGCGTAGTAGCTCATCGATGCGGTGGCCTCGGTCGCCGCATCGAGGTCTTCCCGGGCGAAGGCGCGCAGCGCGTCGGCCGCCCGGCAGGCGCCCATGATCGCGTCCAGGATCCGTTCATGTTCGGCGTCGGTGCGGTCCAGGTCGAGCTTGCGCAGCAGGTTGCGGACGGACGCGTCGATGCTGTCGGCGCGCGCGAGGAAGTCGTTGCGCGCGGCGTGCTCGCGCCGGTCGTCTTCCCCCGGTCGGTCGTCGGCCATACGTTCACACTGCGACCCGGAAACCGAATCCGAATCGCATACCGCTCGAGCATCGCTAATGTTCGACGATCGCGGCTGAAGTGATCCGGTGCAGCGGGTACTGCTGTACCGCGCCGTCGGTGACGTCGCGGCCCTGCAGAACGCCGCCGCCGACCCGGAACGGGTCGACGATCCGCTGGCTCGCGCTGCCGTGCCCGTCCACCAGCCAGATCCACACCTGACACTGCCGCTCGATCGCCTCACGCAGCAGGGCGACGGTCGCCGCGGTGTCGGTCATCCCGCCGCCGGAGCGTGCCGACACGGTCCGCCCGCGCCGCTCGCCGGCCGCCCGG
>NZ_DASTBH010000308.1:0-16837 GCF_035712165.1 Actinophytocola sp. | reverse complement strand
GCCACCGCGCGGAGTTCACCAAGCTCACGCCGCTCTACCCGAACGACCGGCTGCGCCTCGAGACCGAGTCGCACATCATGACCACGCGGATCATCGACCTGGTCATGCCGATCGGGAAGGGCCAGCGCGCCCTGATCGTGTCGCCGCCGAAGGCCGGCAAGACGACGGTCCTGCAGGCCATCGCGCACGCGATGGCGACGAACTACCCGGATGCCCACCTGATGGCGGTGCTCGTCGACGAGCGGCCGGAAGAGGTCACCGACATGCAGCGGTCGGTGAAGGGCGAGGTCATCGCCTCCACCTTCGACCGCCCGCCGTCGGACCACACCACCGTGGCCGAGCTCTCCATCGAACGGGCAAAGCGCCTGGTGGAAATGGGTCACGACGTGGTCGTGCTGCTGGACTCGATCACCCGGTTGGGCCGTGCCTACAACCTGGCCGCGCCCGCGTCCGGCCGGATCCTGTCCGGTGGTGTGGACTCCACCGCGTTGTTCCCACCGAAGCGCTTCCTCGGCGCCGCGCGTAACATCGAGAGCGGCGGTTCGCTGACCATCTTCGCCACGGCGCTGGTGGAGACCGGCTCCGCGGGTGACATGGTGATCTTCGAGGAGTTCAAGGGCACCGGCAACGCCGAGCTGAAGCTGGACCGCAAGATCGCCGACAAGCGCATCTTCCCGGCGGTGGACGTCGACCCGTCCGGCACCCGCAAGGAGGAGCTGCTGCTCTCGCCGGACGAGCTGGCGGTCACGGTCAAGCTGCGCCGGGTGCTGCACGCCCTGGACAGCCAGGCGGCCATCGAGCTGCTGCTGGACCGGCTCCGCAAGACCCGCACCAACATCGAGTTCCTGATGCAGGTCGCCAAGACGACCCCGTCGATGAACGACGACTGATCCGGCTCGGAAACAAGGGGGCCCTTCCCCGAAGGGCCCCCTTGTTCACGCGATGGGGATGACCTTGTCGCGTTCGCGGGCGATGAGCACGCCGAGGGTGACCAGCGCCGGGGTGCCGACGGCCATGGCGATCGGGGCCGGCAGCGAGAACGGGGCGAGCAGCAGGCCAACCGCGAAGACCAGCAGCGGGTAGCCGATGCCGACCGGCCAGCGCTGCCGGGGGTGGGTCCAGTCCACCCCGCCGGCCAGGAGCGCGGTGACGCCCGCGGCCGGGCCGAACACCCAGGAGGACAGTGCGACCTCCCAGTCGGCGTCGAGCAGCACGCCACCGAATCCGGTCAGCCCCAGCACCGCCGCGGCGAACAGCACCGGCAGTGCCAGCCAGGCCCGGATCGAGAGCAGTCGGTGCTCATCGAATGGCACGGCCTTCAGTGTGCTGTTTCACTGAGGAGTCGATCGGGCACAATCGGTGACCGATGGCAAACCTGCGCTCAGAGGACGTTGGTGTGCGACGAGCGGTAGTTAACCGGTTACGCACTGATGAGGAATACCCGTCTGGCCCGGCGCGTTCCAGTGTCTGGCAAAATGATGGGTCGAGTCCGGCTCCGGTTCACCCCTGCTGCCCAATGGGGACCCGGCGGCCGCAACGAGAGGACAAGATCTGTGAAGACCGGTATCCACCCGGAGTACGTCGTCACCGAGGTGGTCTGCGGCTGTGGCAACACCTTCACCACCCGCAGCACCAAGGCTTCCGGCAGCATCCACGTCGAGGTCTGCTCGAACTGCCACCCGTTCTACACGGGCAAGCAGAAGATCCTCGACACCGGCGGCCGGGTCGCGCGCTTCGAGGCGCGTTACGGCAAGCGTCAGAAGAAGCAGTAGTCACGCGCACGGCGCCTACCCGCACGCGTACCGGGTGGGCGCCGTTGTCGTGTCCGCCCTCAGGAGGCAACGGTGGACTCCTCGACGCTCGGTGACCTGCTCACCGAGTACGGAGAGCTGGAGCAAGCCCTGGCCGACCCGGCCGTGCACGCCGACCAGACCCAGGCCCGCAAGCTCGGCCGCCGCTACGCCGAGCTGAGCCCGGTGATCAAGACGCTGCGCGAGCTGGAGACGGCGCGCGACGATCTCACCGCGGCCCGGGAGCTGTCCGCCGAGGACGACACGTTCGCCGCCGAGGCCGAGACCCTGGCAATTCGGATCCCGGCGCTGGAGGCCAAGCTCACCGAGCTGCTCGCGCCGCGCGACCCCTACGACTCCTCCGACCTGCTCATGGAGATCAAGTCCGGGGAGGGCGGCGAGGAGTCGGCGCTGTTCGCCGGGGTGCTGCTGCGCATGTACCTGCGCTACGCCGAGCGGCACGGCTGGAAGGCCGAGGTGCTCGACGGCACCGAGTCCGACCTGGGCGGTTACAAGGACGCCACGGTCGCGATCAAGGGCCGGGGCGACGGGCCGGACGGCGTCTGGTCGCGGCTGAAGTTCGAGGGCGGGGTGCACCGGGTGCAGCGGGTGCCGGTGACCGAGTCCCAGGGCCGCATCCACACCTCCGCCGCGGGCGTGCTGGTCTATCCGGACGTGTCCGACGACGTGGCCGTGGAGATCGACGAGAAGGACCTGCGGATCGACGTGTATCGCTCCTCCGGCAAGGGCGGGCAGAGCGTGAACACCACCGACTCCGCGGTCCGGATCACCCACCTGCCCACCGGGATCGTGGTCTCCTGCCAGAACGAGCGGTCCCAGCTGCAGAACAAGGCCCGCGCCATGGAGGTGCTGCGGGCCCGCCTGGCGGCCGCGGCCGAGGAGGAGGCGGCCAAGCAGGCCGCCGACGCCCGGCGCAGCCAGGTGCGCACGGTGGATCGGTCCGAGCGGGTGCGAACGTACAACTTCCCGGAGAACCGGATCTCCGACCACCGGGTGAACTACAAGGCCTACAACCTCGACCAGGTCATCGACGGTGACCTGGACGGGGTGCTGGACGCCCTCGCCGAGGCCGACCTGGCCGAGCGCCTCGCGGCACACGCCGGTGGATGACACCGTGACCGGGCGCCTGCCGCTGCGGGTGACCATCCTGGCCGCCGAACGCCGGCTGGCCGACGCGGGGGTGGCGAGCCCCCGGGTGGACGCCGAACTGCTGGCCGCCCACGTGCTCGGGGTGGAACGGACCAGGCTGGCGCTGGTGCCGCTGGTCGACCCGCCGGTGCGCGACGCGATCGACCGGCTGGTCGCCGAGCGGGCTCGCCGGGTGCCGCTGCAGCACCTGACCGGCCGGGTGGCGATGGGCTCGATCACGATCATGGTGGGGCCGGGGGTCTTCCTGCCCCGCCTGGAGACGGAACTGCTGCTGGCCTGGGGTCTGGCCGAACTGGAAGCGGTGCGCCGGCCGACGGTGGTGGACCTGTGCACCGGGTCCGGCGCGCTCGCGCTGGCCGTTGCGGCCGCACGGCCGGACGCCACGGTGCACGCCGTCGACCTCGATCCGGCGGCACTGGCCTGGGCCCGGCGCAACGCCGAGCACCGGTCGGCGGCCGGCGACACCCCGATCCGGCTGCACGCCGGCGATGTCGCCGACCCCGACCTGCTGTCCGATCTGGACGGCCGGGTGGACCTGGTGCTGTGCAACCCGCCCTACGTCCCGCTGGGCACCGAGGTGCCGCCGGAGGTCGCCGAGTACGACCCGGGGCAGGCGGTGTTCGGCGGACCGGACGGTCTCGACGCGATCCGGCACGTGGTCAGGTGCGCGGCCCGGCTGCTGGCCCCGGGCGGCCGGGTGGCCATCGAGCACGACGACACGCACGGCGAGTCGGTGCCCGCGCTGCTGGCCGCCCGCCGCCTGCTCACCGACGTGACCGACCATGTGGATCTCGCCGGCCGGCCCCGCTTCGCCACCGCCAGCCGAAAAGCACTGTGATCACGGCTCGGCGTTGGCGACCATCGTGTCGTAGATCGGCTTCATCTCGGCCCACTCGTCCGCCGGGGCGGCCGCGAGCAGGAAGTACTCCTTGCCGTCGGTGCGCCAGTACAGCGAGCGCACGTGCTTGACGGCGGGCCCGTCGCGGTGCTCGAACTCCCATTCCACGGCCGCGTGCCCGTCGTAGCTCGCTGAGGACAGCGCGATCCGCCGGTAGCCGTCGGTCCGCGCGGCGAACCCGTTCTCGAACCGGACGTGTGCGGACTCGATGCCGGTCGCGGGCGCCGCCGCCCCGCCGTACTTGACGTAGCGGGTGGCGTCCGCCGGGTCGGTGGCCTGTTCCGCGCCCGGACCGGTGCTGGGCATCGAGCGCCAGTCACTCGGCACCACGGTGCGCAGCCCGGCCGGACCGGTCACCTGCCGAAACCCTGTGGGGGCGGCGGGCGGCGGTGGCTCCGGCCGGCGCGGTGTCGCGGTGATGGTCGCCTCGGTGCTGGACAGGTCCCCGGAGCGCGGCTGCTCGGGAGGGGTCGGCGTCGGCTCGGCGGGCTGGGTGGGCGCCGGCTCGAACTCGTAGCGGGGTGTGCTCGCCACAGGGGTGGCATCGCTCGAGGGATCGGGTGGCGCGGTGAGCAGTGCGACGCCGAGCAGCACGCTGGCAATCAGGTAGGCGACGGCAAAAGCGCCGGCCAGCCATGGTGAGCTGATCCGGCCGCGTCGGCTCGCCAGCCAACCGATCATGGGCACTTCCACACGCGCGACCCCCGACATGGGCGTACTGAGAGTAGCCTGCCGACCTGGGTGATCCAATGCTGCGGGCTTGGCAAGATGTCGTCGGCAAATGGCAGATCGGGCCGGCCGGCCCGGACGGGGAGCCGTCCGAGGGCCGCCGGTATTTCGACCGTGCCCGGTCCGCGCTGGTCGCGGGCCGGTTGGACGAGGCGCTCGAGGAGTTCGAGCGGGCCGCGACGGTGCGCGAGGATCCACACGATCAGGTGGGGATCGGCGACGTGCACCTGGCCCGCGGCCGGTGGCGGCTGGCCGCCGGCTGCTACCGGCGGGCGCTGGCCGCCGACGCCGCCAACCAGTTGGCCCGGCTCGGCTGGTCCCAGCTGCTGGTCGCCGAGGGCCGGGCGGCCGAGGCGATCCCCGAGCTGGAGCGCATGGTCGCCGACCGGCCCGACGATCCGGTGCTGCGCTACTACCTGGCCAGCACGTGGTGCTCGGTGGCCGAGCAGTGCCGCAGCCAGACCGCCGAGGAGACGCTGGTGATCACCAGCGCGCACCAGCTGGCGACCTGCGAGCGCGCCGCGCGTCGCATCCTCGAGCTCGACGTGGACGACGACGAACTGGTGCGCGGGGCGCTGCGGCTGCGCGCCGAGGTGGCCGCCGGCCGGCGGTGGGGCTGGGCGCCGGAGGGGGTCGCGCTCAGCCTGACCGTGCTGGTGATCTCGCTGGGGCTGACCACGGTGGTGGCCGGCGGCGCGCTGGACAGCGTCGGTCTGGTGATCGCCGGAGTGCTCACCGGCGCCATCCTGCTGGGCCTGGTCGTGTTGCGGTTCCGCCGCCAGGCCTGGCAGCTGCGCGCCGAGGCCATCGCCCGCTCGATCGTCAAGCCCGGAATCTGAGCCGATAGGGTTCGCACTCGTGAGCGAGCGTGCCTGCCAACCGCGGCCAAGGGGAACGGGACGCAACCCAGCCATCGGAACCCTGCCGACCGAGCGGTGTCCACTCACCGCCACGACAGCAGTAAATTTCGGAGAGGCGGGACTGTGAGCACGGTCTATGACTGCAGCCGGCCGCGGGAGCGGGCCGACGGTCTGACGGCGGCGGCCAGCGCGGTGCGGGCCGGTCAGCTCGTGGTGATCCCGACCGACACGGTGTACGGCATCGGGTCGGACGCCTTCTCGCTGTCCGCGGTGAACTCGCTGCTCGCGGCCAAGGAGCGCGGTCCGGACATGCCGGTCGGCGTGCTGGTCGGCTCCTGGACCACGATCGACGGGCTGGTGCTGTCCGTGCCGGACAACGCCCGGGCGCTGATCGAGGCGTTCTGGCCGGGTGACCTGTCGATCGTGCTGCGGCACGCGCCGTCGCTGTCCTGGAACCTCGGCAACACCAGGGGCACCGTGATGATCCGGATGCCGCTGCACCCGGTGGCGATCGAGCTGCTGCGGGAGACCGGGCCGATGGCGGTGTCCAGCGCGAACCGGTCCGGGCTGCCGCCGGCATCCACCGTCGACGAGGCGCGCGAGCAGTTGGGCGACGCGGTGCGGGTGTACCTGGACGGGGGCCCGAGCGGGGACCCGGTGCCGTCCACGATCGTCGACCTCACCGGGGACGGCCCGCTGGTGCTGCGTGAAGGCGCGGTGAAGATCGAGGCGATCGCCGAAGTGCTGGGCGTCGAGGTCGAACGCGCCCGGTAGCCTGGCGCCCAGGGGAGCCACAGCTCGAGGAGATCTACTTGCCCGTCAGCACGCCGTTCTGGGGTCCGGACCACCGGTCCGGTCGGAGCTGATCGACCTTGTTGGCCCCTCCCTACACTCCGGCGGGACTTCCGATCAGGGAGTTCCTGCTGGTCGTGCTGACCGCCGCCGCGCTGACGCTGCTGTCCACCGGCCCGGTCCGGCGGCTGGCGTTCAAGATCGGCGCGGTCGCCTACCCGCGCGGGCGGGACGTGCACACCGAGCCGATGCCCCGGCTCGGCGGGTTGGCCATGTACATCGGGGTGTGCGGCGGAATGCTGCTGGCCCACCAGCTTCCGGTGCTGCGCCGGGCGTTCGACTTCTCGCTGGACCCGGTCGCGGTGCTGATCGGCGGTGGGGTGATCGTCATGGTGGGCCTACTCGACGACCGGTTCGAGCTGGACTCGCTGACCAAGCTCGCCGGCCAGACCACCGCGGCCGGCATCCTGGTGCTGCTCGGCCTGCAGTGGGTGTTGCTCTGGATGCCCTGGAGCGGCGAGAACGGCCCGGTGCTGATCCTGGACCAGAACCAGGGCGGCCTGCTGACCGTGTTGATCGTGGTGACCATGGTCAACGCGATGAACTTCGTGGACGGACTGGACGGTCTGGCCGCCGGGATCGGGCTGATCTCGGCCAGCGCCGTGCTGGCCTTCTCGCTGAACCTGCTCAAGGTGACCGGCGGCGACGTGCTCAACTACGCGCCGGCGCTGATCGCGGCGACGCTGGCCGGCGCCTGTCTTGGCTTCCTGCCGCACAACTTCCAGCCGGCGAAGATCTTCATGGGCGACTCCGGGTCGATGCTGATCGGGCTGATGCTGGCCGCGTCCAGCACGTCCGCGTCCGGCAAGACCTCCCTGCTGATCGGCGGGAGCCCGGTGGCGAACACGCTGGCGCTGCTCTCGCCGCTGCTGGTGGTCGCCGCCGTGCTGTTCGTGCCGCTGCTGGACCTGCTGATGGCGGTGGTCCGGCGGACCCGCAAGGGCCTGTCCCCGTTCCACGCCGACAAGATGCACCTGCACCACCGGTTGCTGGAGATCGGCCACTCGCAGCGCCGGGCGGTCCTGCTGATCTACCTGTGGGCGGCGGTGCTGGCCTTCGGCACGGTGGCGCTGACCCTGTTCGACGCGTTCGTGGTGGTGTGGGGCTTCGGGATCGGCCTGCTGTTCGCGCTGCTGGTTTCCGCCATCCCCCGATTGCGTGACGTTCGTCGCTCCTGACCCGCGCCGGTTCGCTCCACAGTGGACTGTCAACCGGCTCGGCGCCATTGTCCGGTACGCCAGCCGGCAGTGGCCATAAGAGCGCGATGAATCGATTCAGCCACGCCCGTGGAAGTGGTCGCCGCCACATCCCCCGATCCGGTGGAGTGCGTTCCCGCTCGGCATTCTGACCTGCGCTCCCCGAGCGAAAGTCGGTAACCAACCGTGTGGTAGCGTCCCGATTGTCCCTGGGACGAAAGGGACGCCGGCCGCGTCTGCGGTGAATCCCCGGTCTTGTGCCTGGTAAGAGCCGTTGACAATCACACCGACCGACGAAGGAGAGCTGCACTTGAGTGATCATCACGCTGCTGCAGCGCTCCGGTAGGCATACCGTGCCGAACAGGCCGGCGAGCCCGCGGGAGCTCATCGGCGTCGGCTCGGCGATCGCGGGGTTGATCGCCGGTGGCATGTTGTTGGGATGGTTCGTAGATTCCAAGGCGGACACCCTTCCGGTCTTCGTGTTGATCGGTCTGGCGGTAGGCATGATCACCGCCTGTTACTACGCGTACGTCAAGTTCCGTAACTTCATGAAGGATTGAGGTCGAGGGTCCAGTCGTGTCAGCCATGCAAGCCGCTGCGGCGAACGTCCCGGCCAGCGCCGTCGTCAGCCTGCGCAAGCCCGTTCTGATCGCCGCCGGTGTCGCCGTCGTCGGCCTGGTGGTGTGCGGGCTGCTCGACCACATCGTGATGGGGATCCTCGGTGCCATCGGACTGGCCCTCGGTGCGGTCAACACGCGCATGCTGCAGAAATCGGTCGCCAAGGTGATCTCCAGCCCGAACCCGAGCCGCACGGCCATCGGCCGCACCTCGGTGCCGCGCCTGATGGTGATCACCGCGATCGCGTTCGCGCTCGGCATCTTCGTCCGGCCGGACGGACTCGGTGTCTTCTTCGGTCTCGCGATTTTCCAGGTGATCATCATCGCCACCACGGCCCAGCCGGTCCTGAAGGAGCGTCGGAAGTGACGGGGTACGTACTCGCCGCCGAAACCGAGATCGAGGTCGGAAAGCACTGGAAGGCCGAGTTCCTCGGCATGACCTTCCACCTCGACACCATTCTGGGCACATTGTTCGGTGCCGCGATCGTGGTGGGCCTCGGCTTCTGGGTCCGGGCCCGGGCCACGTCGAAGGTGCCCAACGGCGGCCAGCTGTTCTTCGAGTCGGTGACCAGCTTCCTGCGCAACCAGGTGGAGACCAGTATCGGCGTGCGCACCGCGCCGTTCCTGGTGCCGCTGTCGGTGACGCTGTTCGTGTTCATCCTGGCCTGCAACTGGATCGTGCTGCTGCCACTGCACCACGTCATGCCGCCGCCCACCGCCGACGTGAACCTGGTCTACCCGATGGCCCTGCTGGTGTTCTTCTGGCGCCAGGTCTCCGGTTCCCGGGCCCACGGCGGCCCGGGCCGGCAGCTGCGCCACATCGCGCAGGGCCACCAGCCCAAGCTGGCCCCGCTGTGGTTCATGGAGGAGATCACCGGCGTCGTGTCGCACTCGCTGCGACTGTTCGGAAACATCTTCGCCGGCGGCGTGATGCTCAGCCTCTTCGCGCTGATCCCGGCGGCCGTCTCGTGGCTTCCGATCGCCGGATGGAAACTGTTCGACACCTTCATCGGGCTCGTGCAGGCCTTCATCTTCGCGTTCCTCACCATCATCTACTTCGCACAGTCGATGGAGGACCGGTCGGAGGGAGCACACTGATTCCTCGGCCAGCGTTTACCGAACGTCAAGCGTTGCTCAACAAGAAAGGTTAGAAATCCCATGGCGGATACTGGAGACGCGATCATCACTGCTGGTGCTTACATCGGCGGCGGCCTCGCGCTCGCCGGCGGTGCCGCTGGCGCCTCCATCGGTGACGGCCTGGCCGGTAGCCAGCTCGTCGCCGGTGTCGCGAGGCAGCCGGAGGCGCAGGGCCGGTTGTTCACTCCGTTCTTCCTGACGGTCGGCCTCGCCGAGGGCAACTACTTCATCAACCTCGCGTTCGCCGCACTGCTGCTCTTCGTCTTCCCTGCCTGACGCTCATGAGTACCACTCAACTGATGGCGCAGGAGGGGCAGGAGAAAGAGAACTTCCTGCTGCCGAACGGCACCATCATCGTCGAGACGATCATCATTCTGGTCGTGCTGTTCCTGTTCTTCCGCTTCATCGTGCCCCCGGTCCGGAAAGCGATGCGGGAACGCAACGAGATGGTGCAGCGTTCGCTCGACGAGAGCCGGGCGGCCGAGGAGAAGTTCCGGCAGGCCGAGGAGCGGTACCAGCAGTCACTGGCCGAAGCTCGGGTGGAGGCCGGCCGGATCCGGGACGCCGCCCGGGCCGAAGGGCAGAAGGCACTCGACGAGATGCGGGCCCGGGCCAACGCGGACGTCGCCCAGCTCCGGGAGCAGGCGGCCGAGCAGCTCGGACAGGAACGGGACCGGGTGCTGGCCGACCTCGAACCGACCGTGCACCAGCTCGCCAGTGACCTGGCCGACCGGGTGGTCGGCGAGGCCAAGGGCGGCACAGGGCGAAAGGGAGCACGCTGATGCCCCATTGGCTGGCGGAATGGCTGGCGGAACTGTTCGCCTTCATCGTCGTGGTCGCCGTGATCTGGCGCTACGTCGTGCCGCCGATCCGCGACATGATGCGCAAGCAGCAGGGCACGATCGGCAAGCAGGTCGAGTTCGCCGACACGGCCAGCGGGCGCCTGGCGATGGCCGAGACCAAGTTCCAGGAGGCCGTCGCCGAGGCACGCACCGAGGCGGCGAAGATCCGGGACGGCGCCCGGGCCGATGCGCAGCGCATCGTCGAGGAGATGCGCGAGTTCTCCCACCGCGAGGTCGAGCGGCTGCGCCAGCGCGGCCAGGACGATCTCGCCTCGATGCGGCTGCAGGTGATGCGCGAGCTGCGGACCCGGGTCGGCGAGCTGACCGTGACCGAGGCGTCCGAGCTGGTCCGCGGTCACCTGTCCACCGACGCCAAGCGGGCGGCCACGGTCGACCGGTTCCTCGGTGAGCTGGAGGCCATGGCCGCGCCGGCCGCCGCCGAGCCGAAGACCCGGTCGCGCCGGACCAGGACGGCCGCGACGAGCAAGGGGGAGAGCTGATGCAGTTCGCCAGCCGGGAGTCCATGACCGCGGCGCGCAAGGCGTTCGAGGAGCAGGTCTCCGGCGCCGGCGCGGACCCGCTGCGGTCGCTGAGCGACGAGCTGTTCGCGATCGCGGGCGTGCTCCACGCGGAGCGCGTGCTGCGCCGGCACCTTGCCGACCCGGCCGTCGCCGAGGACCGGCGCCGGCGTCTGGCCGACACCGTGTTCGGCGGCAAGGTCTCCGACACCGCGCTGGGGATCCTGCAGCAACTGGTGTCCAGCCGGTGGTCGACCAGCGGGGACCTGGTCGACGCGGTGGAGAACCTGACCCGGCACGCGGCACTGGCCGCGGCCGAGCGGGACGACGCACTCTCCGACGTCGAGGACGAGCTGTTCCGGTTCGGCCGGGTGCTGGCCGCGGAGCCGAAGCTGCAGGAGCTGCTCACCGATGCGACCAAGCCGGCCGAAGGGCGGCTGCAGCTGCTCGACCGGCTGATCTCGGCCAAGGTCAAGCCGGCAACGCAGCAGCTGCTGCGCCAGGTGATCCGGCTCCCCCGGGGCCGCGGCCTGGACGCGCTGGTGGACCGGCTCGCCGAGCTGGCCGCCGAACGGCGCGGCCGGTCCGTCGCGCTGGTGCGGGCCGCCGCGCCGCTGTCCGCCGAGCAGGAGCGCCGACTCGCCGACGTGCTGTCCCGCATCTACGGCCGCGCGATCGACGTGCAGGTCGAGCTGGACCCCGAGCTGCTCGGCGGCCTGGTGATCCGCGTCGGCGACGAACTGATCGACGGCAGCGTCGCGACGCGGCTGGCGGCCGCCGGCCGGCGACTGTCCGGGTGAGACGCCCCCACTGACCACACGAGAGAACACAGAGAACAGGGACCCAAAAGCCATGGCGGAGCTGACGATCTCCTCAGACGAGATCCGGAGCGCGATCGAGAACTACGTCTCCAACTTCTCGCCCGAGCCCTCGCGCGAGGAGGTGGGCAACGTCTCGGAGGCCTACGACGGGATCGCCCGTGTCGAGGGTCTGCCGTCGGCGGTGACCAGTGAGCTGCTCGAGTTCGAGGGCGGGGTGCTCGGCGTCGCCCAGAACCTCGACGTTCACGAGATCGGCGCGGTCATCCTCGGTGACTTCGACAAGATCGAAGAGGGCCAGTCGGTGAAGCGGACCGGCCGGGTGCTCTCGGTGCCGGTCGGCGACGCCTTCCTCGGCCGGGTGATCAACCCCCTCGGCGAGCCGATCGACGGACTCGGGGACGTCGAGGCGAGCGACCGGCGTGCGCTGGAGCTGCAGGCTCCGACCGTGGTCGAGCGGCAGCCGGTGAAGGAGCCGCTGCAGACCGGCCTCAAGGCGGTCGACGCGATGACCCCGATCGGCCGCGGCCAGCGCCAGCTGATCATCGGCGACCGCAAGACCGGCAAGACCGCCGTCTGCGTCGACACGATCATCAACCAGAAGCAGAACTGGGAGACCGGCGACCCGAAGAAGCAGGTGCGCTGCATCTACGTGGCCATCGGCCAGAAGGGCACCACGATCGCCGGTGTCCGGCAGGCGCTGGACGACGCCGGCGCGCTGGCCTACACCACGATCGTCGCCGCGCCCGCGTCCGACGCCGCCGGCTTCAAGTGGCTGGCCCCCTACACCGGCTCGGCCCTCGGCCAGCACTGGATGTACGAGGGCAAGCACGTTCTGATCGTCTTCGACGACCTGACCAAGCAGGCCGAGGCGTACCGCGCCATCTCGCTGCTGCTGCGCCGCCCGCCGGGCCGCGAGGCGTTCCCCGGCGACGTGTTCTACCTACACTCCCGCCTGCTGGAGCGCTGCGCGAAGCTGTCCGACGAGCTGGGCGGCGGTTCGATGACCGGGCTGCCGCTGATCGAGACCAAGGCCAACGACATCTCGGCCTACATCCCGACCAACGTCATCTCGATCACCGACGGTCAGTGCTTCCTGGAGACCGACCTGTTCAACCAGGGTGTCCGGCCGGCGATCAACGTCGGTGTCTCGGTCTCCCGGGTGGGTGGCAGCGCGCAGATCAAGGCCATGCGGAAGGTCGCCGGCTCGCTGCGGCTGGACCTTTCCCAGTACCGGGAGCTGGAGGCGTTCGCCGCGTTCGCGTCCGACCTGGACGCCACCTCGCGGGCCCAGCTGGACCGTGGCGTGCGTCTGGTCGAGGTGCTCAAGCAGCCGCAGTTCGCGCCGATGTCGGCCGAGGAGCAGGTGGTGGTCCTCTACTCGGGCACCCAGGGCCACCTGGACACGGTCCCGGTCGGCGACATCAAGCGGTTCGAGGCGGAGCTGCTCGACCACGCCCGGCACCACGCCGAGGGTCTGCTGGCCGACATCCGCGAGAGCGGCGAGCTGTCCGACGACTCCGAGCAGCGGCTGATCGATGTGATCAACGAGGTGAAGAAGAACTTCACCGCGTCGGACGGCAGCTCGGTGGTCAACGAGGCCGCGGCGGACGCCATGGATCCGGACTCCGAGGGCCGTGAGTCGGTCAAGGTCCGGCGGCCGGCGCCGAAGAAGGGCTAGTCGGTATGGCTGCACAACTCCGGGTCCTGCGGCGGCGCATCCGCGCCACCAAGTCCATGCGGAAGATCACCAAGGCGCAGGAGCTGATCGCCACCTCGCGCATCGCCAAGGCGCAGGCGCGGGTGGAGGCGGCCCGTCCCTACACCGAGGGGATCACCGGGGTGGTCTCGGCGCTGGCCGAGACCGCCGCCCTGGACCACCCATTGCTGGTAGAGCGGGAGAACCCGGACCTGGCCGCGGTGCTCGTGGTGACCAGCGACCGGGGCCTGGCCGGCGGTTACAACGCCAACGTGCTGCGTCGGGCCGAGGAACTGTTCGCGCTGCTCCGGGACCAGGGCAAGCAACCGGTGCTGTACGTCGTCGGCCGCAAGGGGCTCAACTACTACCGGTTCCGGCAGCGCGCGGTCGCCGAGGCGTGGACCGGGTTCTCCGAGCAGCCGACCTATGAGGCCGCCGCGACGATCGCGCGGACGCTGGTGACCGCGTTCCTCGCCGGCACCGAGTACGCCTCGGACGACGAGGCGCCGCTGGGGACCGGGGACGGCGCCGAGGCGCTCAACGCCGACGAGATCCACATCGTCTACACCGAGTTCCGCAGCATGCTGAGCCAGGTCGCGGTGGCGCACCGGCTGGCGCCCATCGAGGTCGAGTACGGCTCCGAGGTCGGCGGGGAGCCGACGCTCTACGAGTTCGAGCCGGACGCCGACGCGCTGTTCGGGTCGCTGCTGCCGCGTTACCTGTCCACCCGGGTGTACACCGCCCTGCTGGAGTCGGCGGCGTCGGAGTCGGCGTCGCGCCGCCGCGCGATGAAGGCCGCGACCGACAACGCCAACGAGCTCATCACGGGCCTGACGCTGCAAGCCAACCGGGCCCGCCAGGCTCAGATCACCCAGGAGATCAGCGAGATCGTCGGCGGCGCCAACGCGCTCGCCGCTGCCGCAGGAAGTAGTGATTAGCGATGACGACCACAGAATCCACCAACACCGGCCGCGTCCTGCGGATCATCGGTCCCGTCGTGGACGTCGAGTTCCCGCGTGACTCGGTGCCCGAGCTGTTCTCCGCGCTGCACGCCGAAATCGAGTTCGAGCAGCTGGCCAAGACGCTGACCCTCGAGGTCGCGCAGCACCTCGGCGAGAACGTGGTGCGTACCGTGTCCATGCAGCCCACCGACGGGCTGGTCCGGGGTGTCGAGGTGGTCGACACCGGCCGGTCGATCTCGGTGCCGGTCGGCGACGAGGTCAAGGGCCATGTGTTCAACGCGCTGGGCGTCTGCCTGGACGAGCCGGGCTACGGCAAGGACCTGGAGTGGTGGTCCATCCACCGCAAGCCGCCGGCGTTCGACCAGCTCGAGGGTCGCACCGAGATGCTGGAGACCGGCCTGAAGGTGATCGACCTGCTCACCCCGTACGTGCGCGGTGGCAAGATCGGTCTGTTCGGCGGCGCCGGTGTGGGCAAGACGGTGCTGATCCAGGAGATGATCAACCGCATCGCCCGCGTGCACAAGGGAACCTCGGTGTTCGCCGGCGTGGGTGAGCGCACCCGCGAGGGCAACGACCTGTGGCTGGAGCTGCAGGAAGCCAACGTGCTCAAGGACACCGCGCTGGTGTTCGGTCAGATGGACGAGCCGCCGGGCACCCGTATGCGGGTCGCGCTGTCCGCGCTGACCATGGCCGAGTGGTTCCGCGACGTGAAGGGCGTGGACGTCCTTCTGTTCATCGACAACATCTTCCGGTTCACCCAGGCCGGTTCCGAGGTGTCCACGCTGCTCGGCCGGATGCCGTCCGCGGTGGGTTACCAGCCGACGCTGGCCGACGAGATGGGCGAGCTGCAGGAGCGGATCACCTCGACCAAGGGCCGGTCGATCACCTCGATGCAGGCGATCTACGTGCCCGCGGACGACTACACCGACCCGGCGCCGGCCACCACCTTCGCCCACCTGGACGCCACCACGGAGCTGTCCCGTGACGTGTTCTCCAAGGGCATCTTCCCCGCGGTGGACCCGCTGGCGTCCAGCTCGACGATCCTCGACCCGACCATCGTCGGCGAGGACCACTACCGCGTCGCGCAGGAGGTCATCCGGATTCTCCAGCGGTACAAGGACCTGCAGGACATCATCGCCATCCTCGGTATCGACGAGCTGTCCGAAGAGGACAAGCAGCTGGTCGGCCGGGCGCGGCGGATCGAGCGGTTCCTGTCGCAGAACATGATGGCCGCCGAGCAGTTCACCGGGCAGCCGGGTTCCACCGTGCCGCTCAAGGAGACCATCGAGGCGTTCGACAAGCTCTCCAAGGGCGACTTCGACCACATCCCGGAGCAGGCGTTCTTCCTCATCGGCGGGCTGGAGGACCTGGAGCGCCGGCACAAGGAGCTGACCTCCAAGCAGTGATTCCGCCCGTATACCAAGGAGATCGCCGTGGCTGAGATGTCCGTCGAGCTGGTCGCGCCGGACCGTCAACTGTGGACCGGTGAAGCCACGTTCGTGTTCGCCCGGACGACCGAGGGGGAGATCGGCATCCTGCCGCATCACATCCCGCTGGTCGCCGAACTGGTCGAGGGCGAGATGGTCCGGATCGACACCACCGATGGCCAGGAGGTGCACGCCGCCGTGCACGGCGGTTTCCTCTCGGTCACCGAACGCGGTGTCAGCATCCTCGCCGAGGGCGCCGAACTGCGCGACGAGATCGACGTCGAGCAGGCCAAACTCGACTTCCAGAGTGAGGACGAGGAGACCCGCATCCGGGCCAGGGCCCGGCTGCGCGCCGCCGGCCACCAACCGGTCTGACCGCACCACAGCTCAGGACGCCCCCGGGTCCAACCCGGGGGCGTCCTGGCGTTGCGCCCCTCAGCGCGGCAGGCCGACCACGGTGGCGGCGCCACCGCGGCTCACCTCGACCTGGAGGGCGGTGTCCGGCACCAGGGCGGCGTCGCGGGCGGCGTCCAGCAACGGCCCGCCGGGGATGGCCCGGTACCGCAGCGCGGCGCCGTAGTCGGCGACGATCCAGCCCTGGTGATCCGGCAGGCGCAGGTGGACCGGGAGCGGGACAGACGGATCGGGCTGGTCGCCGCGCACCGCGTCGCTCACCGAGCCGTCCGGGTTCAGCAGCACCGCGAAGATCCGGCTGGGACGGGCGTCCTCGACAATCTCGGAGACGATCACGGTGCGGCCGTCGCTCAGCCCGCCAATCACCGACCAACTGCCCCAACCCTGATAGTGGAAGCCGAAGTCGAGCATCCCAGCCTGTTCGAGGCCATCGACGAAGGTGAGCATCGGCTCGCCCGCCTCGTACGGGATCGGCCGCGCGGGGTTGCCGACCATCATCCGGCGCGCCGCCTCGTCCGTCCAGGCCAGTGCCGGCCGGCCGGTCGGGCGGCCCTGGCGCTGCGTCGGCCGACCGGCCTTGGCGTGCTCCACGTATTCGGCGGACCATTCCAGGCGCACCGCGTCTGCGCCCCGGTCGTCCGCCGCGGGGCGGGTCGGGCGGGCCAGCACCCGGGCGTCACCGGCCACCGCGGTGTCCGGAACCTGGGTGATCGCGACGCCGTCGGCGGCCGGCAGCGGCCGCCAGTCCCGGGTCAGCCGGCCGTTCGGACCGGCGATGGGCGCGGCGGAGAACCACAGCGGGGTGCCCGGGTCCAGCACCAGGACGGTGCGGCCCTCCGGCCCGAACTGGACGCCGAACCGGCCGGGTGCCGGCTCCGGGGTCTCGAACACCAGCCGGGACGTTCCGT
>NZ_DASTBH010000307.1:0-24341 GCF_035712165.1 Actinophytocola sp. | reverse complement strand
GTGTAGGTCCGGGCACGGTCGTACTCGCGGAGAAGCGCTGTCACCTCGTGCATGCGATCACCTCCGATATGGCGGTCAGGACGGCGACGTCAAGTTTGACAGTCCCACACGGGGACAGTTCTGTGACGAATCCCGCCGGGGCACCAAGCCTGACCTGGCCAAACCCGGTTCGGAGCGGATCTTGCTGATCGGCTGAAGGAGCTGACCAGGTGACACCGGGGTATCAATCGGGTTCGGGGGTGCCGAGGGCGGATGCGGTCAACTCGCCGCGGGCGTAGCGGCGTACGGCGTAGCGCACGATGACGAAGCCGATGGCGAGGGTGATCAACAAGGCGCGCACGAGCTTGTGGGTGGGGGAACGGGTCAGGGGGTGGCCGAACGGTGCGGCGAAATCGCCGGCGGCATGCGGGGTGTGGTGGTCGAACCACATGAGGAGCCGCTTCCTGGACTCGCCGGCGTGCTGGCACCTCGAACGGAATGTCATCGGGTGGCATACGTTGTCACCCGGTCCGGATACTTCTCAGCGTACGCCTGGACGACCGGGGGGACCGGCCCGCTGTCGACCTTGGTGTCGGCCCAAGAGCCGGGCGACCGGATACCGACCATCGCCGGGTCAGGCCACCGTCCGGAGGCGCTGGTGGGCGTGGCGTCCTCTGTGGATAGTCCGGTCGGGTGGGCGGGTGGCGGCTCGTGTCGGTCACGGCGAGGCGGCTCGCCGAACGAGGTGCGGCAGATCTGGGGCGGAGGGCGTAGAGTAAGGGAGCCTCAGACCCCGGCATGCCAGTCGACCGTGGGTCTTTCCTATCGTAGGCGATGTGGTTCCGGCCTCAGTCGATCGGCGGCAATTCCTTTATCCATTGAGGATGGTGCGCGCGTGGGCGTGGCCCCGTCCCCTGAGTTCGCCGAGGACGGCCCATGACCTCAACGATGTCGCCACCATTGCCCGGTCGGGAAACGAAACCGCTGACGGTGCCCGGCCGGTCGCGTGGTGAGCAGGTTCTGGTGAAGATCTTCGTGCTCGTTCCGTTCGTCGCGCTGGTCGTGGCGGTGCCCGTCGCGTGGGGGTGGGGGCTGGGCTGGACCGATCTCGGCCTGGCCGCCGGCTTCTACCTGGTCGCCGCCCTCGGGGTGACAGTCGGCTACCACCGGTACTTCACCCACCGCGCGTTCAAGGCGAAGCGTTTCCTGCGCATCTGCTTGGCCGTGGCAGGGGGTCTGGCCGCGCAGGGGCCGGTCATCTGCTGGGTGGCCGATCACCGCCGGCATCACGCGTTCTCGGACCGGGACGGTGACCCACACTCACCCTGGGCGTATGGCACCGGGCCCGTGGCGCTGGCCAGGGGGTTCTGGCACGCGCACATGGGCTGGCTGTTCGAGCGGGTCAGCACCAACGCCGACCGGTTCGCTCCGGACCTGCAGGCCGACCGCGATATCCGGGTCGTCGACCGGCTGGCGCCGGTGTTGTTGGGGGTGAGCCTCGTCCTGCCCGCCGTGCTGGGCGGTTTGATCACCTGGTCCTGGTGGGGAATGCTGACCGCGTTCTTCTGGGCCAGCCTGGTCCGGATCTCCTTCCTGCACCACGTCACCTGGTCGATCAACTCGATCTGTCACATGATCGGCCACCGGCCCTTCGCCTCCCGGGACAGGGCCGCGAACTTCTGGCCGCTGGCCATCCTGTCCATGGGTGAGTCCTGGCACAACTCCCACCACGCGGACCCGACCTGCGCCCGGCACGGCGTGCTACCGGGGCAGGTCGACATCTCCGCCCGGGTGATCTGGATCTTCGAAAGGCTTGGCTGGATCTGGGATGTGCGGTGGTCCAATCCGCAGCGGCTGGCTCGGATCACGGCCGGAAGCTGACCGTGACGGGTCCCCACCGGGTCGCCGAGATCCTGTCGCTGACCTATGGCGAGCACGGACCGGACTCGATGCTGCTGGCCCGGTTGTGCCAGGCATGCCTGGTCGCGACCTCGGTCAGCGGCGTCGGTGTGGCCCTGATGACCGCAGACGGGCCGAGCGGGGTCGTGCTGGCCGCGACCGACGGCCGGGCCCGGCAGTTGGAGGAGCTGCAGTTCTCGTTCGGCGAGGGTCCCTGTGTGGAGGCGTCGGACAGCGGCCGGCCGGTGCTCCAGGCTGATCTCGCCGTGACCGGGCCGACCCGCTGGCCCGGGTTCGTCGCCGCCGTGCTGGATTTCGGTGTCCGCGCGATCTTCGCCCTCCCCCTGCGGGTCGGCGCCATCCGGGTCGGCGTGCTCGACCTCTACCGCGACGTGCCTGGCCAGCTCGAGATCCTCGAGCTGGCCGAGGCGCTCGCCTTCGCCGAGGCGGCCACCCTGGTCGTGCTTTACCTGCAGGACCACGCCGCGCAGGAGGGCGACCAGTCCGCGCTGGTCGAGCCGATCGAACGCCGGGCGGTCGTCCACCAGGCCACCGGAATGATCGCGGTCCAGCTCGGCATCAGCCTGGCCGAGGCGCTGCTGCGGCTCCGGGCGCGCGCCTACGTTTCTGGCCGTCCGGTCTCCGAGGTCGCCGCCGATGTGGTCAGCCGCCGGATGCGGTTTGATGACGGTGAGCCCGGTGGCGGAAGGCAGTAGAGCGCATGGTGACCCGAGAACAACGCATCGCCGCCACGTTCGTGGACCTGGCCGACACACTGGTGGCCGACTTCGACGTCATCGACTTCCTGCACACACTCGCCGCGCGCAGCGTCGAGCTGCTCGACGCCAGTGCCGCCGCCATCATGCTTGCCGACTCGGGCGGCGAGCTGCAGGTGATGGCGTCCTCGGCCGAGGAGGCTCGGCTGCTGGAGCTGTACGAGTTGCAGAATGACGAAGGTCCGTGCCTGGACTGCTACCGGTCCGGTGGCCCCGTCGGGCAACCGAGCGTGACGGCCATGCGCACGGTCTGGCCCGTCTTCACCGCTCGGCTTCAGGAGCTCGGGTTCAACTCGGCCCAGGCGGTCCCGATGCGGCTGCGAGAGGAGACCATCGGGGCACTGACCATCTTTCGGGTGACCCCGGGGCTGCTGCGGGCGGCCGACCTGCGTATCGGCCAGGCCATGGCCGACGTGGCCACCATCGGCCTGCTCCAGGAGCGCGCCATCACCGCCCGCGAGGTGCTCGCGGTCCAACTGCAGGGCGCTCTGGACAGCCGGGTCCAGCTCGAGCAGGCCAAGGGCATGCTCGCCGAACGGCGCGGCCTGCAGATGGATGCGGCCTTCCAGCTGATGCGGGGCTTCGCGCGCGGCCACAACCTCCGGCTCCGCGATGTCGCCGCGAGAGTCATCGACGGGACGATCGACGACAACCTGTTCTGGCCGGGCAACCGGTGATCTGCCGGCGTGCCGAACTTCTGTCCACAATAGACCACACGTTCGACCGCCGTGCGCCGATTCGTGATCAGGGCGTTGGGTGCAGGGCGTTGCCCAGGAACCGTATGGCTTGTGCCGTGGCGTCCTTGGCGGGGTGGCTGCCGGCCAGGGCGTCGATCGTCACGAAGTCGTGGATCGTGGCTCGGTAGCGCCGGGACGTCACGGGTACACCCGCGGTGCGTAGCTTGTCGGCGTAGGCCTCGCCCTCGTCGCGGAGGATGTCGGCTTCGGCGGTGATGACCAGTGCCGGGGGTAGGCCGGCGAGTTGTTCGACGGTGGCGCGAAGCGGGCTGGCGGTGATCTCGGTGCGTTGGGCCGCGGTGCTGTACTGGTTCCAGCACCAGATCATCGCGTCGCGGCGGAGGTGGTAGCCCTCGGCGAACTGGCGGTAGGAGCCGGTGTCGAAGAATGCGTTGGTGACCGGGTAGAAGAGCACCTGTGCGGCGAAGGCGGGACCGGAGCGTTGTTTGGCCAGCAGGGTGAGCGCGGCGGCGATGTTCCCGCCGGCCGAGTCGCCGGCCAGCGCTACCCGGCTGCCGTCGAGCCCATGCTCGGAACCCTGGTGGCGCACCCATTCGGCAACGGCGTAGCACTCCTCGACCGCCGAGGGGTAGCGGGCTTCCGGGGAACGCCGGTAATCGGGGAACACCACCGCGGCACCAACACCGGTGGCCAGTTCGCGAACCAGCCGGTCGTGGGTGACGGTGTCGCCGAACACCCATCCAGCCCCATGGACGAACAACACGACGGGTAGCCGTCCGCCGGCGCCGGGCGGCCGGACGATCCGGACCGGCACCTCGCCATGGGGTCCGCCGGGGGCGCGCAGATCGGTCACGTCTGCCTTGGGCTTGGTGGCCGGGCCGGACTGCCGACGGCTGAGAGTCGATCGGCCCAGGTCAGGGCCGAGCTCGAACACGTACGGCCGGACGTTGTTGGCATCGGCGAACGCCTGGGCGGCCGGCTCGAGCACGACAAGACCGCCATGACGGGTGGTCGCGTGGGTTGCTCTCGGCGGAGCGGCTGGACGGGTACCCGATGGCTCGCCGGGCGCCGATCGCGGTGCCGGGATCCGGTACGGAGACGAGTGTCGTTGCGGGGTGGCCATGGCTGGGATCGCGGCGGCGGGCACGTCGTGCGCCCTGGCTCGGCGCTTCAGCGCGCGTTTTCTGCCCTCGGACAGCGCGATGCCGTTGATCTCAGCGCGGTCGATGTGCAGTCCCCACGCCAAGGCGAAGGGCGCGTTGATGGTCTTGGCCAGCTCGGTGTTGATCCGGTCCTGGTCGGACAGCAGGACGTCCAGGTCGACGCGGGCGATGACCGCCCGCAGCGAGATCTCCGTGATCAGGGCGACGGGCGAGGCGTGCTGATGGACGGTGAGAACGACCTTGGCCGGGTCGGCAACGTGGCAGCTGACCACGGCGCCTGCGGTCAGCGGAACCCGGTCGCGGGTGGTGCACAGCTGCGGCGGAATCGCCGTGACGACGGTGCGCATGGACACCTTCCGCATCACGTCGGCGACCGGAACGATCAGCCGCACACCGGGCGAGCGAACGGTGGGGAGCAGCCGACCGAACCGGAGGACCACACCTCTTTCGTCCGCCCGCACCAGGCGGACGCTGGAAGCGAGCAACACAAAGGACACGATGACGATGCCGATGAGTTGGGCGGTCATGGTTGTCCCCAACCTCGCGACGGCGGGCCGCGACTCTTATGACCGCGCCGCGGCTAGCCGTACCGGCAGGCGCGACCACCCCGGACGATCCGAAGGTGGCTAGGTGACGTCGGGATCAGAGAACGGCGCCGGCTCGACTGCCAACACGCGAAATGCTCTCGGCGCCCCGTACTCTACGCCGCCTGTCCATCGTCACGGAGGCATGTCCGCCCCGAGGTGCCGGCCACGCCGGCAATGCGAGCGCCAGGGTCGTCCGGTGTCCTTTTCGGCCGGTCAGGAATTCCTGGCGGGCAACGGCATCCGTGTCGATCCGAACGCCGGACGCGGTCACGCGGTGGGCGGAGTGTGGTCCGATCGGCTCGATGGTTCACGGAACGGGGTCCGGATGGAAGGCGCGGCACCGGCGATGTGCTCGGGCCGGCTGGGTGCCGGTTCGATGAAGGGATGACTGAACACGATGCGCGCGGCTGTCGAGCCGGCCTTCGGTGTGGCTGTGGTAATGGCGAAACTCCTCATTGATGGTTGAGCGCCGATGTCTGGATGACCTCAAGGCTCGACGTGCGTCGGTGCGACATCAGCACCGGTGTGCTGGGGGATGCGCGGGGACCCAGATGGGAATGCGCTGACACTACCCGGTCGTGCCCGAGTCTGCCTGGAGCGCGAGACGACGCTCCGATACGTCTCTAGGTTACAACCGGACCGGACCCACATTAGTTCCCGCCGGGCACCGTGTGGTGAGGCAGCTCACTGTAGCGGATGAGCAGGCCGGATGGTGTGCACCGACGGACGAGGGCGCCGCCGGGCGGTTCCGACCCGATCGGTCCGCCCCTGCCTGCCTGGGCGTATCTGGGGTACGGTTGGGTCGTCGAGAGCATCTCGTAACCGGCAATCGGGCCGGCTTCGTTCTTGGCGCCAGATCCGGTCGCGATTCGACCGGAGACGGGAGCGCCATCTTGTTGGGCCCACAGACCCGTGCCGCCACCTCCACGGCCATCATGGTCGGCGAGCAGCCTGGGCTGACACTCCAGCTTGAGCAAGAAGCTCGGGCTGCCCATCGTCAGGTATCGAGGCGGGGTCCTGCGGTCCGACGGCGTCACCTGCGGGCTGGGCTGCCGGCAACGGCAGCCCCGCCACCGCCGCGCCGGGCCGGCTCCGACGCATCCGGCCGGGCCAGCACCCCATGAGCCGCCCAGCCGATCCCGTCGATCCCCGGCCGCGTGCGTTCGCCCAGGCCCGCGCCCAGGCCGAGATCGACGCGCGCCTGCTGCGCGCTCGCGCCGCCCGCACCGTCGCCGGCCAAGCGCTCGACGACGACGATCGCAGCTGCCTGCTGTCCATGCTCGGGCTCGACGACACCCCGCAGTCCCCGCGCACCCCCCAGCGCCGAGCCGAACCGAAGACCGTGAGCCTGCTCGAGGTCGAACGCGAACTGGCCGGCTATGTGCACGCCGTGGCGGCCCAGCTCGCGGTGCCCGCCGAAGCCACCGGATACGAGATCAGCGACACCATCACCGCCTATCTCGGGCTACTGGACCGCCACGCCGAATGTCCCAACCGGGACCTGATGCTGGTGTGGAACGAACGGGACGGATGGCTCGTCGCCGCGGAAACCCGGCCCAGTGAACCGCCCTGGGTGATCGGCTACCTCGGCGGGTACGACATCCTCCCCCACCCGCGCACCGTGGCCCAGTTCGTCACCAACCTCTGCGGCGGCCACCACCCGAGCTGGGCCCACACCATCCACCCGGCCCACACCCCCCAACGCCTGGCTGCCCTCCTGAGCCGCCACCGCACACCCCTCCCCGGCCCGACACTCACCATCCGCCACCTCGGCTCATTGACCTGAGCGGTCGAGCGGGAATCCCACGGTTGCGAGGAGAGCTCCGCGCCGTTGAGTGATCGTGTCGGGTGACCACAGTGACCATGTGTGGTTGCCATGCCGCGCCGATGTCCCCTAGGTTGACGGATCACGTGATCATTGCTGACCCGGTCAATGTCTTTCGCGGCGGTTGCCGGCGAGGAGGAGACTTCGGATGAGCAGGGCTTTTCGGCGTGTGCTGGGTGGGGTGGGCGTTGCGGCGTTGGTGGCCGTGGGAAGCGTGGTGACCGTGACACCGGTCGCGGCCGCTCCGGCGTTTCAGTTGCCGTTCACCTGCGGTCAGCAGTGGAGACTGGATACCTGGGGACACAATCCGGCGCTGGACATGGTGCGGGAGCCCAACCAGGCCGGGACCGAGGGCGCGGCATTGGTCGCGCCGGCGGCCGGGACGGTGAACCAATCCTTCTACCACAGCAATGCCGGCAACGTGATCCAGATCAACCATGGCAGCCGGCACTTCACCACGTACCTGCACCTGCAGTCCCGGGCGGTCTCGGTCGGGGCCAGGGTCACCCAGGGGCAGTTGATCGGGCGGGTCGGGCGAACCGGTCCCACCTCCAACAACCACCCGCACCTGCATTACGAGCAGGGCTACGACAGCAATGGCAACGGCAGCGTGACCTGGGGCTTCGCCGGCGCCGAACGGGTCGCCGCGGTGTTCAACGGGACGACCTACACCGGCGCCTCACGCACCTGGCGCAACGTCGCCAGCCGCAACTGCGGCCAGAGCGCGAACCGCGAGCGGGTGTCCGACTTCAGCGGCGATGGGCATGCGGACGTGTTGGGGGTCAACGCCGAGGGCAATCTGTTGTACTACCCCAACAACGGGCTCGCACTGTCCGCACCGACCCAGATCGGCAACGGCTGGGGCTCGTTCAGCCAGGTCTTCGCCTCCGACTTCAGCGGCGACGGGCACGCCGACGTGTTGGGGGTCAACGCGGACGGCGCGTTGATGTACTACCCCAACAACAACCTGACGTTGTCCTCGTCGACCGCCCGGCAGATCGGTGCCGGCTGGGCCTCGTTCCCGCACGTGATGTGAGGCGTAGGTCCACTGTGGACCATTCAGGACAGGAGGAACCGCACCGCTTCCTGGGCGCCGCCGGTCGAGCGGCGTTGGACGGAGTGACCGGCGCCGGGTATGACCACGAGCTTTGCGTTGCTCATCCTGGATTCCTGCTCCTGCGCCCAGCGCACCGGTGTGGACAGGTCGCGGTCGCCGGCCAGAAGCAGGGCCGGCATGGTCAGGCGATGGAACGGGGTCGGCGGGATCGGCCGGGACGGCGGCCAGTGCCGGCAGTTGGCGACAATCCCCTGCTGTCCGGCGGTCTGCTTGGGAAATGGCCACGTGGCGCTGCCCGGAAGCCGCGCGACGGCACGTTGCACCGCACGGTCCCGAACCTCCAGCGGCGCGGACGAGTCGCCCCAGGGCATGTCGCGGACGTCGGCGCACAACGTGGCCAGGTGCAGGCCGGCGCTGAACAGTTCCATCGGCGAGTCGTCCGGGGCGCTGAACCAGCCGAGTAGCTCGGTGATCGGACCCGGGTCTCCGGCGCCTGCCGCGCGCAGCCGGTCGAGCACCGAGAAAGTCGGATCCGTCAGCTTGGGGTCGATGATGCTGAAGATGATCAGCATGTCGAGCAGCTCCACCGGACGGCCGGTGCGGCGCAGGGCTTCGGCGAGGTCCCGGGCCGGGTCGGACGGGCAGGCCTGTTCCCGGCAGGCGACCCGCAGCACCGTCCCGGACGCGGACAGCGCCGCGACGTAGAGCGGGTCGGCGTTGTCCTGCCGCACCACGGAGTCGAGGACGAGCCTGCGGAGCCGGTGCGGGTGGGTGAGGGCATACCGCTGCGCCACGAACGTGCCGTACGACACGCCGTCGAGGGTCCAGGAGCGAGCGCCGAGCGCGACTCGCAGGTCGTCGAGGTCGGCGACGGTCTCGGCGCTGGTGTAGAAGTTCCGGCGTTCGCCGAGGCTGTCCGCGCACGCGCGAACGGCCTCCGGACTGGCCGCCCGGATATCGGAGCTGCCCACCTCCCGCTGCACCTGCGGGCAGCTCACCGCGGTCTCACCGGTGCCGCGCTGATCGATCATGACCAGCCGGTAGTCGGTCAGCGCACCGCGCAGCGACTCCCGCAACGGCTGGAAGAACGGCACGCCCGGCTGGCCGGGGCCGCCGCTGAGCACCACCAGCACACCGCGCGGGGCGTCCACGTTGTCGGCCATGGCCACCTTGAGCCGCAACCGGTCGGGCACCGACCCGCCCCGATCGAGCGGCACCTCCAGGTAGGCGCAGGTGACGCCGGTCAGACCGGGACACGGCCGCGGATCGGCCAGGGTGGGGGTCCGGTGCCGCGCGGGCGCGGCGTCGGCGGCCGGCAAACCGCACAGTCCGGCGGTGAGCGCCGCGGTCAGCGCGATCAGCGAAACTCGGAAGGGTCTGCGCACCGCGTCAACCTCGCACACCACCCTGCGGTGCGCCTTGATGATTCTTGTCCACTATGCCGGATCGAGCAGAGCGCGCACCCGGCTCGGGGGCAGGCCGAGCCGGGCCCGGGCGACCCGTGTCAGGTGCGCCTGGTCGGC
The DNA here is from genome assembly GCF_035712165.1 of Actinophytocola sp. Taxonomy (GTDB): domain Bacteria; phylum Actinomycetota; class Actinomycetes; order Mycobacteriales; family Pseudonocardiaceae; genus DASYTH01. The sequence continues at coordinate 14,834 of NZ_DASTBH010000307.1, read as the reverse complement.
GAACCCGTAGGTGGCCGCGAGAATGCGCAGCGACGGTGCGCCGTCGGCGATATCCCGCAGCACCGCCCGCATCCTCAGGTCGTTGCGGTAGCTGGTGAGGCTGCACCCGGCGGTCTGCCGGAACACCCGGCTCAGATGCGCCGCCGAGCAGCCCACCCGGCGGGCGATCGCGTCGAGCGAGAGCGAGAAATCCCCGCTGGACAACACTTCTCGGGCCGCATCGACCAGCCGACGGTGAGCCAGCGCGGTCGGCGGCCTGCGGCCGGCGACCCGGACCGGTTCCTGCGGGCGCGGCAACAGGTCCAGCAGTCCCCACAGCCGCTCGGCCACCTCGAACCGGTCGACGCCGCGCCGGCACGCCGTCACCAACGCCCAGTGCGCCAGCTCGACCGGCCCGGTCCGGGGCGCCTCGCTGGCCATCCGGTCGGACAGCTCACCGGCGCCCAACTCCGGCGGCAGGACGATCAACGTGGCGGGAGCGCACGGCCCGAGCGGATGCGCGACGGAGAACTCCTCGCCCGGCCACTCGAAGTTCACCACGGTCGGGTCGAGGAAGTGCTCGTGCCCGTCGGCCCTGCACCGGAACCCGCCGGCGCGCTGCATGGTCAGCACGTAGTCCCGCCGGTAACCGGGTCCGACCCACGAGGCCCGGTCCTCCACGCACAGTTGCTCGCAGATCGCGACGCCGTCCACCTCGGTGATCAACCGGCAGCCGCGCCGGCCACGAAACCGTGGTTCGCCCCTCACCGGACGGTCCGACCCAGTCGCCGCATGGCCACATTCCTCACCACCGCGACCGAGTGCCGGCCGGGCGCCTCACCTGCCCAGCTTGAGGATGTCGACGCCCCGCACGTTGTCGGCGACGAAGACGTAGCCACGGTGCCAGTAGGGCGCCCACGCGCGGCCGTCGCCGGGGCGGAAGTAGGCGATCTGGGTGGGGTTGGTGGGATCGCTGATGTCGAGGAACCGGGTTCCCTGCGCATAGAAGGCCTGCACCAGGATGTTGCCCTGCACCTGGAAATAGTGCGCCGAGCAGTCGGCGCTGTCCGGGTCGCTGCCTTCCTGCCCGGCCACGCCCCAGGTGCCGACCGGTTGCAGGCGGAACGGCTGCTCCGGTGTCGACCGCCAGCCCTCGCCGTTGAACGAACCACGCAGCGAGGCGATCACCAGCACGCCGTCGCCCGCACATCCGTCGGCGAAGTTCTCCTCGGTGACGTAGACCAGGTTGCCGCCACGACCCCAGCGCTCGTGCTCGCCGCCGTCGGCGGAGCGGTGACCGACCGGCCGGAAACTGTTGTGCATGAACCGGGACGGCGCCGCGAGCTCGTCGATACCGCCGCCGGCATAGGGAATCGGGTTGAGCGCGGTCGCCCGGCGCGCCTTGCCGGTCAGCGGGTCTCGGTGCCACCCCTCGGTCCAGTAGCCCCGGGTGCCGCCCCGGCCGGACACCCAGGCGATCCCCATGGCGTCGACCTGCACGTCGTGCGAGTAGTCGGTCTTGCCGTCGTTGCGGCCAAGGTCGATCGGGTTGGGGAACACGACGGGACTGCGTGGGTTGCGCACGTCGGTCACCCAGATCGGGCGGCCGCCCCATTCCGCCGGCATGGTCGCGGCCTTGGCCGGGCCACCGGTCCAGAGGTACTGGCAGCGGTTGACGCAACTGGTGGTGTGGCCGGCCGGCACCTGGACATAGCTGATCACCGCGAGGGCCTCCGGGCGCGAGGCGTCCACGGTGTAGATGCCGGACTCCCCGGTCAGCACGTTGCCGCCGAACGCACGTGGGTCCCTGGCCAGGAACACCAGCTTGCGCACCGGGTCGACCTCGGTGTCCTCCATCTGCCACATGCCGGGCATCGACACCTCGGACAGGAACCGCGGTCTGGTCGGGTCTCGGGTGATGTCGTAGGACCTGAGCCCGAACTGGCCGGCGACGAACATGATGTCGCGGTGCCCGTAGCGAAGGAAGTTGATGGCGATCGCGCCCGCCGCATCGGGCAGGTTCGCCAGGTGCCGCACGTTCTTGGTCGCCGATGTCCCTGCCGCTGTCACGGCGGGCGCGGCCGCGTGCACGTGCCCGGCCTCCGCCGCGGGACCGGGACTGGCCTCGTTGCAGGCGTTCGCGGGAATCGACGTGAGCGCCAGGGCGACCACCGCGGGGACGACGACACTCGATCGGAGCAACCAGGTGCGCACCTCTGCCTCCCAGTGGTCGCTAATCCCACCTACCGTATCCGGGGTGATGAGCGCACTCAAGGTTCGGCTCCTGGTGATCGCGGTCGTCCTGGCCGGATCGGCGTGCACGGATACCGCGACGCCAGCATCCGAACCGGGGACGTACGTGGTGGGCGTGCGCGAGCCGGCCAGCCTGCTGCCCGCCCGGTTGACGGACCTGACCGGGCAGCTGATCGCCGGTGCGCTCTGGACACCGCTGACCACCCACGACCCCGAAACCCATGAGGTCAAGCCGCTCGCGGCCCTCTCGGTCACCAGCCCGGACCAGGTGGTGTGGACCATTAAGCTGCGTCCGGGTGTGCGGTTCCACGACGGTTCCGCCGTCACCGCCCGCTCCTACACCGGCGCCTGGCAGGCGGCGATCGCCGAACGTTGGCCGGGCGCGTCGGTTCTCACCGATGTCATGGGCGCCAAGGACATGCGGGGGGTCGACGACCTCACCATCGAGCTTGTGCTGGCCCGGCCGTTCACCCAGTTGCCTCTCGTGCTCAGCTCGCTCGCGCTGCTGCCGCTGCCGGATTCCGTTCTGGCGTCACGGGACTGGGCCGGGTTCGGCGCGAAGCCCATCGGGACCGGACCGTACCGGCTGGACGGGCAGTGGCGGGACGGGGTGCGGCTGGTGCGTTTCGAGGGCTACCAGGGTTATGCGCGCGGCAACGCCCGGGAAATCGTCGTGCGGCTGGTGAACGATCCCGGCTCCCAGTACGAGCAGGTCCGCGCCGGGACGCTCGACCTGGCCAGCGCCGTGCCCGGCTCCCGCCACGACGCCATGCGGACCGACTTCGGCAACCGGCACGTCGTGGTGCCGCTGCCCGAGGCGACCTATCTGAGATTTCCGTTGTCGGACGCCAGGTTCCGCGATCCGGCCGTTCGCCATGCGGTCGCGTTGGCGGTGGACCGCGCGGCGTTGGAGGCCGGGCCGCTCGACCGTCAGGTGGATCCGGCCCGTTCCCTGCTGCCGCCGTCGGTCGCGTTGCCCCAACGCTCCGCGGTGTGCCGGCCGTGCAACCACGATGCCGCGGCAGCGAAGTCGTTACTGGGCCAGGTCGAGGGGTTCGCCGGCCCGGTGAACGTCTACCACGACGCCGCACAGCAACCCTGGGTCGGCGCGCTGGTCGCGCAACTGCGTGACGCCCTTGGCCTGGACGTCGTGGCCAAACCGCTCGGTGAGGGCCAGGACCCGGACGGCCTCGTCGTGGTCTCGCGTCCGCTGTTCACCCCGAGCCCACGCGAACCCATGGTCGGCATTCCGGGCTACGCCCCGGCCGGGTTCGCCGAACTGCTCGCGGCCGCCGACGCCGCGACCGAACTGGCCGAGCGGGACCAGTTGTACCGCGTGGCCGAGAACCAACTGCTGCGCGACCTGCCGCTGGTACCGCTGTGGTCGCGCCATGCCCATGCGGTGTGGAGCGAGCGAATCCGGGTCGGACCGTTCGACCCCGTGCGGATCCTGGACCTCGGCGCGGTCGACGTCGCCGGATAGCCGGCCGGCACCGAACTCGCCCGGTGCTTCCGGCTCGCGCGATGCGCCCGGGTGGGTGAGGATCCGGTGTAGAGATTCGTCAACGGTTGGATTCGCGCCGGTCCGGGCTGGTCGGCGGCCCGGTCGTCGCCGGGATCACCCGTCGGCTCACCCCTGGCGGATGAGGAAGACCCCAGGTGGCGGCGCGACGATCGCAGATGTGCCCGGCATCGTCCCAGGAGGAACCGGATGACCACACTCCCGGCAGGCAGGGGGTCGCAGGGGGATCTCCTGCGGTCGACGGTCAGTACGCGGTGGTCGGGCCTCCATGACTGCTGAGGCGAACACCGGAGGCGCTGCGCAGGCCGGCCATCATCGGCTGCTCCCGCTCCTGCTGGCGATGGCGATGTTCGTGCTCGTGGTCGACACGTCCCTGATGAACGTCTCGATCTCGGCGGTGGTCCATGATCTGGGCACGACCGTCAGCGGCGTCCAGTCGGCGATCGCGCTCGAGGCGCTGGTATCGGCCGCGTTCATCCTGATCGGCGGCAAGGTCGGCGACCTGATCGGCCGCAAGCGGGCCTACACGTTGGGTTTGCTCGGCTACGCCATCGGCGCGCTGGCCATGACATTCGCCCAGGGCCTCACCGCGATCATCATCTTCTGGGCGGTGCTGGGCGGGATCGGCGCATCGTTGCTGCTCCCGGGGATGCAGTCGCTGATCCACGGCAACTTCGAGGGAGCGGCTCAGACGCGGGTCTACGCCCTGGTCGGGGCGGCGGCCGCGATCGCCGCCGCGATCGGTCCGCTGCTCGGCGGGTTCATCACCACCTTCCTGTCCTGGCGCGTCGCGTTCGCGCTCGAGGTCGTCATCATCGCGATCGTGCTGTCCGGTCTCGGCCTCGTTCGCGACGTGGCATACACCGGTCCCCGAAGCGTCGACCTCGTCGGCGCCCTGCTCTCCGTCCTGGGCATGGGCGGCATCGTCCTGGGCATCCTGGTCTGGCAGGAGGGTGGCGAAGCCGTCGGCGCGTTCATCGGGGTCGGAGCGATCGCGCTGGCCACCCTGGTGTGGTGGCTGGTGCGGCGCAAACGCCGGGGAAAGCCGACCCTGCTGGATCCCGACCTGTTCGCCTCGAAGATGTTCAGGCTGGGGATCTCCCAGCAGATGCTCCAGCAGATCGCCCTGGGCGGCACGATGATCGTGCTGCCGATCTACCTGCAGATGGTGCTCGAGTACAACGCGTTGCAGGCGGGCCTGTCCCTCGCTCCGCTCTCCCTCAGCATGTTCGGAATGGCGTTGCTCGCCGGGAAGAGATCCGGGCGGCGACGCCCCAGCAGCGTTGTCCGGTGGGGATTCCTGCTGCTCACCATCGGAATAGCCCTGCTGATCCCGATCGTGCCCCGAGCCGAGTTCGGGTGGGCACTCATCGTCCCGCTCCTGATCGCGGGATCGGGTTTGGGCCTGCTGGTGTCTCAGCTCAACAACTACACGCTGTCCCCGATCTCGAACGAGCGGGTCAGCGAGGCGGCCGGCACCAACTCGGCGGCCGGATCGTTCGGGCTGTCATTCGGTTTGGCCTTCGCCGGTGCGGTCATGCTGGCGATGCTGTCGATCAGCTTCACCGCGATGGCGGAGGACAGCGCCGTACTTCCCGAGGCCGACCAGGTCCAGGTCGCGCAGCGACTGGAGGACGACGCGCAGGTCATGAGCAACACGCAGCTCGAACAGTTGCTCGTCGACCGGCCCGAAGAGGTTCAGGACGAGATCATCCGAATCAACACGGACGCACGGCATCTCGCCCTGCAGATCGCGCTGCTCATTCCTATGCTCGCCGGGCTCATCGGGTTCCTCAACGCGTTCCGCATGATGCGGCTACCAGACCCCGCACCATCGAGCTCCAGCGAGGGAAACCTCCTGGGCTGACCATTGACGCTCATGATGACCTGAAGTAGGATCGCCTGCGATGAACGCAGTTTCATCCAAACTGGCGACTGGGGATGTTCATGAAGACTCAATACTTGTGTTAGGCATGCCTTCTTAGGTTTCTCACTACGGGTGCATTGATTGATTCGTCTCCTACCGGACGAATCCTGGGCATCATTCTTTCTGCTCCATGAGCAGCTTCCAGCACCGGACATGCGTTCTCCGATGCGTGCAACAAACCTGGAGGGCCGATGCTGGAAGGTACGCTGTCGCCGGACCAGGACGTCGCCCGGCAGCGCACTGATATCGCCCTGCCTGGCCATGTCCTCCTTCTCGTCGCGGCCATGGCGGCCGCGATTGTTGCCCAGGGCGGTTATCATCTGACCGGCCGCGCGCTGGCAACGGTATTGGTGTGCATCGCATTTTGCCTCGCCGCCCGCAATCGGCAGTGGTCCGGCATGTGGCCGATATTGTCGGCGGCCGGAGCGATGGTCGTCTGGGCCGTGGTGCGTGCGGTCGGGGCCGGCGCGGTCACGATGGCCGTTCCCACGGTGCTGAGCATCGTGTGCCTCATCGCGGCGCTGTTGGTCGCGCAACGCACCGACGCGGCACAGCGGGAGCTGTTCGCCGTTGTCATCACCATCGTCGGCGCGCTGATGGCCATGAGTGGCTGGATCGCCGTGGTGTTCCGGATTCCGTCCTGGACCACTGTCGCAAATGGACTGTGGCGGGCCGCGACGACGATCACCTACCCCAACGCCGCCGGCGCACTGCTCGCGTCCGTCTCGGTGCTGGCGATCTCGCTGCAACTGACCCGCCCCCGGGCGGTGCCGTATGCGGCCGTCACCTACCTGCTGCTGGTCGGGCTCGCGGCCACGCTGAGCCGCGCCGCGCTGCTCGCGCTGCTGGTGGGTCTGGTGGTCCTGGGCCTGCTCGCCGGCGTCCGCGCGACGGTGGCGCACCTGGCCGCGCCCGGGCTCGGCGCCGCGGTCGCGGTGGCCGGCCTCGTGCCGTTGTTCCCCGCCACAGCACCCGCCCGGCCCGTGCTGGCGGTGCTCGCACTGCTCGCCGGGCTGGCCGTCACGGCGGGGCTCACCCGGTTGCGCGGCAGGGTCCGGGTTGTTGCCGCGCTGACCGGGCTGGCACTCGCCCTCGGCACCGGCGCGGCGATGATCGGGTGGGGCCTGGCGCCCCGGACCCTGATCGGCGGACGGGTCTCACTGAGCTCTCCCGACCGGGTTCACGCCACGGACGCGGCCCTCGACGTCGTGGCGGCGCGGCCGGTGTTCGGCGTCGGACCAGGCCGGGGATGGTTCACCTGGACCGGCGAGGACGGCCGGCAACTCGCCATGCGCTACGTCCACAACGAGTACCTCCAGGTGCTGGTCGAGCTCGGCGCGATCGGGCTCGCGCTGGTGCTGTGCCTGCTCGTCGCGGTGGCGATCCTCGTCCGGCGGGGCCGGCCCGGCCACGGTCCGGTGGCGCTGTGGGCGGGATCCGCCGCCGGACTGGTGGCCCTTCTGGTGCACAGCGGATTCGACTTCCTCTGGCACATCCCCGCCGTGCTGCTCACCGCCGGAGCCCTCATCGGCCTGGCCGCGCCGCCGGTGCAAACAGTCCTGCCATCAACAGAAAAAGAGAGGTAAGGAACATGAGATTCCCATCGTTACGAGGGAGAGCCAAGGCCATGGCCCTGGCTGTCACCGCCATCGTGGCGGGCACCCTGGTCGCGTCCGTCGCGCCGGTGAGCGCGGACGTGAGTGCCGACTCGCCGTCGCTCGGCCTGGTCCGGGTGGAGTCGCCGGCCACCCTGCAGGCGCGGGGCGCGGCGATCACGGTCCGGGTCACGTTCGTCGGCCCGGCAAGCAACCCGAGCGGTTTCCCGTTGGGTTACCTCTCGCTGACCGTCACCGAGCGGGTCGGGCAGCAGATCGCCACCGGCACCGCCAGCGCGAGCATCGGCTGGTTCACCGGCGGCGCCGAGTCCATCGAGCTGACGGTGCTGCCCTCACCCGGCAGCGCGCCGTTCCGCAGGGGAACGGCGTTCGCGTCGGCGACGCTGAACATCAACTTCTTCCCCAACCCGCCGCCGGCCACCGACCAGCGGGAAATCCAGATCGTCCGGTGAGCCTGTGACAGGTTGATCGATGGGCCGGTTCTCCCGCGGCGCCAAGTCCCGGCGACCAGCATGCGCTGTACCTCACGGGTACTCTTCCGACCTCGGGACACGTGCTTCTCGGCAGAACCGGCCATCGGTCACACCCCCGATGAGTTCGAGGCCTGTGCAAGCTGACTCAGGGCATCGATACGATCGTCACATGTCGGCTGAACGACCATCGTGGGCACCGCAACACATCGACGTGGACACGCCCAACGCGGCGCGGGTCTACGACTACTTCCTCGGCGGCGGCTGCAACTTCGAGCAGGACCGGCTGTTCGCCGAGCGGTTCCTGGAGATCGTGCCGAACGTCGACCGGTCGTTCCGCGCCAACAGAGCGTTCCTGCGTCGCGCGGTTCAGTTCTGTGTCGACGCCGGGATCCGGCAGTTCCTGGACATCGGCTCCGGTATTCCGACCGTGGGCAACGTGCACGAGATCGCCCAGCGGATGGCGCCCGAGTGCCGGGTCGTGTACGTGGACAACGAGCCGATCGCCGTGGCGCACAGTGAGGCCATCCTGGCGGACAACGCCAACGCGGCCGTCCTGCACGCCGATCTGAGCGACCCGGACACGATCCTGGACTCCGCGCCGGTCGCGCGGTTGCTCGACTTCGACCAGCCGATGGCGTTGCTGATGGTCGCCGTGCTGCACTTCGTTCCGGATTCGGCCGATCCCCGGGCATCGGTCGCCCGGTATCTGCGTCCCCTGGCGTCGAACAGCCATTTCGTGGTTTCCCACGGCAGCGTCGCCGGAATGGCGGAGGTGCCGGCCGGCGCCGAGCGGCATTACGACGACACCACGACACCCTTCATCAGCAGAACCCCCGCACAGGTCATGGAACTCATGGCCGGCACCGAACTGGTGGAACCCGGGCTGGTCTGGGTGCCGCAATGGCGGCCCGAGATGGATCAGGATGTCGGCGAGCATCCCGAACAGATCGGCATCATGGGCGCGGTCGGCCGCAAACCCTGACCGGGGCCGAACTTTTTGTCCATGGGCCGGCGCTTTCCCGTGTCCGGCCCAATATGGGAACCTGGCTGGGTGACCACGAATCGCCTTCGGTGGAGCCGCCGGCTGGTCTGGCTGGCGATGCTCGTCGCGGCCTTTTCCCTGTCCACCAACACCGCGCTCGCCTCGGCCGGCGTCAACGCCGTGGTGGTCGGGAACCCCGGGACCCAGAACTACGTGGAGTTCGACGCGGTCAGCCTCCAGATGACCGTCGGCGGCGGCACCTTCCCCTACACGTGGACGGCCAGTGGGCTGCCGACCAGCCTGCACATCAACGCGAGTTCCGGGCTGATCTCCGGCTGGGCCCGCGCGGGCGTGTACAACGTCACGGTGACCGCGACCGACGCCCTGGGGGTGTCCGGCAGCACCACCTTCGTCATCCGCACGCCCCGGGAATGCCGCACCTGCTAGCCGCCCGCGCCCGCTTCATCCCACCGGACGTGGCACGCGTAGTTCGTTAACAAATGTCCGGATTGGTTGCGCTTCGCCCGCAATCGCCCCCCTTGTGCCGGACTGGCCGTTTGGCTACAAACGTTGTAGTACCAGAACTTTTTCAAAGTTCGGTGGGCTCATCAGGTTTAGAACGGTTATGGGCGAACTGCGCGCTACACCCCGTTGGTCGCCTATAAACCAGGATGTCTGAGTTATTCACTAACTGACGACAAATTCCGCCAATAGGTTCTACCCGCGATCGGACAGCCCTGATACGAACAGCGGATGAGCGTTGCCGACTACTCCGGTGTGCGTTCCGGGGCGGTCGCGGTGCACACCGTCTCGCTGGGCGCGTTGTTGTCCGCTGATGGGCGCCGCGACCCTTACCCGTACTACGCCGAACTGCACCGGTACGGACAGATCTGCCGGTGCGAGGATCCCGAGAACCGTTTCGATTTCGTGGTGCACGGGTTCGACGCCGCCAACAAGGTCATGCGCGATCCGACATTTCACGTGATGGACGCCGATCATCCGGACCGCCGCAACTCCCCCTGGCGGGAACACCCGGCGTTGCGCACCCTGCTCGGTTCGATCTTCTTCACCGACGGCCCGGATCACGTGCGGGTACGCCGGCTGTTCAGCCAGGTGTTCACCCCGCGCCGGATCGCCGCGCTGGAACCCGCGATCGTGCGACTGGTGAACGAACGGCTGGACCGGATGGCCGGACTCGGCCGCGGTGGCAGACCGGTCGACTTCATGGCGGAGTTCGCGCTACCGCTGCCCAGCGACGTGATCGGGGAACTGCTCGGGGTCCCGGAGCAGGATCGCGCCTGGTTCCCGCAACGGGTGCGCTCGTTCGGCGCGATCCTCGACCTCGGCACCGCGATGTGGCGTTACCTGCCCCGGGCCGACGCCGCGGCCACCGAACTGACCGGGTACTTCACCAAACTCCTCGCCCAGCGCCGCGCCGAGCCGCGCGACGACCTGGTGACCGCACTGGTGCAGCGGCACGACGACGATGCGCTGCCGCGCGACGAAGAGCTGGTCGCCAACCTGCTGACCATGTTCAACGCCGGTTACGTGACCACCACCCACCTCATCGGCAACGCGCTGACCCTGCTGCTGGACCGGCCGCGCCTGGCCGCCGCGCTGGTCGCCGGGTCGCAGCGGATCGCCGCGGCGGTCGTCGAGGAGACGCTGCGCTACGAGCCTCCAACGCACTTCAGCATCCGTTGGGCCACCGCGGACACCGAGGTGGACGGGATCCCGGTCCCGGAAGGCAGCCGCATCCTGGTGCTCTTCGGCGCGGCCAACCGGGATCCGGCCCGGTTCGCCGACCCGGACGTGTTCGACCCCAGCCGGCCCGACAACCACAGCCTGTCCTTCGGCGGCGGTCTGCACTACTGCCTCGGCGCCGCGCTGTCCCGGCTCGAGGCCCAGGTCGCCCTGCCGATGGTGCTGCGCCGGTTCCCCGACCTCGCCCTGTACGACCAGCCCGGCGAACGCACCCACCTGATGCTGCGGGGTTACGACAGCCTGTTGGTCACGGTCTAGAATTCAACCCTCCATTGTGGACAGCGCTGGAGTGCACTGCGTCGGTCGTACCTGCGTCCGGCACGGCCCGCGACTACAGTGATCGATGGCCACAGGAAGATGGCGCGCGGGGTTACGGTGACAGGCAACGGCGATGGGCGGCCGCCCACACCACAGGGTGTGGCGAGTATGCGGGAGCTGGTCGAACGGTTGCGGCTGCTCCAGGCCTGGTCCGGGATGTCCTACCGGGCGGTGCACCGGGAGGTGGTGCGGGCCAGGGAGGCGCGCGGCGTGCCGGAGCGGCCGGTGCTGAACACGATCTACCGGTGCTTCCAGCCCGATCGAGCCCGGCTGGACGTGGATCTGGTCACCGATGTCGCGCGCGCGTTGCTGGGCAAGGACGACGCGGCCGAACAGTGGCGGCAGGCCTGCTGGGTGGTGGCCGGCCTGGGCAGTGCCGCGGCGATCGTCAGCGTGACCGACAGCTGGCCGGCCGACCTGCCGTCGTTCGTCGGCCGCCGGGCCGAGCTGACCACGATCACCGGCCTGGCCCACGGCGAACGCCCGGAACCGCTGCTCCTGTCGATCACCGGCATGCCCGGTGTCGGCAAGACCCGGCTGGCGGTGCACGCCGGACACCGGTTGCTGGCCGAGGGAAAGTTCACCGGAGTGCGGCTGGCGGTGGACCTGCGCGGCTACGACCCGGACCGGCCGCCCGCCGATCCGGGCGCCGTGCTGGAAGGTTTCCTGCGCCGGCTCGGCCTGCCCGCCGAGCAGATCCAGCATCTCGACCTGGTCGGGCGGGAGGCGAAGTACTGGCAGTTGCTGGCCGGCCGGGACGCGCTGATCCTGCTGGACAACGCCGCCTCGGCCGAGCAGGTCCGGCCGCTGCTCCCGGACGGGCCCGGCTGCTGCGCCCTGATCACCAGCCGGCACGCCCTGCCCGAACTGACCACCGCCCGGCATCTGCCACTGGACGTGCTGAGCCTGGCCGAGGCGATCACCCTGCTGCGCCGGGCCGGTGGCCCGGTCTCCGCCGAGCCCGAGTCCGCCGCGCGCATCGCCGGCCTGCTCGGCTACCTGCCGCTGGCGCTGGCCCTGGTCACCAGCCGCATCAGGGCGAACCCCGACTGGACGCTGACCGACCACCTGGAACGCCTCGAGCACCACCAACGCAGCCTGCGGGTGGACAGTGGCGTCGAGGTGGCCATCAACCTCTCCTACCGCGACCTCGCCGCCGACCAGCAGCGCGCGTTTCGGTTGCTGGCACTGTATCCCGGCATCGACGTCGGCCCGGACGCCGCCGCCGCGCTGATCGGCACGGACGAGCCGACCGCCCGCCGGCTGCTGGCGGCGCTCAGCGCCGCCAGCCTGGTGCAGCGGGCCGGCTCGGATCGGTACCGGGTCCACAACCTGATCAGCACCTTCGCCACCGCCCGGGCACATGACGAGGATCCGGCCCGCGACCGGCGCGCCGGGCTCGGCCGGCTGGCCGAGCACTACCTGTACCTGGCCGCCCGCGCGGTGGACGTGATCTACCCGCACCACCGGCACGGCGCGCCTCGGATCACCGCCCCGCCGAACGCGCCGGACGCCCCGCCCGATCGGGCCGCCGCGCGCGGCTGGCTCAACACCGAGCGGGCGAACCTGCTCGCCGTCGCGACACACCCGGACCTGCCGGAGCCTGCCGCGGTGGCGTTCTCCGCCACCCTGCACCGGCATCTGGCCATGTCCTGCCACTATCCGGACGCGATGTTGTTGCACCAGAACGCGATCGGTGCCGCTCGCCGGTGCGGAGACCGGGCCGGCGAGGCCCGCGCGCTGGTCGGCCTCGGCGACCTGTACCAGCGCACCGGCCGCTACGAGCAGGCGACCGGCCAGTTCGACGCAGCACTGGTCATCGCCCGTGATCTGTCCGATGTGGACACAGAGGGTTGGGCGCTGTACCACCTCGGCTTCATCTGCCTGCTGAGTGGCCGCTACGAGCGCGGCGCCGAGTACAACGCCCAGTCGCTGGCCTGCATGCGTGCCACCGGAAACCGGTTCGGCGAGGTCCGCGCGCTCGGCAACCTCGGTTGCGCATACCAGATGATCGGCCAGTTGGACCGGGCCGCCGACCACTTCCGGCAGACCCTGGCGCTGTGCCGGGAGCTCGACGACCGGGAGGGCGAAGCCCGGGTGCTCGACGAGTTGGGCACGATCTCCCGGCTGACCGGCCGGCACGAGCAGGCCGCCGGGCACCACCGCGCCGCCCTCGCCCTGCTCCGCGAGGTCGGCGACCGGGAGGGCGAGGCGTGCGCCCTGGACAACCTCGGCCTGGCGTACCAGCAAACCGGTCAGCTCGACCGCGCCGCCGAACACCACCGGCAGGCACTGGCGATCTCCCGGGACATCGGCGACCGGGACGACGAGGCCCGCGCCCTGAACAACCTCGGCGCTATCTGCCGGCGGTCCGGGCGGTACGCGCAGGCAGAAGAACACCACCAGGCGGCGCTGCGGCTGTCCGGCGATCTCGGCGATCCGGGCGGGCAGGCCAAGGCACTCAACGGGTTGGGCGAGCTCGCCCGGGTCACCGGGGATCTGGCGCAGGCACTGCGCGCGCACGCCGACGCCCACCAGTACGCCAGCAAGATCGGCCAGCGGCAGGAGCAGGCCCGGGCCGACGACGGCCTCGGCCACGCCCACCACGGTCTGGGCAACCAGGAGCAGGCCCGGGAGCACTGGAACCGCGCGCTGGCCGTGTACGAGGTGCTCGGCTTCCCCGAGGCGGAAGCCATCCGAGCGAGGTTGGCCGCCCGCTGACCGGTGTTCGAAGTCGTTCGAAGTCGCCGATCCCCCGCCCCCACTCGGCAAGGCTGAGCTGACCACGCGACCCCTGTTCGGCGGGCGGATCGCGATCGCCAGTGGACTGGCCGTCGGCGAGGTGGTGCTCACCACCTGGGGGTACGGCCAGTCCACCACCTTCGTCGTGCTCACGACCTCGCCGTTCGCCGAGTGCGCCGCGAGCAGAGCCGCACGAGCGGCGGCGCCGGCCGCCGGGAGACCGCTATGCACGGGAAACCGCTCTCCGGGCCCGTATCATCCGAGCATGGTTGATCGCGCGGCGACGCTGGAGGACGTGGCCCGGGTGGCGGGGGTGTCCCGGGCGACGGTGTCCCGGGTGATCAACGGGGTGCGCAACGTCGATCTGGAGATTCAGGAACAGGTCCGGCGCGCGATCGCGACGACCGGGTACGCGCCGAACCGGGCGGCGCGGTCGCTGGTGACGCGGCGGGCCGGAAACATCGCGCTGGTGGTTTCCGGGTCGCCGCAGGGAACCGCCGGCACCGGGTACGCGGCCACGGTTTTCGCCGATCCGTTCTTCGGGCGGGTGGCCGCCGGAGCGGTGGACTTCCTGCGACCGCTGGGGATTCATCCGCTGCTCATGCTCGCCGACTCCGACCCGGCCCGCGCCGACGTGGTGGCCAACCTGCGGCAGGGCAACGCCGACGGCGCGCTGGTGGTCTCCACGCACGCCGAGGACCCGCTGCCCGAGTTGTTCGCGCGGGCCGGGGTGCCTACGGTGCTGTTCGCCCGGCCGGCCACCCCGATCCCGGTCAGCTACGTGGATCTGGCGCATCAGGACGGCGCCCGGCTGGCCGCCGGGCACCTGCTGGCTCGCGGCCGTTCACGACTCGCCACGATCACCGGCCCGCTGGACGTCCCGGCGAGCCAGGACCGGCTGGCCGGGTTCCGGGACGCGCTGGCCCGGCACGGCCACCCCTACGTGCCGATCGCCGAGGGCGACTTCAAGCAGGACGGCGGCGAGACCGCGATGGAGCGGCTGCTGACCGAACATCCCAGGCTGGACGGGGTGTTCGCGGCCAACGACCTGATGGCCGCCGGCGCGTTGCTGGTGCTGCGCCAGCACGGCCGGCGGGTACCCGAGGACGTGGCCGTGGTCGGGTTCGACGACAGTCCGCCCGCGGTGTCCTGCCGGCCGCAGCTCACCACGATCCGCCAGCCGATCGAGGAGATGGCCGCCGCGATGGCCCGGATCCTGTTGTCCCACATCGAGGATCCGGCCACCGAGCCGACCTCG